>JANWLH010000021.1 GCA_025450915.1 Candidatus Limnocylindrales bacterium | reverse complement strand
TGAGTCGCGACCCGCGGGACCTCGAAGCGGCCACGGGCGCGAACGCAGGCACAGGCATGGGCAAGCTCGGCGAATCCGTGGTCCGGCTCGTTGCCACTGGGGCGGCCCATGAAGGCCGCGGTCACGTCTCGCGAGCCCTCGCGGTGGCCGAGGCACTCGACCGGGCGGGGGCCAGGACGGAGATCGAGCTCATCCGCGGCGAGCTGACCCAGATGGAGCTGCGCCGGATCGCCGGCTGGCGACATTCCATTCGAGGCAGGGCCCGGCACGATCCCGATGCCGTGGTCCTCGACGTTCCCGACCTCGCCGCCGTCGCGGGTCGATTCGACCCGGATCGGCTGGTTGTCTTCGACGACGCCGCGACGTTCGCCGGCAGGGCCGCAATCGTCGTGCAGACATCACTTCCCTCCTGGACCGGACCGGGGGCTGCCGGCCGAGTCCTCGCCGGGTATGCATTTGCCCCGATTTCCGCCGCCTACCGACGGCTACGGGACCGGCCAATCGTTGCTGCGACGACCCGGGCTGGAGCGCTCCCGCGGGTCGTCATCTGCTTCGGGGGCAGCGACCCCGACGATGTCCTCGGCAGGGTCGGCATGGGCCTCGCGACGGACCCGCGCTGGGCGGCCGATGTCATTGTCGGGGCAGCTTACGACGGCAGGGCGACGAGTTGGACGACTCCCGTTGTGCGGGACCCGCCCGACCTTCCGGAGCGACTTGCCGCTGCAGACATGGCCGTGCTCGGGGCCGGCACGATGAAGTTTGAGGCGGCCTGCGTCGGCGTCCCGGCGATCCTGCTCGTGGCGGCCGACGACCAGCTCGACGGCGTTTGGGACTATGCCGCGACGGATGCGGCCATGTACCTCGGCGACGGCCGGACTGTCGATCCGACGGCTGTCGTTTGGGCCGCAGGCGAGCTGCTGGCCGACCGCGGCCGGCTTGCCGCACTGTCCCGGGCTGCCCACGAACTCATCGATGGTCGAGGTGCTGAGCGCATCGCCGAGGCGATCCTGGGCCTGGTGGATCACCACGCGCGATGAAGTGGATCGGACTGCTCCAATCGGAGCGCTACCGCCTCCTGCTCTATCCCCTCCTGGGACTGCTGACGTTCCCCGTGATCGGGGTGCTCCTCGCGGGGCAGAACGGTCCGGCGTACGCGCTCGACGTGTTCGACGATGGCGGGGAGGTGCCGCGCCTGGCAATCGTCGTCCACGATTGGCTGGCCAACGGGCTCACCCTGTGGGATCCACACCTGACCGCGGGCAATGCCCTGCTCGGGCAGTTCTCGATCAGCCCCTTCGCCGTCGACACGGTCCTGGCCCTGCTGATCGGACCGTTCGGGGCCTGGGCGATCGTAAGTTGGCTGATGCCGACGGTCGCGGGCGTGGCGATGCATCTCTTCCTGCGCGATTCACTCCGACTGCCGACCCCGGCAGTGATCGGAGGAAGCATCCTCTACATGTTCGGCAGCTGGCACTACAACTACGGCTTCTCGATCCTGCTGCTGCCGATGTTCCTGTGGCTCACCGACCGGGCCGCCCAGCCCGGCGGGAGCTGGCGCCCGCTCGTCGCCGGGAGCCTGCTCGGCGCGCTGGCCCTCTACGAGGGGCTCTCACAGTGCGTCATCCTGATGGCGGGGATCCAGCTGGCCTACCTCGTCTTCGTCCATTCCGAGGGTCACCGTCTCGAAGGAATCGCGCGTTGGATCGGGATGTGGGCAGGGGCGTTTGCTCTGTTCGGCCCCGTCCTGCTGACGCAGCTGGTCCTCCTGCCGGGGTCTCAGCGTACGATCTGGGATGACGTCTACCTGTTCGGCGCAACGGTGCCGGTGGCAATCTCGACGATCGTCGAGCACTACGCCGCGCTGTTCACCGCGGTCCCGATCGGCGGCGGATTCGGTCCGGGCGAGTATCGCTATGGAACGCTGTTCCTTGGCGGCGTCGGCCTGCCCTTGCTCGTGACAGGTCTTGTCGCGGGTCGCCGGGACCGGCGGACGGTGTTCATCGTCGGCCTCCTGGCCGTGATCCCCGTGCTCGACCTGGCGGCGATCCTGATCGCGCCAGTCCAGCAGAACCTCGATCCGTTCTTCAAGTCGTTCCAGTTCGTCCGAATCCGCCACTTCTACCCATTCGCGATCACCGCCGTCGCCGCGCTCGGGATCGATGTCCTCGTCAAGGCGGATCGACGCTGGCTCCGTTCGCGGCTCCGGCTGGGCCTCGTCGGCCTGTCGTTCGTACCGCTCGTCGTCGCCTTGTGGATCGGGGTCCAGCACGTTCGGCGGGCCGCCCGAGCTCCCGACGGGCTGCTTGGCCAGGGCAGCGGTTGGGTGCTGGCCGATTCAGCACTCGTGGTGGGCCTCGGCGGCGCCATCCTGATCGCCGTGCTCGTGTACCGCAACCGGGCTCGACCTGCGGGCCAGCTCACCGGAATCCTGCTATTGGCCGGACTGCTTCTCGTCTCGGAGCGCGCCCTCTATGCGAGCGGGTCGGCCCTCCTCGGTCCGAGTATCAGCTCGTATGGCACTGCCCTCGCCGAGACGGCCGGCGAGCGGTTCCTGGCCGCCCAGCCGGGGATCGCCGAGGACCGTGTCCTGACCTTCGGCGACCAGGCCAACCGGATGACCATCCCGGGGTTCCTCCAGGCAGACGGCTACCAGGCGATCTATCCGCTCAGCTACCACGACTTCTTCGGCGGCCTGATCGCTCCACAGCTCGCGACGAATCCGGCCACGGCCGACTACTTCGACAAGTGGGGAGCTCGGGCGTATGCCTTCGGCCCGAACATCGACCCGGAGCTGGTCGCCCTGGCCGGGGTGCGCTGGCTGTATGTCGTCGGCGATCAGGTCCCGACCGTGCCCGGCATCGTCAGTCGCTTCCACGCCGGCAACGTGACCGTCTACGACGTGCCCGCGGTCCTGCCCCGGGCGTTCGTCGCCGGTGGAGTCGTGGCCGAACCGAATGACGAGGCAGTCACCGCCGCGCTATCGGCAGCCTCCCTGGACAGCCTGGAACAGGAGGCGTATGTCTCCGATGCCCTGACCGCGGGCGTGCCGTCGGAGCTCCTCACGGGCGTCGGTAGCTCGACCGCCGTGGGTCCCGCAGGCTTGGCCACGATCGCGGATGCGAGCCCGGATCGCGTCGAGGTCGACGTGCACGCCGATCGGGCGGGCATGCTCGTCCTGACCGACGTGATGGCCCCCGGCTGGGTCGCCGAGCTCGACGGCCGGCCCGTGCCGATCGTCACCGTTGATCGCACGTTCCGGGGCGTGGCCCTGGCCGCCGGCAGCCACCAGGTCGTCTTCCGCTACGAGCCGACCTTCACGTACGTCGGGTTCGCCCTGGCCGCGCTGGCGGCCCTCATCCTTGCCGGATGGGCCGCCTGGAGCGCCTGGCGCGAGAGACGCTCGGGTCGCCGTCTGCCGGAGTCGGGCGGATGACGATGGCGATCCCCGCTCGGGCTGCGGGCTGGGCCGCCTGCCTGGTGCTGCTCGCCTGGGTGATGTGGGCGCCGATCGTCCCGATTGGGGGCCTGCCGGGCCACCCGGCCTGGCTGGTGATCGTGGCCGGAGCCGGCCTCGGTTCGCTGATCGGGGCGCGGACCGGCGCTCTGCCAGGGTTCGTCGTCCTCGGGGCCTCGGCGATCGGGGCCGCACTGCTCGGGTACGCGACCCTCCACGGCCTGATCAACCTGCGCCTCGTATCGAGGGCGGACACCGGGGGCGATGTGCTCAGTCTCGTGGGCGCGGCAGCCGTGCTGGCCGGTGCCGTCGTCGGCCGGCGTCGCCGGGCGGCCATGCGGCCGGCCGAGCTGCTCGTCGTGGGCGCCGTCACCTGCTTCGTGCTGCTGGACGTCGCCCTGGTCGGTGCCCAGCCGATGCGCGACCTGGATCTGGACCTGCTGGCAGGCGCCCGGTTCCTCCATGGCCAGCCGCCGTATCTCACGGCCGTGGTCACGAGCGTCCCGGCGGACGAGGCCCAGCTGCCGTTCCTGTACCCCCCGTTCACCCTGCCGTTCTTCGGGATCCTCTCGGTGCTCCCTGGTGGGCTCGTTATCGCCGGCTGGCTCGGACTGAGCATCGCCGGGTCCATCGCGGCCTTGCGCTGGCTCGGCGTCCGGCCGGCCTGGATCGCGGTCCTCCTCCTGTGGCCGCCGCTCTTCGAGGGAATCGACATCGGCAATGTCGCGGTCCTGACATTCGCCCTCTTTGTCGCTGCTCCGCGACGGCCGGCGCTGCTGCCGGCGATGGCCGTTTTCAAGGTGCAGTCGGCGATTCCCTCCCTCTGGCTGATCCGCGAACGGCGCTGGTCGGGCCTGCTCGTCGGCGCCCTGATCGTCGGCGGGCTGGCTGCGATCACCCTGCCGTTCGTCGGTCTGACCGCGTGGGCTGACTGGCTCCACGGTCTCCAGCTGTACCAGGCCTCACAGGCCCTGGTGCCTGTTCTCTACGGGTTGGCCCTGCCGCGCTACATGCCGTATGCGGCGTACGTTCTCCTTGCCGTGGCCGCCGTCGCCATTGCGACAATCCTCGGCCGGGGTACCGCCGGCCTCGCTCGGCTCGGGATCGCGTCGGTGGTCGCCTCCCCCTCGCTCTATCGCCATGGCCTGCTCGTCGCCCTTCCCGGCCTCCTCGGGACGGGCGAGCTCGTCTGCTGGCTGGGCTTGGCGATCACGGCCAACGGCCTGGCGATCGGCTGGTGGCTGATGGTCGCGGCGGCGGCGGCGGGCACGGCGCTCTTCGATGCGCGCCGGGCCAGCACCGGTCCGACTGTCCATCCGCTGGGCGCGGGGGCCTCCCCGTGGCCGTCCGGAACGGCGGGCGCGGGTCGCCCTGGGGCCGGTCCGGCGATCTCCTAGGCCGGGCAGCCCGGACTGTCCACCCGATACAGGTAGAGCGGCTCGTCCGGGCCCACGAACAGCAGCAGCCGGTAGGCGCTGGGGAAGGTCCCGATCAGCTCGAAGCCGGGCTGCGTGAGCGGGGAGGTCGAAGCCATCGCGCAGAGCCGGAACGGCGGCCACCACGCGCCATAGCGGCTCCAGCCCGGCGGCGCGATCGCATACGGCGTCGCCACGCCCGTCGCGTTGAAGGCAACCCATTCGAGACCGGCGTCGACGGTGGCCGGTGCATAGCCTCGTGCGACGGCCGTGTCGCCGACCTGCCAGCGGGCCGCCTCAAAGGCATCGGCGTTGAGGAGCAGGATCGTCGACGTCGCGGCGAGCCCGGCGAGCAGAAGGCCGGCGATAGCAGCGGGCGATCGAGCCGACCACGGGTTACGACGACCGAATCGCCCCGGCGCGCCCGCCGGCGCCGCCTCGACCACAGTCGCTGCGGGCTCCGGCTGGACCAACAGGAGGAGATAGATCGGCAGGACGAGCGGCCAGAGGTAGCGATCGAGCATGACGACGAGCAGGCTCCACGACCCGATCGCCACGCCGTAGACGAGGGCGAAGACCGCGACCATTGCCACGACGGGAGGGACACGACCGCCGAGAGCGCGCCAGCCGAGGCCGGCGGACAGCCTCCGCCGCAGCCGGCGGCCGTACGCGCCGGCCACGCCGCCAAGGAGGGCGAACAGGACGATCGTGGCGCCGAGGGCGACGGCGTTCAGCCCATCCCAGGCCGGTGGTCGGAAGAGCACGGGCCGGCCCCCGGCAAGTGCTCCGGTCCCGAGCGTGCCCGTCACCTCGAGGAGGTTGCCGACGAGCACCTGCGGCCATCTGGCGGTGCGCAGCAGGGCCCCGACCGCGCCGCTCGTGACGAGCAGGCCGACTGTTCCGCCGATCAGCCAGTCGACCACCCGCCAGCGCCGCCACCAGGCGGCCCAGGCGAGGGCGATGGCCGGCGACAGGACCAGACCGAGGGTCTCGATTCCCTTGACCAGGCCGTTGATGTCGGCCGACGTGATTCCCTGGAGGCGCGGCTCGAAGCGGCCAGGTAGGCCAAGACAGACGAGGTAGATCGCGGCACAGGCGGCGATCACGGCGCCGCCGGCCAGCCAATACCGTCGCCGCCCGCCCGCGTCGAGAGCCATACCGGCGATCAGGACGCCTGCCGGGGCCGCGATGGCAAAGTCGCGGACGCTGAACGCGAAGCAGCCGACGATCAGGGCCGCAGCGAGCCAGGCCCCGCGGCGTCCGCCGGTCCGATCAAGTGCCGCGGCACCGAGCGCCAGGCAGATCAACGACGCCGACCAGGCGGGCACATCGGTCATGAACGTCGTGGTGTTGAGCAGGAACCCGGGAACCAGGAGGATTCCGAGAACCGCGAACACGGCCCGCGGAGTGGACAGCAGCCGTCGGGCAAGGAGGTAGCCGGACACGATCCCGAGGATGGCCAGCGTGGAGGTCGCTGCGGCGAACGCCCATGGCCCGCCGCCTGTCAACCACAGGAACGGCTGCACGAAAAGAACCTGCCCGACGAGGGTCATCGAGGTCCAACCGTTCAGGCCGAGACGACCGGTCTCGAAGAGGCCGAGCGCGACGCGGCGCATCGACGGGTCATCGTTGTGCGGGACGAGGATCGACCCGGAGATGGCACCGAGGATCACCGGGAGCGCGACGCCGATCGCGTGCAGGACCGTAAGCGCGGCAAGATCGGGCCAGGCGCTGCTGAAGCCCGACCGCCCCGGCCGGTCAGCCGTCCGTCCGGGGACCCGGCGACCCTCGTCGATGGCCCGACCCGGCGTGTTGGTAGCCTGCATCACCTCGCGGCGAGTGTAGCGGCCATCGATGGTCGGTCAGCTGGCCGCTCGGACCCTACTTCACCCAGCCGTTCATGGAGATCGTGCCCAGCGAGCCGGGCGTCCGGGTGCAGGGTGGAACCGTGCCGCCGGGCCCCGGCGCCGCGACGAGCCGCCCGGCATTGGCCGGGAGGACGAAGGCGACGGTGGTCGGCAGCTTGGGTGTCCCAAGGCAGTAGTTGTCGTCGTCGACCATGGTCTTGAGCGAGGCGCCGGCCACGAGATGGAAGGCAGGAGCGCCCTTGGCGACGTGGGGCAAGCCAGCAGGACCGCTCGTCTGCGAGTCGATCAGGATGATCCCGTGGGCGTCGACGAGCTCCACTTCGGGGGTGCCCTGGACCGTGCAGGTGTGGGTCGAGGTGTTCTTGAGGGTGACGCTCGCGATCTGGTGACCGGTAGCGCCCGACCAGCTCGTGACCTTGGCGGCGAGCTGAGTCGCGAGGCAGACCGCGATCGGCTTCGGCGTCGGAGCCGGCGTGTGGCTGGGCTTGGCGGTCGGGCCGGCGCTCGGTGCGGAGCTCGGGACCGAGCTCGGCTGGCCGGACGGCGCGACCGACACTGGGGCCGTCGACGGGACGCTCGGACCCGCGCACCCCGCCAGCGCCAGCACGAGACCACAGGCAAGAAGAGCGGCGCGCATCAGATCAACCTCAAGCCAGAGATACCAGACGTTCGTGGGACGCCCCACCGGCGATCCTCGTGACGCGCGGCCGGGTGCCTCGGATACGGTAGGCTACCGCCCCGTGAGCAGCCTCCGTCCCGCGATGCTCGACGCAGGTGCGCCGTCTTGAGTGAAACGGGCGACGAACGTCCGGCCGCTGACCTCGAGGAGCTTTGGGCAGGCGAGTTCGGACGGGCGTATATCGCCCGGAATCGCCTGATCGACGAGCGCCGAGCCGCCTTCTGGACAGGCCTGCTGGCCGATTACCCGATCACGTCGGTCCTGGAGGTCGGCTGCGGCCAGGGAGCCAACCTCCGGCCAATCTCCCAGGTCATCGAGGCTCCGGACACCTGGGGCATCGACATCAATCCAGACGCGCTGGCGATTGCCAGGAGCCATGCCCCGGGTATCAACGTCGTGGCCAGCCGAGCGCGTCAGCTCCCTTTCCGGGATGGCCTGGTGGACCTGGCCTTCACCGTCGGCGTCCTGATCCACCAGCCGGAGGCGAGCCTGTCGGTGGTCCTGGCCGAGATCGTGCGCTGCTCGAAACGGTACGTCCTGTGGGCCGAATACCACGCCCCGCGGACCGAGGAGGTTCCCTACCGAGGCCAGTCCGGTGCCCTGTTCAAGCGTGACTACGGCCGGATCTACCACGACCTGTTTCCCGACCTGGCTGTTCGCCGTGAAGGCTTCCTGGGACCCGAGGACGGCTTTGACCGCGTGACCTGGCAGCTCCTCGAGAAGCCCTGACGCGTCCGAAGCGAGAGGCCGGCGAACCGTTCAGTGCTGAAGCGCGGTGGTCAGGACAATCGGCATTCCGGGATCCTCGCCCTGCGCCGGCCCGCTGAAGCCCACGGCGTGGAACAGGGCCAGCGAGGCGTCATTCCCTGGGCGAATCCGGGCAACCAGTTCGGTCAGCGGCAGCGTCCGGCCGGCCTCGGCCAGGGCCGCTCCGAGGAGGCGTCGGCCGATTCCTTGACCACGCGCCCCGGGGGCCACGGAAATGCCGACCTCGCCGATACCGGCTTCGTCCATCTCGATCCGGACCTGTCCGATTGGAACGCCGCCCAGCTCGCCGATCCAGAGTGCCGAGGTCGGCGACGCCAATCGGGCCGCCAGCCAGCGACGGTGTTCGTCGGGCAGGATCGTCGCCGTCTGGAACGAATTGGCCCGAGTCACGGGATCGTTGGCCCAGCCCAGGAGCAGGTCCGCGTCGCCCGGTTTCGCGCGCCGCAGTTGGACCCGGCCCGCGAAGCCGGTGAGTAGATCGGCGGCGATCCTCGGCGCGGCCGCGCCGGACGCGAAATGGTCGGCAAGGAACGCAAGGCGGGCTGTCTGGTCGACGCCCTCGTCGAGGCTCGAATCCAGGGCCGCGACGAGCTCTGCGGCGGTTCGCACGGGACGGGCGACCGCCGCAGGCACGTAGCCCAACAAGTCGCTGCCCGCCAGGCTCGTCACGATCAGATTCGGCGTCCCGACGACGACGGCGTCCGTCAGGACTGTTGAATAGACTCCAAGGTGGGCGTCGGCGCCGGCCAGGAGTCTGAACAGGTCAATCTCCTTGACGACGGTCACAGGCGGCGGCTGGAAGCCCCGCGCGCGAGCGATCCCCTCGACAAGCTGCTCGTAGAACGCACCGTCTGCCTCGGCGGGGTGGAGCTTCACCACCAAGTGGACACCCGGCCATGGTCCGTCGAGGACGCCGTCGAAGGCGGCCGCGATCACGGTCCGGCGGACCGCGGTCGAGCTGGTCGATGAGAAGACGACGAGCCGGGATCCGGCCGCAACGCCGAGCTCCGCCCGAATTGCCTGGCGATCGGCGCCGTCGGGTGCGAGCGGGGCACGAAGGTCGAGGCGCGGGGCGCCGCTGACCCGGACCTCGGATGGCCGATAGACGCTTTCGCCGGTCAGCAACCGCGATTCGTATGGTCCGAAGACGTAGGTGCGGTCCGCAAGAATCAGTGACGGAGGTCGGTCCGGCAGGATGTAGCCAGCGTGGAGCGGATGGATGACCCCGTGCTGGATCGCTGCAACGGGGATCCCTCGGCGGCGGGCGGCAACGATCCATTCAGGCCGGCTGTATTCGTTGATCATGAGGAGCGCCTCGGGCTGTAGTCGGGCGAGAAGACGCTCGATCCGGGCTTCCTGGCGAAGGCCACCGGCCAGGCCCGTCGCGGCAAACGCCCGTAGCTCGTCCACGATCAGCGGGCCGAAGTCGAGCCCATCGATCTCGAGCGGCAGCCAGGATCCCGTAAGGCGCCCGGCGACTACGCCGGCAGCCGCTGCGGCGGATACATCGTCCCGCGGATCAGCGAACGAGTCACCAAGGATCGAGCCGGGCAACGTCCGCTGCCCGCCGACGGCCTGGAGGCTGGCCCATGTGCGATCGTCGGCCGTTCGAGTTCCGATCTCCAGGATCACGGGATCAAGCCGACCTGACCGCAGGCTCTCGACAACTGGCGCGAGGAACGGGTCCAGGCGGGCATCGGTGCCGCCGCTCGTCACGGTCTGGTGCACCGACGGCTCAGTCAGCACCAGGACGCCGCTACCCTCCCCTCCGAGCGCATCAACCCGCGCGAACATTGCGCTGTGTCGCTGCGCGAGCGCGGACCGGCGGGCCGGGGCTCGCAGCCGATCCCGAAGCTGGCGCCGGAGGGGTGGGTGGGGCACGACGGCCGCGGTCGTGGTGCCTCCGGAGACGGCCGTTTCGACCGTCCAGTCCGCCATTCTGCGAGCCAGCCGGGCAACGTCGGCAAGCTCCGGCTCGGTGACGGCCAGCCTGAGCCGGTCGATTGGTCCCTCCGCGAGCAGGCCGGCCAGCAGCCAATGCCAGATCAGCCGATCGTGGAGCCAGCGCCAGTAGACGATCCTGCGGCGAAACCAGTGCGAGACCCCGTTGACCTCGAGGCGGGCGACGAGGTCGGCCCGTGCCGCCCAGTCGTCGACCGCGGCAAGCGCTTCGGCCAGGGGCTGGTGCGCCCGGAGCGCGGCCGTGATCAGTGGGCGCGTGGGCCGCACGTCGAGTCGATCACCGGGGCCCGGCGTCCAGGCGCTATCGACGACAAGCTGCTCGGTGTCAGGCTCGGCCGGCTGGGCGTCGCTCGCGGATTCGATGAACCGGATCGTTCGGGCGGTCACGGGGCGATCGCGTCCGACGTGCCGGAAGCTCCCTCGGCGTGGACGGTCGCGTCCCCGGCCAGGCGGTCGATGAGCGCTGAGAGCTTGTCGGCGTCGTGCACCCAGGCAAGTTCATGGACCCGCTTCGACGTCGCTGCCACCGCGGCCTCACGCCCGGCGGGGTCGTCGACGAGCCGGAGGATCGCCCGGGCAAGCTCGGTCGGGTCGCCGGGCGTGTAGGTGGTCACCGATCCCGGGGGAAAGACTCGCTCGACCATCGGCAGGCGTGACGCGACGACCGGCTTGCCCATCGCGCCATATTCGAAGATCTTCGTCGACAGGCTGAAGTCCGTGTAGGGGTCCCGGCGCGTCGGGGCGAGACCGATGTCGGCACATGCGAGGGCCGCGGGCACGTCCTCGAGGGGGATCCGGTCGTTGAAGGCCACCCGATCAGCCACTCCGACGGCGGCGGCGTGGGCCGCGAGGGCGCCCTCCCCGAAATCGCGCCCATAGATCTCGAGGTTCACCGCGAGATCGGGCCGGAGCTCGCGCAGGAAGGCCACGGCGGTGATCGCCACGTCAAGCTCATACGTGGCCGAAAGGGCTCCGGCATAGACGAGGCGGACGACGCCGTCTTCGGCAAATCGCCGGGTCGGCTGCGTTGCCGGATCGAAGATATCGAGCGCCGGGCTGTTGAGGATCACGCTGACCTTGGCGGGCCGTACGCCCAGGCTGACGAGGCGGTCACGGAGCGCGTCATTGACCGTCAGGACCGCAGTTGCGAGGCGAATCGAAGCCCGCTCCTCGAGAAGCATGATCCGATGGACGACCGGGTTCGACGCCCGGGGAAAGCGGGTCCGGAAGAACTCGGGCATCGCCTCGTGGAGGTCGAGCACGAGCGGGACGCCCCGGATCCTGAGGGGCAGCCCGGCGAAGACCAGGAAGTCCGGCAGGGTGTGGACGTGGAGGACTGCGTAGCGCCGGCGGCGATGGGCGCGGGTGACGGCGAGGCCGGCACGGACGAGGAACGAGACGTATTCCCGCAGGTACGTCCCGATGCCCGAGCCCTGGTGGCGCTGGACGTCGAGGCGATGGATCCGGACGCCCTTCAGGACGCCGTCACGGGGATCCTCGGGCCGGCGGAGGGCGAAGACGTCGACCTCCCGGCCGCGGGCAACGAGCGCCTCGGCCTCCCGGCGGACGCGCGGGTCTTCCTCGTAGTAGGAATGGGCCAGCATCGCCACCGGGCGGCGCGGGTCGGCAGGATTCACGTGGCCATGCTACCGGGCGAAACCGGACTGGTCAGGAATCCGCTCGAAGCAGCAGCTCGTCGGCCAGCCGATCGCCGATCACGGACCAGTCGTAGTCGCGCTCGGCTGCCGCCCGGCCATTCGCCCCGAGGCGGGCGGCAAGCTGCGGGTCGGCAAGCACCGTGAGGAGCGCTGCCGCCAGGTCCTCGGCACGCTCGCCTGAGGCGACGAGTCCGGCGTCGGCCCGTTCGACGACCGCCCGGGTCTCCGTCCGCGGGGTGACGACGAGCGGCCTACCGGCGGCCATCGAATCGAACAGCTTCACGGGCATCGCCGAGTCGAGGTAGGCATTGGCCGGATGCGGGATGCACAGGACGGTCGCGCCGGCGAGCTCCTGGCCGAGCTGCTCGTACGGCGCCGGCCCGATCCGGATCCAGGCATCGGCCGCGAGCTCGGCCCCGAGTGCCTCGAGGTAGCCCCGGCCCGACTCGCCCGTCGCGACCAGCCACAAGCGGAGGCGCACCCCAGGGAGCTGTTCGCGAACGAGTCGCGCGGCCTCGACGAGCGTCTCGATCCCCCGTCCTGGGGCGGCGCCGGAGATGAAGCCGATCGTCGGCTCGGCCGGCAGGGGACCCGGCCGGACATGGCTCGTGTCTGTTCCGTTGGGGGCCAGGATCGTCCGGTCCGGTACGAGGCCGGTCAGCTCGGCGAAGGTCGCCGACGGCGCGACGTGCCAGGCGAATGCAT
>JANWLH010000020.1 GCA_025450915.1 Candidatus Limnocylindrales bacterium | reverse complement strand
CTGGAACTCGGGCAGCTTCTCGTTGAACTGGACCCAGTAGGTGCCGATGACCGGGGCCAGCTGGACGCCCATCCCGGGTGATGTCGAGAGCGAGTCGATCTGGTTGAACGGGACGTCGGTGGCGACGTCGATCTGGCCAGACTCGACCTGGAGCATCCGGGTGTTGTCCTCGCCGACGACCTTCAGGTCGACCTCATCGAGGTACGGCTTGGGCTGGTCCCAGTACAGCGGGTTCTTCTTGAGGACGACTTCGTTGCCCTTCTGCCAGGACGACATCACGAACGGGCCTGAGCCGATCGGCTTGTCCGAGAAACCGGCCGCGCCAACCTGGTTGAAGTACGCCTCGGGGATCACCGACGCCGCGAATACCGACAGGTCGGCGAGGAACGGCGACCAGGGCTGCTTGAGGGTGAACACGATCGTCGCGTCATCCGGGGTGGCGATCGTCACGTCCGTCGGAAAGAGGAAGCCCCACAGCGAGGCCTTGTCGCTGATGGCTCGCTGGATCGAAAACTTCGCATCGCTCGCCTTCAGCGGTGTCCCGTCCGAGAACTTGAGGTTCGGGCGGAGATGGAACGTGTACGTCAGGCCGTCTGACGAGATGTCCCAGCTCGAGGCGAGATCGGGGTCGACGGACTTGCCGTCCTTCCCCACCCGGACCAGCTGGTCGAAGATGTTTAGCTGGGCCCAGATCGACGGGTTATCGGTCGGGATGATCGGATCCCAGCTGAGCACGTCCGCATTGCGGGCCATCACCAGCGTGCCGCCGGCGACCGGCGCGCCGACGGGCGTTGCCGGTGCGCCAGACGCAGACGCTCCGGCCGCGCTCGAAGACTGGGCCGTGGCCCCGGGGGCCACCGACGCGGCTGGTGCCGTTGCCGACGCCCCGCAGCCCGCCAGGATCGACGCGACCACGGCAGCCACGGCGAGCGGTCGAATGAGGCTCGTTCTCGTTGTCGCCCGATTCGCCCCCTGAACCAATGCTGTCATTCTCGTCTCTCCTCCAACTGACTCCAGACCAGGCCGCAGCTGCGGCATCACGAGCGAAGCGCCCGCTCGAGGGCGTCGAGGCCGGCATCGAGGTCGGCCTCCGAGATCACGAGGGGAGGCGCCAGCCTCACGACGTTGCTCGACGCACCGGCCGGCGGCAGGGTCACGACACCCTCGCGCTCGGCGGCATACAGCAGGCGGAGGGCTCGCTCCGGGTCGGGGCTGCCGTCGGCCTTGACGAGCTCGATCCCGAACGCGAGCCCGATGCCGCGGACATCGCCGATGCCCTCAATCTGGCCCGCCCATCCGCGCATCCGGTCGAGGGCCCGCTTGCCGAGGATCATCGTGCGCTCCGGCAGGTGCTCGTCCTCGATCACGTCGAGGGTCGCCAGGCAGGCGGCGCAGCACAGCGGGTTGCCGCCGTAGGTGCTGGCGAGAATCCCCGGCGCCAGGGATTCGAGGATCTCGTGGCGGCTGATCACCGCGCTCATCGGCAGGCCGCTGGCCATCCCCTTGGCGATGACCAGGATGTCGGGGACGATCCCGAACTGCTCGAAGGCGAACATCGTGCCGGTTCGCCCGAAGCCGGTCTGGATCTCGTCGAGGATCAGGACGGCGCCCTGGGCATCAGCGAAGGCCCGCACCTTCGGCCAGAACTCGGGCGGCGCGACGTAGGCCCCGCCCGCCCCGAGGTAGGCCTCGACCACGATCGCGGCCAGGCTGCCGGTCGTGTTCGCCTTGAAGATCTCCTCGGTGGCGTCGAAGCAGGCGATCGCGCAGTCCGGATAGGTCAGCTTCAGCGGGCACGTGTAGCAGGTCGGGTAGAACCCGACGATCGACCCTGGCATCACCGGGCCGACCCCGCGGCGCGTTCCGGGCAGGCCCGACAGCGACAGCGTCGCGAGCGTCTTGCCGTGGAAGGCATTGGCAAAGGACAGGGTCTCGTAGCGGCCGGTGTAGGCGCGCGCTGCCTTGACCGCGATGTCGATCGCCTCGGCGCCGGTGGTCATCAGGGAGATCGCATCGAATGGCGGGCCAGCGAGCTTGACCAGCCGCTCGGCCACCTCGGTCCGGCCCGGGGTGGGCGCGTCGTAGCAGTTGAGCAGCTGCGCCGCCTGGGCCTGGACGGCCTCGACCACGTGCGGGTGGCAATGGCCGGTGTTCGTCACGAAGACGCCGGACGTGAAGTCGACCAGGTCGCGGCCGTCGACGGTGTGGACATGGACGCCACTCGCCGATTCCCACTCGATGTGATCGTGGCCGGGCGCCGTGCCGACCATCGGATTGCGCGGCAGGAGTGCCGTCTCCACGTTCGCCTCCTCACTCACGATTGTTAGCCTGCGCCGCGGACCCGTCGACAAACCCCTCGACGCTCTCCACAAGACGCTCGACGGACAGTCCGTGCCGTTCGAGCAGGTCATCATTCGAGGCCGATTCGCCCCACGTGTCCTGAATCCCGAGGCGCAGGTGGGGCAGTCCCCCGGCCTCGCCGAGCGCCTCGGCCACGGCCGCTCCGAGCCCGCCGATGACCGAATGCTCCTCGGCGCTGACGATTCGCCTGGTCGCCCGCGCTGCCCGCCGGATGAGCTCCGCGTCGAGGGGCTTGATCGTGGGGACGTGCACCACGGCCGCCCTGATCCCCCGGCCCTCGAGGATCCCGGCGGCGTCGAGCACCCGGGTGGTCTCCTGGCCGGTGCTGAAGATCGTGACGTCGGCGCCGTGCCGGAGCCAGCGTGCCCGGCCGATCTCGAACGTCTCCTCGCCGGCGAACAGGAGCGGCCCCGGATCGCGGGTCAGGCGCAGGTAGACCGGGCCCTCGTACTCGATCGCCGCCCGCAGCGCGGCTCGCGTCTCGGCCTCGTCGGCCGGCGCGATGACGACCATCCCGGGCATCGAGCGCATCACCGACAGGTCGTCGATCGCCTGGTGTGTCTTGCCGGTGAAACCGGTCAGCAGGCCACTGTAGGCGCCGGCGACCTTCACGTTCAGGTGGGGTTGGGCGACGAGCACCCGGACCTGGTCAAGAGCTCGATAGACCGCGAAGCAGGCGAAGGTGGTCACGACCGGGATGAAGCCCTGGGTCGCCAGGCCGGCCGCCACGCCAACCATGTTCTGCTCGGCGATCCCCATCTGGAGGAACCGGTCGGGGTGTGCGGCGGCGAAGATGTCCGCCTTGGTGGAATTGGCGAGGTCCGCATCGAGGACGAGCACGTTCGGGTTCTCGTCCGCCAGCTCGCTCATCGTGCGCCCGAACGTCTCGCGCTGCGATCGGCCCAGCACGGCGGCCACCTCAGGCGACATCGAGCTCCTCCAGGGCCGCGGCCAGCTCGGGCGCCGTGGGAATGCGGGCGTGCCAGTCGAACCGGCCCTCCATGAACGAGACGCCCTTGCCCTTGATCGTGCGGGCGATCACGACCGCCGGGGCACCCCGGGCGCACCGTGCGTCACCGAGGGCCCGTTCAATGTCGACGAAGTCGTGGCCATCCGCCTCGTGGACGGTCCAGCCGAACGCGTTCCACTGGCGAGCCAGGGCATCCGGGCCCCACGGCGGCTGGCGCGTCTCGATCGCAGCGCCGGCCCAGCCGTACTGCTGAAGCTCGTTGGCATCGATGATCGCCGTCATGTTGTCCAGCCCATACCGGGCGGCGACGAACGCGGCCTCCCAGACCTGGCCTTCCTGGCATTCCCCGTCGCCGAGGAGGACGTAGGTGTGTTCGGCCGTTCCCCGCAGGCGCGCCCCGAGGGCAATCCCGATGCCCGCGGAGAGACCCATCCCGAGGGAGCCCGTGGACATGTCGATCCCCGGAAGGAGGGTCATGTCGGGGTGGCCCTGGAGCCGGGAGTCGAGCTGGTCGAACGTGTCGAGCTCGGCGACCGGGAAGTAGCCACGCAGGGCCATTGCCGCGTACTGGCCGATCGCCGAGTGGCCCTTCGACATGATGAAGCGATCGCGCCCGGGCCAGGCCGGCTCGTCGGGACGGATGTTGAGGACCCGGAAGTAGAGCGCCACGAGGAGGTCGGCCGCCGAGAGCGGACCACCGATGTGTCCGGCGCCGGCGTGGGCGACGCTGCTGATGACGAGCCTGCGGACCCGGCGCGCAATGCCCTGGAGCCCGGCCACGTCGGGCTCGCTATGGGCCGCGCTGACGACGTCCGTGCCGGTCATGGCAGGAGCGCCGCCGGTTGGGCGTCGTGGCGAATGAAGATCAGCTGGCCGGCGAGGCCCAACGTCACGTAGATGCCCCCATCGCCGATGCACAGGTTGGTCGGGTCCGAGTTGCGGGACAGGTCATAGCGGGTCTCGAGCGTCCCGTCGGGTGCGTAGATGTAGATCGCATCGCCACCGTCGTCGGACACGCTGCCGCAGACGTACAACCGGCCCTCGCTGTCGAGGGTGATCCCGTCCGGGCCGCCTTCGGGCACCTTGCAGAAGGTCTGGGCCGGACCGAGCGCACCGTCTTCGACATCCATGACCTGGACGATCCCGTTCGCCGAGTGGGCCAGGTACAGCCGCTGCCAGTCCGGGCTGAAGGCGAGGCCGTTCGGGAAGTCGCCGAAGTCACGGACCACCTCGACCGGCCCGGCTCCGGCCGCCTCGGGCCGGAAGCGGCACAGGGCGCCCCCGGTGTAGGGCGTCCGTTCGATGAAGGCCTCCCAGTTGCCCGGATCCGTGAAGTACAGCCAGCCGCCCGGGCCGAAGCGCAGGTCATTCGGGCGCCAGGGGGCGACCCGCGGCAGCGCGGTCACGAGATCCTCGACCACGCCATCGAGCGAGATCCGCTGGATCCGCCCGGTGACCCCGTCGTCGGCGCGGGCAAGGAGCTCGGGCGTCAGCGGGTAGAGGCCGCCGTTGTTCGCGACGTACAGCTTGCCGTCGGCACCGAGCGTCGCTCCGTTCGGTGCGCCACCCGGTCGCGCGATCAGCCGGACAGTGCCGTCAGTCCAGCGCTGCACGCGCTGTGAGCCGAGCTCCACGAATGCCACGTCACGTGGCCCAAGCCAGACGGGGCCCTCCGCATACACGAGGCCCGTCACGAGGACGTCAAACGACACGTTCACCAGCGGGGCCTGTCCGTGCCGCATTGCGGCACATAATTGCGCATTGCGCGATTATAGCGGGGTGTCAATCGCATTCCACCCCGGCCGAGGCGTCTGCTAGTGTCCCGTCCATGACTTCGAGCAAGCGGCCATCGAGCAACGTCCAGGCCGCGCTGCACGAGGCCGGTGGGTCGCCGCCGGCTCGCGATCGGCGTGACGGGATCCTGGTCCTCGGAAAGGTCCAGGCGATCCTCGAAGCGTTCGCCGGGGACATGGCCAGCGCCGGCCCGTCCGAGGTCGCGGCGCGGATCGGCGCCAACAAGAGCACCACGTTTCGGGTCCTCGGTTCGATGGAGCGCGCCGGCCTGCTCGATCGCCGGCCGGACGGGACGTTCGGCCTCGGGTTGTGGCTCATGGAGCTCGGTTCGCTCGTCCAGAGCCGGCTCGACCTCCGACGGGCCGCCGGGCCGAGCCTGGAAGAGCTCGGCCGGGCCACCGGCCAGACCGTCTTCCTGTCGGTGCTCCACGGCCACCAGGCGACGTGCATCGACCGCCTCGCCGGCTCGAACGTCGATGTACTGGCCCTCCGCCTGGGCGGCACCCTGCCGTTGTACTGCGGCGCGGGGCCGCGTGTCCTGCTCGCGGCATTGCCCGACGCGGAGGTCGAGCGCTACCTCGAGGCAGCGCCGTTCCCGGCGCTCACGCCGGCGACGCTGACCAGCGCCGCGGAGCTGCGCGCCGACGTGGCCCGCACCCGCGAGAGCGGCTACGTCGTCTCCATGGAGGACGTGACCGTGGGCGTCGGCGCGCTCGGTGCCCCGATCCGGGACGCGGCCGGCGGCGCGATCGCCGCGATCAGCGTGGCCGGGCTGAAGCACGAGTTCACCGGCGCGGCCGAGGCCCGGGCGATGGCGCTGGTCATCGCGGCGGCTCGCTCCGTCTCGAGCTCGCTCGGGGCTCCGCGCCGCAGCACGGGCTAGCACTTCAGGCCCGCGCCCGCTGGATGAACTCGAGCGGATAACCGTCGGGATCGTGGAAGTACACTGCCCAGCCGCCGATGTTCGGGCCGGCGGTGATCCTCACAGGGCGCGCGGAACGCGAGCGCAGGCCGATCACCCGGAGCCGCCCGTCGATGGCGTGGATGTCGTCGACGAGGAAGCACAGGTGGCCCGTTGACGGGTCGCTGGGCTGATAGCGTGGCACCTGCGTGTCGACACCCACGTACTGGATCAGCTCGATCATCGTCGCCGAGTTGGGAATAGCCAGGAAGGCCATCCGGACCGTGGTGAACGGCTGGGTGTGCATCTCGCGGAGGTAGTCCTCGCTTGCGTCACGCTGGGCGGCGAGGGCGAACCCGAGGACGTCGCAGTAGAAGGCAACGGCGCGATCGAGGTCACTGACGGTAACCCCTCCGTGGAATAGGCCGACGATGTTGCCGGCCCGGTCCGCGGGAGATCCGATCGTTGGTCGTGCCTCGGTCATCAGCGGACTCCTGTCTCGGATAGCGGTACGCAGTGCCGCAATGTGCGCCACGCGACATGGCTGTGTCAAGAGAGTCACATCACGGTGCCAGATCCGGATGGAGCTCCCAGAGGGACACCCTGTCCCCTCCAGGTTTCGTGGCCGGGCCGTCCCGATTTCAGATGACCAATGACGGGTCCACAGCCCGAATGGCGCTTGATTCACTCGTCATTTAGAATGTGCGTCTAACTAGTGCCGGGATGTGCGCTTGACTCATCCCGGAATCGGACAGAGATTGCTGTCCGCCACGCTCACGCGATGGCTCGCGAGACCTGATTCTGGCGGTTGACTCTGGATCAGGAGATCGAAGGTTCGAATCCTTCCTCGCCAGCCAACCCCCACAACCTGTGGTGGTGCCGCGACTCCCCCACTACGACATCTTGTGGAGGCGCTGGCTGTCTGAGGCGCCCGATCGGGTCGCTGACCGGCCTGCGGAAATCAGGCGCACGCGTTTTGAGCGTGAAACGCCCGTTGTGCGCCTGACTCTTCCCGACTTATGCGCCTGACTCTTCCCGACTTGTGCGCCTTGACTCATCGGGACTTGCGCGCCTGAATCGAACCTGGAGGCAGGCGGCGCGGGCAACGAAACGTCAGCGCCAGGCCCTGGTCGCTTACGTCGCGGCTGGGGGCTCGATCGCCGCGGCAGGGAATGAGTTGGCATCTCCAGGAACTCGGCGAAACGCCAGCGGGCGGAGGTGCGAGCGCGATTCGGCCATTCGACCGAGTAGCTGATCTACGTCGGCCGAGCCGCT
>JANWLH010000019.1 GCA_025450915.1 Candidatus Limnocylindrales bacterium | reverse complement strand
CGACTGGGCGGCGGCCTTCGCCGCTACCCTCCTGGCGAGCGCGATCTGGGCGGTCGACATCGCCACGGCGATCACGTTGTCGGGCGGCGCGCCCCAGGCCAGCGTCTTCGGCCTCACCGGCGATCGCGCCGCCACCACAGGCAGCCCGGCCGGCATCCCGGTCGCGGCTGGGTCACCCGTTCGGCGCAAGCCGTCGACGGCGGGCGCCTGATGTTCATCCTCTATGCCGTCGTCATCGGCCTGCTCCTCGGCCTCGTGCTCGGCGGCCGGCCAGCCGGCCTGGCGGCGATCAGGTTCCGCTGGGGCTGGCTGGTCGTCCTCGGCTTCGCGATCCAGGTCGTGTTGTTCTCGGCCCCGGTCACGGAACAGATCGGCGCGCTCGGGGTGCCGATCTATGTCGGGTCGACCACCCTCGTGCTGGCCGCCCTCCTGGGCAACATCTCGATCCAGGGCCTGTGGATCGTCGCCCTCGGCGCGTTCTCGAACATGGCGGCCATTGCCACCAACGGCGGCTACATGCCGGCCGATCCTGGTGCGCTGGCGGCGCTCGGCCGGGGGCCCGAGACGGTCTACTCGAACAGCTCGATCGTGGCCCATCCGGCACTCCAGCCGTTGACCGACATCTTCGCGATTCCCCACGGGATTCCGTTCGCCAACGTCTTCAGCGTCGGCGACGTCCTGATCGGGCTCGGCGTGGTGGTGGCGCTCGTGGTGGCGATGAGACGGACGCCAGCCGGCTCGGAATCCCCACCTGAATCCACCAGCCCCGACCGGAGCTCAGCGGCGTCCTGACCCAGGCCCGTTCGGTGCGTCGCGGAAACTCCCCCGAAGGCCGGATCGAACCGGTACCAGTGGGTCGTTAGCCAGGATCGAGGCGCCTCCCAGGGTTCGAATCGAGGACGACAGACGTCTTCCATTCGATGAACCGTCCCTTACGCTCGGTGCCGGCATTCGGTGGGGTTGACGAGATGGTCGCTGAGGCCGGACATCGTTGGCGCTGATCTCACGATCAGATTCCGACCGGAATGAGCACGGCGAGCTCGGTCGTCCGACCCCAGGTTCGGACGATTGTCGCCACCAGACGCACAACTCGAAGCTGAGGCCGTGACGCCCGTCGGACGAGACCCGACCGACCAGATTCGTGCACGGGCCGGCTCATCCCGGGTCGTCTGCGCCCGGGGATCGGCCCCGACCCGACCGTAACGCGTCTCCCGGCGACAATCGTCCCAAGTGACGAGCCGGCACCGTCCCATGGCGGCCTGGGACTAGCCGTTGACCCGTTCGAACTCGCGCATGAACTCGATCAGGCGGTCAATTCCCTCGGCGGGAAACGCGTTGTAGATCGAGGCGCGCATGCCGCCGACCGAGCGGTGGCCCTTGAGGCCATCGAAGCCGGCGACAGTCGATTCCTTCACGAAGGCCTTCTCGAGGTCCTCGCTCGCCAGGCGGAACGTGACGTTCATCAGGCTGCGGCTGTCGGCCTGGGCCGTGGGGCGCCAGAACCCCGTCCGGTCAAGCTCCGCGTACAGGCGGCCGGCCTTGCGCTCGTTGAGGGCGTCGATCGCCGGCAGGCCGCCGAGCTCGAGCAGCCACTGGACGACGAGCCCGAGGACATAGATCCCAAAGGCCGGCGGCGTGTTGTACAGCGATCGGTTCTCGGCCTGGATCGCGTAGTTCAGCATGGTCGGCAACGTCCTGGCGGATCGGGCGAGGAGGTCGTCGCGGACGATGACGAGGGTGACCCCCGACGGACCGAGGTTCTTCTGGGCACCCGCGTAGATGAGGCCGTACTTCGCGATGTCGATCGGGCCGCTGAAGATGTCCGAGGAGGCATCGCAGACGAGCGGGACGTCGCCGACCGCCGGGAGCCGGTGCCATTCGGTCCCCTCGATCGTGTTGTTCGAGGTCATGTGGACGTAGGCCGCGGCCGGTGTCAGCTCGCATTCCGCGTCGGTCGGGATTCGACTGAATCCGTCGGCCGCCGTCGAGCCGGTCTCGTGGACCGCGCCCACCTTGCGCGCCTCGCCGGCCGCCTTGTCCGCCCATGTGCCGGTCATCAGGTAGTCCGCCGTCCGGCCCTCGGTCAGGAGGTTCATCGGGACCATCGAGAACTGGAGACTCGCCCCGCCCTGGAGGAAGAGGATCCGGTAGTTATCGGGTACGCCGGCCAGCGTCCGGATATCCGCCTCGGCCCGGGCGATGATCGCCTCGAACGTGCTCGATCGGTGGCTGATCTCCATCACCGACATGCCCACGCCCGGGAGGGCGACGAGGTCGCGCTGGACCTGTTCGAGGACGGGCAGCGGCATGACCGCAGGGCCGGACGAGAAGTTGAAGATCCGTTCGGTCATCGGGCGGCTCCTTGAAGGCCTAGAGAGCGACGAGCTGGAGGCTGATGATGTTCGCGTCGGCCGCTTCGATCGCGGCCAGCAGCCCGTTCGACGGGGCACCGTCGAGGTTGATCCGGGCGACGGCCGCCTCGCCGTCCTCGAAGATGATGTTCTCGGTCTCGAGGACGTTGATCCGCTCCACGAGGAGCTGCTCGAACACATGGGCCAGCACGCCCGGCCGGTTCAGGTGGCGGACGACGAGCATCGAGCTGGCCCGGGTCCGGCGGGCCAGGTTGACGACGTTCGGGACCCGCCCGGTCTCCTTGAACGAGCGCACGATCCTGACGGTCTCGGCCGCGATCGCTTCCTGGGCCTGCTCGGTGGAGGCGCCGATGTGGTGCGTTCCATAGACCCCTGGGAGCTCGAGGATCGGCAGGCGGAAGTCCGCGGTCGGCGTCGTCGGCTCGTCGGGGAACACGTCGAGCCCCACCCGGAGTCCATTGTCCCGGACGGCCGACGCCAGGGCCCCGTGGTCCACGACCTCTGCCCGCGAGGTGTTGATGAAGAACGCGCCCGGCCGGAGGTGGCCGAGCAGCTCGGCGTTGACCAACCCGCGGGTCTCCGCGGCGAGCGCGACATGAACGCTCAGGACGTCGGCCCGGTCGGCGACCTCGGCAGGCGTTGGGGCCACCGAGACCCGCGGGGCATGCGCCGAGCTGTCGAGCCCGAACGCGGCCGGGTCGATCTCCGGGTCGGCCTCGAAGCGGCGCGCCCAGATGACGATCTCCATCCCGAAGGCCTGCGCCCGGCGGGCCAGCTCCTGGGCGATGTTCCCGAAGCCAAGCAGGCCGAGCGTGGCGCCCTGGATCCCGCGGGCCTTCGAGAACCGCTTCTTGTCCCAGTGGCCAGCCCGCAGCTCGGCGACGTTGTCGGGGATTCGCCGGTCGAGCGAGAGGATCAGCCCGAAGGCCAGCTCGGCGACGGCGATCGCGTTCTTGCCCGGGCAGTTCGAGACGTAGATCCCGCGCGCGGAGGCGGCCGGGACGTCGATCGTGTTGTAGCCGGCACCGGCCCGCACGATCAGGGCCAGGCTCCCGGCGGCCATCATCGCCGCGCTCACCTTCGTGGAGCGGACGATCAGGACGTCCGCCCCGCTCTCGGCGAGGGCCGCGGCGAGGGTCTCGTCCTTGAGGCCGGGATCGAAGACCACCTCGCAGCCGGAGGCCGCCAGGCCGTCGAGGCCGGATTGCTCGAACTGATCCGCGACGAGGACCTTCATCCGGCTGGCTCCATTCAGATGAGGTGGCTGAGGAGGCCGTCCCGCAGCTTGGGCTCGAACCAGGTCGACTTTGGCGGCATGATCCCGCCGGCGTCGGCAATCGTCATGAGGTCGGCGACGCTCACCGGGTGCATCGCGAACGCAACCGCCGCGGCTCCCCCATCGACCCGTTCGACGAGCGCGGCGGGACCGCGGATCCCGCCGACGAAGTCGATCCGCGTGTCGGTCCGCGGATCCCCGATCCCGAGCAGCGGGCCGAGGACCTGGACCTGGAGCCGGGCGACATCGAGCGCCTCTGCTGGCGGCGTACCGGCCGGCGCCTCGCGCAGACCGAGCGCATACCAGCGGCCATCGAGGTACATCGCCACCTCACCCGGCCCACCGGGCTGATCCGAGCCGGGCCGGACCTCGACCTGCCTGGCGAGCGCGGCCAGGAGCTCGGCCGGGCTCTGGCCGCCGAGGTCCTTCACGAGCCGGTGATACGGCAGGACCTGCATCTGGTCGTCGGGAAAGGCAACCGCGAGGAACGTGTCGGCCTCCACCGCCTCGCCGGGAGCCGCCGCGGCCCGGACCTCCTGGCGGGCCCGCGCGGCGCTGGCCGCCCGGTGGTGGCCGTCGGCGATGTACAGGGACGGGATTCGCCCGAATGCGCCGACGACCTGCTCCCGGCCGGCGGCGTCGAGGCGCCAGAGGGAGTGGCGGACGCCATCAGCGGCAGCGAAGTCGAAGAGTGGCGGCGTGGCGGCGACGCGGGCAACGAGTGCGTCGATCTCGTCCACGGCCGGGTACGTCAGGAACACGGGCCCGGTCTGGGCCTTGAGGGTCAGCAGGTGCCGGGTGCGATCGTCTTCCTTGTCCTTGCGGGTCCGCTCGTGCCGGCGGATGACGTCGTGGTCGTATTCGTCGATCGAGAAGCAGCCGGCGACACCGATCTGCTCGTGCTCGCCCATCCGCAGGCGGTACAGGTAGAGGCTCGGGCCGGCCTCCTCGACGAGGGGTGCCTCGCGGCGCAGCTTCGCGAAGTTCGCGGCCGCCGTCTCGTACACCACGTCGGCGTGCGGGTCGGTCCCGGCGGGCAGGTCGATCTCGGCCCGCGAGACATGCAGGAAGCTGAGCGGATTGCCGGCCGCGAGGGCCCGCGCCTCCTCGGTGCTCACGACGTCATACGGGACGGCCGCGACGGCCGCGGCTGCCTCGGGCCGCGGGCGGAGAGCACGGAACGGATGGATCGTGGCCACGAGTGCCGGATTCTAGCGTGCTGTCCGGTGTCCGGGCGCGCAGAATTGCGCCATGACGTACGAGCCCGCGGCTGACCGCTACGACAAGATGACCTACCGACGAACCGGGCGGAGCGGCCTGCTGCTGCCGGCGATCTCGGTCGGCCTCTGGCAGAACTTCGGTGATGACCGGCCGATGAAGCGCCAGCGTGCCGTGATCCGGCGAGCGTTCGACCTCGGGGTCACCCATTTCGACCTGGCCAACAACTACGGGCCGCCGTATGGCTCGGCCGAGAAGAACTTCGGACGGATCCTGGCCACCGACCTCCGCGGCCATCGCGACGAGCTGATCATCTCGTCGAAGGCGGGCTACGACATGTGGGACGGCCCATACGGCAACTGGAGCTCGCGCAAGTACCT
>JANWLH010000018.1 GCA_025450915.1 Candidatus Limnocylindrales bacterium | reverse complement strand
GTCGACAACCCCCGTTGGGACGGGTCGGGACCTGGCGCGGTTCCTTTGGGGTTGCGGGCGCTCGTTCCGTGGCCTTGAGCGCATGTAACCCCCGGAATGGTCACGGAGCGAGCGCCCGCGGGGCTAAGGTTCGGGTGGGCGGTCGGGCCTGCGCGCCGCCCGAGGAACGCCACCTGGACCTCCTCGAATCCGCGTGCATGGTCGCTGCGAGCGTCGCGAAGGTCGACAGGGCCGGCGACGCTGGACGCGGGCCGGGCGGAACGCTGCTTCGGCCTCGCCTCACGCTCAAGGGAGACTACGGATCCGCCCTGGCCGAGCAGAATCGGCGCTCGCCGAGGCCCGACGGGTGGGTTCTGTGCCCATCCCGACCATGCACGCGGAATCGCCTTGCCCAAGGCCGGAACATCGGGCCGAACGGGCCTCAGCGGCCACGGACCGAAATCCCCGACGGCCCAGCGAGCCCCGCTGGCACCCGCGGATCATGTAGCCGCTCGGTGCACGATCAGTCCGCGTACCCATAGCCGGGCGCTCGCGGGACGATCGGATGCGCTCGGGTCCGGCCGTCGCGGGATACCCTCGGAGGGTGAACCGGAGCCGACCATCGATCGCGATCGGCACGGCGCTCGTCGTCGCCCTGATCGCCGCTTGCGCGCCGTCGGGACTCGGGCCGAGCCCGTCAACTCCGTCCGACCTGGCCATCGCCCCGGGCCTGGCCCCCGGCACGTTTGCCCTGCCCGCCCCGGGCAGCTCGTTCCAACCGACGCCCGGCCCCACGCCTGGGGTGACGAAGACCTCGGCCGAGCCGACCCCGGCGCCCCACACGGGCAGCACGCCGACGAGCCAGCCGACCGCCGCCGCCGGCGCTCCCACCGCGAATCCCACGCCGAGGCCCACGCCGAGGCCGACCCCCACGCCGATCGCGATCCCGCCGCTCAGCCACTGCCAGATCTTCCCGGCGTCGAACGCCTGGAATGAGCGCGTCGACAGGCTGCCCGTCGCGAGCAACTCGGCGACGATGATCGCGGCGATCGGCCTCAACGTCGGGCTCCACCCGGACTTCGGCTCGTACGCCGGCTACGGGATCCCCTACAACATCGTGGGCACATCGACACCGCGCTCGACAGTGACCTTCGACTACAGCTCGGAGTCCGACCACGTCGGCTACCCGATCCCGGCCAGGCCCAAGATCGAGGCGGGCTCGGACCGGCACCTGCTGATGGTCGACACCAACGCCTGCCGTCTCTACGAGCTCTACGACGCGACCCTGACCAATGGCCGCTGGCACGCCGGCTCGGGTGCGACCTGGAACCTCGATTCGAACGCCCTCCGGCCGGCCGGCTGGACGAGCGCCGACGCCGCCGGCCTGCCGATCCTGCCGGGCCTCGCCCGCTACGACGAGGACGCGGCCGGCGCGATCCTCCACGCGCTGCGGTTCACGGCCTCATCGAGCTGCGCCGGCTACATCGCGCCGGCCCGCCACGAGGCGGGCAACGGCTCGTGCAACGTCGAGCCGCCGATGGGCCTCCGGGTCCGCCTGAAGGCGTCGGTCGACATCAGCCACTTCGGGGCCCAGACCCGGGTGATCCTCCAGGCGCTCAAGGACTACGGGATGATCCTCGCCGACAACGGCTCGCCGTGGTACATCAGCGGCGCCTCGGATGCCCACTGGAACGACGACGTCCTGCACAACCTGAACCAGATCAAGGGCTCCGACTTCGAGGTCGTGGACACCG
Source organism: Candidatus Limnocylindrales bacterium (assembly GCA_025450915.1). GTDB lineage: Bacteria > Chloroflexota > Limnocylindria > Limnocylindrales > CSP1-4 > Palsa-1033. The sequence continues at coordinate 58,481 of JANWLH010000018.1, read as the reverse complement.
GGAGCTGAGCGGCCGTTCAGGCTCCGGCGGCGGTGATGCTCTGGTCCAGGATCGAGATTGCCTGGTCGACCTCGGCGGCCGTCGTGACCAGCGGCGGGATGATCCGGGCGACGTTGGCGTACGTGCCCGCAGACAGGACGATGAGGTGCCGGTCGAGGGCCTCGGACAGGACTCGCTTGGCCAGGTTCGGGTCGGGCGTCCGGCCATCACCGACACCCGGCTGGACGAACTCGAGGGCCAGCATCAGGCCGAGCCCGCGGACGTCACCGATCGCCGGGTGCTTCCGGGCAAGGCCCCGGAGCCCGGCCAGGAACTGGGCACCGCGGTCCGCGGCATTCTCGACCAGGTGCTCGTCCGCGATGATGTCGAGCGTGGCATTCGCCGCCGCGCAGCTCACGACGTTGCCGCCGTACGTCCCGCCATGGGTGCCGGGCGGCCACTTCGCGAGCAGGTCGCGCTTCGCCAGGAGGCCGCTCAGGGGCAGGCCGGAGGCGATGCCCTTGGCCATCACGAGGATGTCCGGCTCCACGCCCCAATGCTCGACCGCGAAGAACCGCCCGGTCCGGCCGTAGCCGGTCTGGACCTCGTCGGCGATGAGCATGATCCCGTGCTCGCGGGTGATCTCGCGCAGGCGGGGCAGGAAGCCCGGTGGCGGGACGATGTAGCCGCCTTCGCCCAGGACCGGCTCGATGATGATCGCGGCGACATGCTCGGGATAGATGATCTGGTGGAACGTCAGTTCGAGCTGGGCCTCCCAGTCGCACGTGCAGGCGGCGGGATCGTGGCTGGCACCCGGAGCCCGGTAGCAATACGGATAGGCCGTGTGGTAGACGGAGCCGGGCAGCGGCTCGAAGTGGCCGCGATAGACGTCCTTGGCCGTCGTCAGGGCCATCGTCTGGGCGGTCCGGCCGTGGTAGCCGCCACGGAAGCCGATGATCACCGGCCGGCCGGTCGCGATCCGGGCGAGCTTGACCGACGCTTCGATCGCCTCGGCTCCGCTGTTCGAGAGGAAGGCCCCCCAACCGTCGCCGGGCAGGACGTGCTGGAGGCGCTCGTGGAGGCGCAGGCCGGGCTCGTGGTAGACGATGTTCTGCTGGCCGTGGATCAGCTTGGCGGCCTGGGCGGCGATCGCGGCGGCGACCCGCGGGTGGGCATGGCCGGTGTTCGTCACGCCGATTCCCGAGCTGTAGTCGAGGTAGCGCTGGCCGTCCCGGGTGATCAGCCAGGCGCCTTCGCCCCGCTCGACCTCGAGGTTCGTGATCCGCGACCAGACGGACGGGATGACCGACCGATCCGGCCAGGGCTGCCCGCCGGTGGCCGGCTCGCTCGACGCTCGTTCGAGGTGGGTCTCAACCATCGCCTACGCCCGGTTCCCGCGAGCCTGGCGAATGTTCGACAGGCCGACGATCAGGACCGCACCGAGGAAGACCATCGAGCCGACCACGTTGATCTGCACCGGCAGGGCGTTCTTGATGATGCTGTAGGCCCAGATCGGGAACGTGTTGGTCGTGCCCGAGACGAAGCTCGTGATGATGAAGTCGTCGATCGACAGGGAGAACGCCAGCAGGGCCGCGGCCAGGACGCCCGGGAAGATCAGCGGGAACGTCACCTTCCAGAAGGTCGTCAGCTCGTCGGCCCCGAGGTCCATCGCAGCCTCCTCGAGGCGCCGGTCGAAGCCCGCGATCCGGGCCTTCACCGTGACGACGACGTAGCTGATGTTGAACATGATGTGGGCGATCAGGATCGTGGTGAAGCCGAGCGGGAAGAGGACGCCCTTGGGCACGATCCCGTTGAGCATCCCGCCCTGCAGCCCCGAGTTGACGAAGAGGGTCAGCAGGCTCGAGCCCATGACGATCTCGGGCGTGGCCATCGGCAGGAAGATCAGGCCGTTGATCGCCCCCCGGCCCTTGAAGCTGTAGCGGGTCAGGGCCAGGCCGATGAACGTGCCCAGGATCGTCGAGCCGATCGTCGACAGGAATGCGATGAAGAGGCTCGTCTTGATGGCGTCGGGCAGGCCCGGCCAGTCGAACGGGTGGAACCAGCCCTGGAGCGTGAAGCCGTGCCAGACGAAGTTGAACTTCCCCTGGTAGTCGTTGAAGCTGAAGATGATCATCACGACGATCGGGACGAGCAGGTAGCCGATCGCCACGACCGTGAAGCCCGGCAGGAACCAGTGGTCGAGCGCGTGCAGGAAGCGCCGTGGCGGGCGGCGCGTCGTTGCCGCGGCGGTCGGATTGAGCGGTTGGCTGACGGCCGTCATCGCCCTAGCCCGTCAGCTGCTCGGTGCCCAGCGCCCGGGCGTAGACCGAGACGGCAACGAGGATCGCCGCCATGAGGATGAACGACAGCGCCGCCGCAACCGGGTAGTCGCCGAGGAGCAGGAACCGGCTCTGGATCACGTTGCCGATCATCTGCGTCTGGGGACCGCCCAGGAGCGTCGCGTTGACGTAGTCGCCGAGGGCCGGGATGAACGTCAGGATCGTGCCGGCGAAGATCCCCGGCAGGGCCAGCGGGATCGTCACCCGCCGGAACGCGCCGGCCCGGCTCGCGTACAGGTCGTTGGCCGCCTCGATCAGGCGGGGGTCGATCTTCTCGAGGGCCACGTACAGCGGCAGGATCATGAACGGCAGGAAGTTGTAGGTGATCCCGGCAATGACCGCGATCGGCGTGCCGATGACCGACGCGTCGGGCGGCAGGAGGTGGAGGGTGTCGCGCAGGAACGAGAGAACCGGGCCGTCGTCGAGGAGGAGGACCTTCCAGCTGATCGTCCGGATCAGGAAGCTGGTGAAGAACGGCGCGATCACGATGAACAGCAGGAAGTTCTTCCAGCGCCCGCCCCGGAAGGCGATCGTGTAGGCGACGGGGAAGCCGATCGCGAAGGTCAGCAGGGTGGCCATGCCGCCGTACAGCAGCGAGTTGAGGAACTGCGGGCCGAACTTGGTCAGCGACGTGACATAGGCAGCACCCGAGAAGGTCAGCTTGAAGCCGTTGTCGAGCGAGCCCGTCGAGACCGACGTCAGGAACATCTGGAACGTCGGCAGGATGAAGAAGATCAGCAGCCACAGGATCCCCGGCGCGAGCAGGAGATACGGGGTTGCCTTGCCGATGCGCTGCCGGAAGCTCGGGCCGGTCGGCCCGGCACGAACCGGCAGGCTGGTAGCGCTCATCGGCTGATCCGGCCGGGGATGGCTGGGCTCAGCCGCCGGCCAGGTCGAGATACAGCCCGTTCAGCGCCGTCTCGAGGTCGTCGGACAGGAACTGGAAGTTGTGCTGCTTGGCGACCACGTCGTCGGGCGGGAACAGCAGGGCAAAGAGGGCCGGATCGAGCGGGGCCGACGAGTTGAGGGACTTGACCACGGCATCGGCGCCCTTGACCGGCGAGACGTAGTACACGAAGTTGGCGATCTGGCCGGCGATCGTCGGGTCGTACACGAAGTTCATCATCAGCTCGGCCGTGTAGATGTTCGTGGCGCCCTTGGGGATGAGCATGTTGTCGGTCCACAGCATCGTCCCCTCGGTGGGGAAGACGAAGATCTGGTCGGCCGAGCCCGACGACGCCAGGTCACCCGACCAGACCATCGCCGCCCAGGTCTTCTTGGCGGCGAAGTTCTGGAGGTACTCGTTGCCGGTGAACGTCAGGCCGCCGGCCACGAGCGGCTTGATGTCATCGTGGACCGCCTGGAGGTCGTCGGCCGTGGTCTGCTGCGGGTCGGCGCTCTTGCCGAGCTTGAGCAAGCCCAGCCCAAACGTGTCGCGGGCCTCCGAGAGGAACGACAGCTTCTTGGGATCGATCTGGTACAGGTCGGCCAGGCTGGCCGGCGCCGCGACCTTGGCCGAGGCCAGCGATGTCTTGTCGTAGCCGATGCCGGTCATCCCCGACTGCCATGGATAGTGGAAGTCGTTCTTCGGGTCCCACACCTGGCCCTTGAGCGGGTCGCGCAGGTTGTTCACGCAGTTGGGCACGTTGGACTGGTCGATCTGCTCCGCCCAGCCCTTGGTGATCACCTTGGCCGCCAGCCAGTCGGTGATGACGATCAGGTCCCAGCCCGTCGGTGCCCCGGCGACCAGCTCCGGCTGGATCGTCGCGTAGAACGTGTTGTTGTCCTCGATCTTTTCCTCGTAGTCGACATCGACCTTGTACTTTGCCTTGAACTGCTCGAGGGTCGGCGATGAGCCCGGGCTGTACTTGAGGTTCGTGGCGGCCTTGCCGGTCAGGTCGATGTACGCGGGCCACTGGGCCCAGTGGAGCGGCCCGGTGATCACCTTGGGCGTCGGCGCAACCGACGGCGCCGGCGTGGCCGGTGGCAGGGTCGGGATCGAGGCGTTGCTCGGGTTGACGCTTGGGCCGGCCGGCGGGTTCGTCGCTCCGCCGCTGCTGCAGGCCGCGAGGAACGCACCGAAGCCCGCCAGGGCCGTGCCCTTGAGGAAGCGGCGGCGGGTGACGGTCGGCAGGGCGGGAAGCTGGTCGTTGGCGCTCATCGATCTCCTTCGCGAGGTGTCGGAACTTCAGCCGGGTCAGTCGCCCGGCGCCGTCGTCGGCGCGCTGCCGACGACGAAGGTGTGCTCGGGCATCCAGGACAGGCGCACCGCGTCGCCCTGGCGGTAGAGGGAGCCGTTCGTGGTTCGCTCGATGTTCTGCTCGTAGATCGTCATTGGGATACCACTCTTCGAGTCGACGATGTACTGCGTGCTGACACCGACGTACGACACGTCGGTAACCGTCCCGTCGAGCTGGTTGGCGGCCGCCGGGATCGCATCGGTGGGGGTGTTCATGCGGACCTTCTCGGGCCGGATGCCAACCTCGATCTGGGTATTGCCGTCGGCGAGCGCCGCCGGTATGCGCAGCCGGGTGTCGTCAGCCAGCTTGACGAGGGCGTAGCCGTCGGCGGTTCCATCGACGGTGCCCGCGAGCAGGTTGCTCACGCCGAGGAAGCCGGCCACGAAGCGGGTCTGGGGCCGCTCGTACAGGCTTTCGGGGTTGCCCAGCTGCTCGTACTTGCCGCGATTCATGACGGCGATCCGATCGGACATCGTCATCGCCTCCTCCTGGTCGTGGGTCACGTAGATGAACGTGATCCCGACCTCCCGCTGGATCCGCTTGAGCTCGACCTGCATCTGCTTGCGGAGCTTGAGGTCGAGGGCGCCGAGCGGCTCGTCGAGGAGCAGGACCGCGGGCCGGTTGATCAGGGCCCGGGCGAGGGCCACCCGCTGGGCCTGGCCGCCGGAGATCTGGTTCGGCTTGCGCTTCTCGAAGCCCGGCAGCTCGACCAGCCGGAGCATGTCGGTGACCCGCGACTTCACCTCGGCGTCCTTGACCCCCCTGCGCCGAAGGCCGAACGCGACGTTCTCCTCGATCGTGAGGTGCGGAAAGAGGGCGTAGCTCTGGAAGACCGTGTTGACATTGCGCTTGTACGACGGCAGCCAGGTGACATCCTGGCCCTGGAGCTCGATCAGGCCGCTCGTCGGCTGCTCGAATCCGCCGATCATCCGAAGCGTCGTCGTCTTGCCGCAGCCGGACGGTCCGAGGAGCGAGAAGAACTCGCCGTCGTTGACGTCGAGGGTGATGTGGTCGACCGCATTGCTGTCGCCGAAGCGCTTGACCACGTCGACGAGCCGGACATCGATTTCGGACAAGGGCCCTACGACTCCTGTGGCGTGGGGTGCGACCATTCCCGGTGGAAGGCGAGCGCGCACCGAAGGCGTCTCCTCCCTGCTCGCGAGCGCCTCCGATGGCCGCAGGATAGGGCCGCGCCGAAACGGGTGTCAAGGACACGTGGAGGCTGCGGACTTCGTGCCTTCGAGACGCCATTCCGACGAAAATCGAAGGCATCGGCGGCCGGGCGACATGAGGTTCGACGGAGCTTGCCCGGTGTCCCCACGCGTGCGGGGCGGGTTGTCCCGACCGGCGCTACGATTGCGACACGAAACCTGTCAGAACCGGCAACCCGCTGCCGAGCCCGAGGACCTCACTCCCATGATCGTACTCACCGAGGACGCGATCCACGCCGCCCTGCGAACCGTCCAGGAGCCCGAGCTCGGGCGGGACATCGAGACCCTCAACATGGTCAAGAACGTGGCGATCGACGGCAGCCGCGTGGCATTCACGATCGAGCTGACCACGCCGGCCTGCCCGCTCAAGGACGAGATCGAGGGCAACGCCCGGGCGGCCCTCCGGGGGATCGGTGCGGAGACGATCGAGATCACCTGGGGCGCCATGGTCCGCCGGGCATCGCCCGCCCAGGCCCAGCAGCTCCTGCCCGGTGTCAAGAACATCATCGCGGTCGTCTCGGGCAAGGGCGGCGTCGGCAAGAGCACGGTCAGCGTCAACCTGGCCGTCGCCCTCGCCCAGGCCGGAGCCTCGGTCGGGCTGCTCGACGCCGACATCACCGGCCCGAACATCCCGCTGATGATGGGCGTCGAGGGCCAGCCCAAGGCGAGCCCGAACAACAAGATCACGCCACTCGAGCGCCACGGCGTCAAGGTGATCTCGATCCAGTTCTTCGTCCCCGAGGGCCAGCCGGTCGTCTGGCGCGGACCGCTGATCGGCGGGGCGATCCAGCAGTTCCTGCGCGACGTCGAGTGGGGCGATCTCGACTACCTCGTCGTGGACCTGCCGCCGGGCACGTCCGATGCCCAGCTCACGCTCGCCCAGGCGGTACCCATCTCCGGGGCCGTTCTCGTGACCACGCCCCAGGAGGTCGCCCTGCTCGACGTGACCAAGGCGCTGGCGATGCTCCGGCGGATGAACGTCCCGATCACCGGGATCGTCGAGAACATGGGCGCATTCGTGTGCGGCCACTGCGGTGAGGTCACCGAGATCTTCGGGCGGGGCGGAGGCGAGCGGTTCGCTCGCGAGCACGGCATCGACTACCTCGGTTCGGTGCCCCTCGACGTGACGGTCCGGCAGGGCGCCGACGTCGGCATCCCGGCAGTCGCCCAGCGCGAGCCCGGTCCGGCCGCCCGGGCACTCGTCGACATCGCCCAGCAAATCGCCGCCCGGATGAGCGTCGCCGCGGCACGCAACGAGGCCCCCGTCCTGTCGATCTCCTGACGGCCCGGATGGCCCTTCGCCACGGGATGCGGAGTTGCATCATCGCGCCGAGATGCTGAGCCCGCGGCCTTCGATCCGGGTGCTGGCTTCGCGCCGCCCCTGAGGCTCAGCGGCGACTCGACCCGGGCAGGGCGGTCCGGAGGACCTTCAGGAGGGCGGCCGACGCGATCAGGGCGGCCCGGGAGCGGCCGGCACTGCCGCCCAGGAAGCCCAGCCGGCGCTCGCGATGCCTGCCCGCCGGTGTTGCGACGCCGACGCTGATCGCGGTGTCGTCGCCCTTCGGCCGGGCGGCCAACGCGACGCCGACATCGGCTCCCGATCGGGCGGCGACCGCCTCGGCCTGGGTTCCGACGGCCGCCGCCGAGCCCGGACCCGCCAGGATCTCGGCCCGTCGCAACCCCGCGAGTCCGCCGAGGAGCGTCCCGAGCGAGCCTTCGGTACCGCTCTCGGTGATCGCCAGCGACCAGCCCAGCCGCTCCAGCTCGGCCCCGATCGCCTCCGGCCAGGTTGTCGTGCCCCGGGCCCAGACATAGCTCCCGAGGCGGTCGAGGACGAGCGCCTCGGCCTCATCGAGCAATGCGTCGGCCGTCTGTCCGCGGCCGTCGCTGGCCGAGATCCGGACATCGACGGCGTCCACCCGGGCATACGTGGCGATCTCCGGGTTCGACCGGCGCAGGACCGGCTCCCCGAGGAGGTCGGCGGCCTGTGACTCGCCGATCCCGGTCAGGCGCAGGGTCCGGCTGATCAGGCCGCGGCCGAGGCCGCGCGACCGGAGGCCGGGCAGGACGTGATCCGCCCACATCGGGCGCATCTCGCGCGGCGGGCCGGGCAGGAGGATCACCACCCGGCCGTCCGGGCGGTCGATCCACCAGCCGGGCGCCGTGCCGTTGGGGTTGGGCAGGGCCCGCGCGCTGGGGATCAGCCAGGCCTGCTTGCGGTTGATCTCGGGGAAGGGCAGCTTGCGGCGCGACCAGAGACCGCGCAGCCAGGCCTCGAGGGCGGGATCGACCTCGGGAATCTCACCGAGCACGCGGGCGATCGCTTCGCGCGTCAGGTCGTCCGGGGTCGGCCCGAGGCCGCCGGTCGAGACGACCAGGTCGGCCCGCCGCAGGGCGGCCCGGAACGTCCCGGCGACGACCCGCAGCCGATCGGGCAGGACGTCGATCCGGGCGATCGCGACGCCCGCTTCGGTCAGGCTGCGGGCGATCTCGCCACTGTTCGTATCGCGGGTCTCGCCGACGGTCAGCTCGGCGCCGACGGCGAGGATCTCGGCCGTCCGAAGGTTCCGCTCGGGTCGGCTCGCTGCGTCCATGACTGGAGCGTAGCGCAGCGTCGGCGGGTCAGTGACGGGTGGTGCGGCGTGGCGCCGGGTATCATCGGAGTGCCCAAGCCAGTGCGCCGGAGACTCGATCCTGGACGATCAAACGGCCCCGCCCGACCCCGACCGCGCCCCCGACGGTCTCCGCGAGCAACTGTCGGCGACGATCGCGGCGGCCGTGCGAATCGGACGGGCACACATCGCCCTGGCCCGAGCCGAGCTCGGCGAGATCGCCGACGAGGGCAAGCGCGTCGGCATCCTGGCGGGGATCGCCCTCGGGCTCCTGTTCTTCGCCGGCCTGCTCCTGCCCATCGGACTGACCCTGTTCCTCGGTGAATGGCTCTTCGGCTCGATCGGCTGGGGCCTCCTGCTCGGCCTCGAGCTGGCGATCGGCGGCGCCGTGGTCCTCGTCCTGGCCGCCTTGTACGTGCCCGGCCAGCGGATCGCGACGCAGCTGATGGTCGCGCTGATCGTGGGCATCGTGGTGGCCGTGGTCCTGGCCGTCGACCTGCCCCACCGGGCATTCACCTCGCTGGGCACGTCGATCCTGCCGTCGATGGATCCCGGTCCCCGGCCGCTCGTCGTGGGGCTGGCGGCTGGCCTGATCGTGGGCGCGCTGGTCGGGATCGTCGTCGGGCTCCTGCGACGCCTCGGCGCCGGCGGCACGATCGGAGCCGCGATCGCCCTGGCGATCCTCGGCCTGATCATCGGGGCCGTCGTGGCCATCGACTTCAGCGTGGCCGTGGCCGTCGCCCTCGGCCTGGCCGTCGCCCTGGCACTGTGGCCGGCGCTGGTCGGCATCGACACCTATCGGCGGGGGCTCGATATCGACGGGCTCAAGAAGCGGTTCTACCCTCGACTCACGATTGAGACGACAAAGGAGACGATCGAGTGGGTACGGAAGCAGAGGCCGCTCGGGCCGAAGTCGTAGCGGCCCGCGAGGCATTCTCCGCGGAGCTCGCCCGTCTCGAGGCAGCCGGCCGGGCGGCCGTCGACATCAAGGCGAAGGTCCGGCGCAGCCCGGCAAAGGCCGCCGGCATCGCCGCCGGGGCCGGGTTCCTGGCGCTGGGCGGTCCGCTCAAGGTCGCCCGGGGCGTCGGCCGGGCCCTGCGCGGCAAGAAGGAACCCCTGCCGCCGTCGCTCCTGCCCAAGCAGGTGGATGCGGCGCTGCGCTCGCTCGGTGACGATGGCGAGAAGGTCCGCGGGACGCTCGAGCGCGAGTTCGCCAATTACCTCGAGAAGCGCAAGCCCGAGGAGGACAAGGGACTCCTCGGAGGGATCGCGGGGGCCCTGACGGCGGGGCTCGTCGTACCGGCCAGCCGGACGCTTGCCCGGCGGCTGGCCTCCCAGCTGGTCAACGTCGACGAGGCCGACTTCCGCAAGGCACTCGACGGACTGCGGGGCACGGTGCCAGCGCCGGCCGCCGCGCCGGCGACTCCCGCGCCAGCAAAGCCGGCCCGCCCGGCAGGGGTCAAGCCCCCGACCGTCCGCTAGACTCCGGTCGGGGCGAGTGGCGGAATGGCAGACGCGCCGGCCTTAGGAGCCGGTGCCGCGTGAGCGGCGTCAGAGTTCGAGTCTCTGCTCGCCCACCAGCCCGGCGTCGTCGGGAGCCGCCGCCTATACTCCCGGACGATGAACGTCACTGCCACGCCCTCGCCGAATTCGACCGTCCTGCTCGAGATCGAGCTGCCTCCTGAGCGCCTCGATCGCTCGATGGACGAGGCGACCCGGCGTCTCGCCCGACGGACGAAGGTCGCCGGCTTCCGGCAGGGCAAGGCTCCCCGGTTCATGCTCGAACGAGTCCTCGGACCGTCAGCGGTCCTCGATGAAGCGGTCGAGCTGCTCATCCAGGGCGCCTATCGCGAGGCGCTCGTCGAGCAGGGGATCGTGCCCCTGACCGAGGCCGAGGTCGAGGTGGTCCAGGCCGTCGAGGGCCAGCCGGTCATCTTCAAGGCGACCGTCCAGGTACCGCCGGAGGTGACCCTCGGGAACTACCGGGACTTCAACTTTGCGCCCGAGATCGAGGCCGTCGACGACGCCAAAGTCGAGCAGGTCGTCTCGGAGCTCCGCGATCAGAACGCGACCCTCAAGCCGGTCGAGGACCGGCCGGCCGCCACCGGTGACTACGCGGTGATCGGCTTCGTCGGCAGCCACGACGGCAAGCCATTCGACGGCGGGTCGTCCGACCGGATGCCGATCGTGATCGGCGAGGAACGGCTGATCCCGGGGTTCGAGGCCCATATCGTCGGTGCCAAGATCGGCGATCACCTCGACTTCGACCTCACCTTCCCTGACGACTACGGCGAGGCAAGCCTGGCCGGCCAGCCGGCCCATTTCGCGGTCGACGTCAAGGAGCTCCGCGAGAAGGTCCAGCCGCCGCTCGATGACGAGTTCGCGACCCAGATGGGCGACTTCAAGGACCTCGTCGAGCTGCGCGAGGCGATCCGCGAACGCCTCGAGAAGAGCGCCCTCGATCGCGCCCGGCATACGTTCAGCGACCGGATCATCCAGTACGCGGTCGCCAACTCGACCCTCGCCGTCCCGCCGATCCTCATCGACCAGGAGGTCGAGGTGATGCACGACGAGTTCCGGGCCTCGATCGCTCGTCAGGGGATCGGCGAAGCCGCCTATCTCAAGGCGACCAGCCAGACGGAGGCCGATCTCCACGCCGAGTTCCGGCCGCGCGCCGAGGAACGAGTCAAGACCCTCCTCGTCCTCTCGAAGATTGCCGACGCCGAGGGCATCGTCGTCGACGATGCGGCCGTCGCCGGGGAGGTCGAGGCTGCCCGCCGGCGCTACGCCGGCGACCCGAAGACGATCGGCTATTTCGAATCCGAACGGGGCCGCAACTTCATCCGGAGCACGCTCCGCCGGACGCGGACGGTCGAGGGCCTCGTCGATGCCTGGCTGGCCGCCCATCCCGAGCACCCGGCCCTGCCGCACCTCGAAGACAATGACACCGCGGCGGTCGAGTCCGATTCGGCCGGCTCGAATGCCGCGATCGGCGCGACCGACCCGTCCGCCGTCGCCCCGGCCGGTGGACCGGTCGAGAGCACCGAGCCAGCCGGCACCCCGGCCTGACCCTGAACCCGCAGCACCAGCCAGAGATTCCAGGAGAACCCGAATGCTCGTACCGATGGTCATCGAGTCGTCGAGCCGCGGAGAGCGCGCCTACGACATCTACTCGCGCCTGCTCAAGGAACGAATCATCTTCCTGGGCGACCAGATCGACGATCACATGGCCAACCTCGTGATCGCCCAGCTCCTGTTCCTCGAGTCCGAGGATCCCGAGCGCGACATCAGCCTGTACATCAACTCGCCCGGCGGGGTCGTGACCTCGGGCCTGGCGATCTACGACACGATGCAGTTCCTGCGCGCCCCGGTCAGCACCCTGTGCATCGGCATGGCCGCGAGCATGGCCGCGGTCCTGCTGGCCGCCGGCGCGAAAGGCAAGCGCTACGCCCTGCCGAACAGCCGGATCATGATCCACCAGGGCTCCGGCGGATTCCGCGGCAATGCCCCCGACGCAATGATCCAGATGCGCGAGTGGGAGCAGCTGGTGGTTGTGAACAACCGAATTCTTGCCCGCCACACCGGCCAGCCACTCGAGAAGATCGTCAAGGACACCGATCGGGACTTCTTCATGTCGGGTGACGAGGCCCGCGACTATGGCATCATCGATGAGGTGTACACCGCAACCGGCGATTCGCTGATCGCCCAGGCCCACGACGCCGGCGCCGCCGGCGGGGAGATCCCCGCCGTCGTCGAGGAGGCGCCCGCGCCGAAGAAGGTCAAGGACTGAACGTGTTCGAGCGAGCCGGGAGCCCGGCGTGACCACGACGACGACCTCGAAGGGGCCCAAGGTTCCCTACCGCTGCAGCTTCTGCGGCAAGAGCCAGGAGCAGGTCCGCAAGCTGATCGCGGGCCAGGGCGTCTACATCTGCGATGAGTGCATCAACCTCTGCCAGGAAATCATCGAAGAGGAGATGCTCGAGGCGCCGAAGGCCCGGCCGCAGGCGGCCAAGCTGCCCAATCCCCGCCAGATCAACGCGGCCCTCGACCAGTACGTCATCAGCCAGGAGCGGCCGAAGAAGGTCCTCTCGGTCGCGATCTACAACCACTACAAGCGGATCAACGCGGGCCACACGGTCGACGAGGTCGAGCTCCAGAAGTCGAACGTGCTCCTGGTCGGGCCGACCGGCTCGGGCAAGACGCTGATGGCCCAGACCCTGGCCCGCGTCCTCGACGTCCCGTTCTGCATCGCCGATGCCACCAGCCTGACCGAGGCCGGCTACGTGGGCGAGGACGTCGAGAACATCCTGCTGCGCCTGATCCAGGCCGCGGATTTTGACGTTGCCCGGGCGCAACGCGGGATCATCTACATCGACGAGATCGACAAGATCGCGCGCAAGGCCGATAACCCTTCGATCACCCGGGACGTCTCGGGCGAAGGGGTGCAACAGGCACTGCTCAAGATCCTCGAGGGAACCGTCGCCAACGTGCCTCCGCAGGGCGGCCGCAAGCACCCCCACCAGGACTTCATCCAGATCGACACGACCAATGTCCTGTTCATCTGCGGCGGGGCCTTCGACGGGCTCGAGAAGATCGTCGAGGAGCGGATCGGCCGGAAGTCGATCGGCTTCGGCTCCGATGCCCAGGTCTCGAAGTCCGCGCGCAATCGGATCCTCGACCACCTGATGCCCGAGGACCTGCTCAAGTTCGGGCTGATCCCCGAATTCGTCGGGCGCCTGCCGGTCGTCGTGACGCTCTCGGCGCTCACCGCCGCGGACCTCGTCCGGGTGCTGACCGAGCCGAAGAACGCGATCGCCCGCCAGTTCCAGCGCTTCCTGTCGCTGGACAAGGTCGAGCTCGCCTTCACCGATGGTGCGCTGCGGGCGGCCGCCGAGGTTGCCCTGAACCGCAAGACCGGCGCCCGGGCGTTGCGTTCGATCGTCGAGGAGGCGCTCCTCGAGGTGATGTACGACATCCCCGAGCGGACCGACATCCGCAAATGCATCATCACCGAGGAGACGATCCGGGATGGCCGCCTGCCCCTCCTGCTGACCAAGGTCGACCTCGACAAGGGCGTCGATGAGACGAACTACGAGGAATGGCTGGCCGAGCGCGGCGAGAGCGCCTGAGCACGCACCACGGCGACGGGCCGGGTCAGCCCGGTTCGGACGCGGGCCTGCCCCGGGTCTACGACCCCGGCGTCGTCGAGAACGGGATCTACGAGCGCTGGCTGGCCGCCGACGTCTTCGCGCCGGACGGGGCGGGCAGCCGCGCGCATCCTGGCGCGCCGCCGTTCGTCATCGTCCAGCCCCCGCCGAACGTCACCGGCGCCCTCCACCTGGGGCATGCGTTCACGGCGGACGTCGAGGACGTGATGGTCCGTCACGCCCGGATGAACGGCCGGCCGACCCTCTGGCTGCCGGGCCTGGACCATGCCTCGATCGCCGCCCAGGTCGTCCTCGACCGGATCCTCGACCGGGAGGGCGAGACCCGTGCCTCGCTTGGACGGGAGCGCTATCTCGAGCGGATGTGGGCGTTCGTCAACACGACCCGCGAGACGATCCTGCGCCAGAGTCGGCGCTTCGGCTCGTCGCTCGATTGGCCTCGCCTGCGATTCACGATGGACGAGACGAGCGCCCGGGCCGTGCGCACGGCGTTCACGAGGTTGTACGACGACGGGCTCGCCTACCGGACCGAGGCCCTGGCCAACTGGTGTGTCGGCTGCCAGACGACGGTGAGCGACCTCGAGGTCGTGCCGACGCCGGAAACGGGAACGCTGTGGACGATCCGCTATCACGTCCTCGACGAGGCCGGCATCGTCAAGACGGGACAGGCGATCGAGATCGCCACGACCCGCCCCGAGACGCTGCTCGGCGATGTCGCGGTCGCCGTCCATCCGGGCGACCCCCGCTATGCGCCGATGGTCGGAGCGACGGTCCTGATTCCGTTCGTCGAGCGGCCCGTACCGGTCATCGCCGACGAGGCGGTCCGGCCCGAATTCGGCACCGGTGCCGTCAAGATCACCCCAGCCCATGACCCGGATGACTTTGCAACGGGCCGGCGCCACGACCTGCCGATGATCAACGTCTTCGATGACGCCGGCCGGATCAACGAGAACGGCGACGGGTATGCCGGGCTGACCCTGGCCGAGGCCCGCCGGCGGATCCTCGCCGACCTGGATTCGCGGGGCGACCTGGTTGCCGCGGTTCCCCACGAGATGCTGATCGGCCGCTGCCAGCGCAGCAACGACATCATCGAGCCGCGCCTCAAGACGCAGTGGTTCATCCGGACGAAGCCGCTCGCCGCCCGGGCGCTCGAGGCGACCCGCCGGGGACAGACGCGGATCGTGCCCGAGCGCTTCGATGCGGTCTGGGAGCATTGGCTGACGGAGATCCGTGACTGGAACGTCAGCCGGCAGCTGTGGTGGGGCCATCGGATCCCGGCCTGGTACTGCCCCGACGGCCACATCACCGTGACCGCCGACGCCGACGGGCCGGGCGCGTGCACGACCTGTGGCCGGCCGCGGTCCGAGCTCCGCCAGGACGAGGACATCTTCGACACCTGGTTCTCGTCGGGCCTCTGGCCGATGTCCACGCTCGGCTGGCCGGCCGAGACCGATGATCTCGCCCGGTACTACCCGGGCACGGTCCTCGAGACGGGCTACGACATCATCTTCTTCTGGGTCGCCCGGATGATGATGCTCGGCATCCACTTCATGGACCGGCCGCCGTTCGAGACCGTGTACCTCCATGGAATGGTCCGCGATCCGATCGGCAAGAAGATGTCGAAGACCACTGGCAATGTCGTCGATCCGCTCGAGGCGATCGACACGATCGGGGCCGACGCCCTGCGCTTTGCCCTGATCAACGGCGTCTCTCCGGGCAACGACCAGCGTCTCTCGCAGGACAAGCTCGACACGGCTCGCAACTTCGGCAACAAGCTCTGGAACGCGGCCCGTTTCGTCCTCGGGGCCCGGCCGGAGACGATCCCGCACGACGCTCCGCGCGTGGCGCCCGACCCGCGCTTGCTCGGGCCAGCCGAGCGCTGGATCCGCAGCCGGACGGCGGCGACGGCCGCGGCGGTCGACCGGGCGTTCACCGATCTCGCCCTTGGCGAGGCGTCACGCGTCCTGTACGAGGCGATCTGGAGCGAGCTGTGCGACTGGGGCCTGGAGCTGGCCAAGGTCCGCCTTGCCGACAGGGACCTGGTCGCCGACGTCCGCGAGGCGACCTGGTGGACCCTCGTCGAGGCGCTCGACACCGACTTGCGCCTCCTCCATCCGTTCATGCCCTTTCTCACCGAGGCGATCTGGACAGCGACGCCCCATGCGCCAGGAGACCCGGAGCTGCTCATCGTCGCGGACTGGCCGGGTCCCGAGGTGGCCGGCTGGGCCGACGCGGCCGCCGAGGTCGACGTCGGCAGCGTCATCGACCTCGTCCGGGGCGTCCGCAACGCACGCTCGGAGGCCCGGATCGAGGCGGCCGCCTGGCTGCCCGTCGATGTCGTTGTCGCCGGGGGCAGCGGCGCGGCGCTGAGCGACCTGCGATCCGCGGTCGAGCGGCTGGCCCGGGCCCGTCCGCTGCGGGTCCACGAGAGCCGGGCGGCGTTCGACGCGGCGACGACCGTCGGCGGCTTCACGGTCATCGGCCCGGGATTCGAGGCCGTCGTCGGCCGGCCCGCGGCAGGCGCAGGAGCGCCTGCCGGCGCCGATTCTGCCGCGGACCGTGACCGCGAGCGACTCACTCGCGAGCTCGCTTCGACCCGCTCCCTGCTCGAGGCGAGTCGGGCCCGGCTGGCCAACGAAGCGTTCACGAGCCGAGCTCCGGCCGCCGTCGTCGCCGGCGCCCGCGCCCGGGATGCCGAGCTGGCCGACCAGGTCCGCCGCCTGGAGGAGCGCCTGCGAGCCTGAGCCGCAGGACCGCGACCGTCGCCGGGCTGTTGTCGGGGTAGGGTCCGGTTATCATCGGCCAAGGCCACACCACGGGGAGTAGTTCGTGCCACCAGAATTCCTGCGCCGCAAGAGCTCGGGGGCCAGGCCGGCCGCCGAACCAGCCGCGTCGACGCCGTTGCCCGAAGAGATCACCGCCCAGGAGTACCAGCTCAAGCTGTACTACGCCGGCAAGAGCAGTGCCGGGGTGCGCTTCAAGGCTGGCCCCCGGACCATCGGCGAGATCCCGTCGATGCTGGCCGGGATCGCCCGGAGCGAGGTCGAGGTGGTCGAGCCGCTGCCGATCGAGTTCAGCCAGGCGACGCCCTCGATCGTTCATCCATCCGAGGCGATGCAGTGGCTCAACGCCCACCACTCGAACTCGCCGATCACCCGCCACGCGCTCGTCGTCCTGGAGTCGATCGACGCGATCGACCTTGCCTTCGACACCTTCGCCTGCGGCCTGCTCGAGGGCGAGACGGATACGTCGGGCTACCCCGAGTACAGCGCGATCGTCGGTGGCGTCGCCTCCCACTGGGATGAGTCGAACGGTGACCTCGTCCTGCGAGCCGTCGTCGGCTGGGGTGGCCGGGGAGTTCGCGGCGACACGGATCGGAACGGCGCCCGGATCCTGGGCGGCCTGCTCACGAACATCCTGGCCAACCAGTACTCGATGGGCCTGACCGACCTGGAGCGGCCCGTGCCGGCCGCCGGCCGGGGCGGCCTCGTGTGTGCCCATTGCGGCTTTGCCTCGGCGCACGACCGCGCCTTCTACTGCCCGAAGTGCGGCATGCGGCTCCTGCGGGGATAAGCGCCCACCTGATGCCCACGTACGACTACATCTGCTCGAACTGCGGTCGAACGAGCGAGATCGTCCACTCGATCAACGGCGGGCCACCGGCGGCCTGCCCGGCCTGCGGCGCGGTGGGGACGCTGCGCAAGCTGTTCAACCCGCCGACAATTCATTTCAAGGGCTCGGGCTGGGCGAAGAAGGACCGCAGCGGGGGACCGGCGAAGCGCAGCCATTCCTCCGACTCGAGCTCCTCGAACGGCAGCGGGGGCGACGGCGACTCATCGAAATCGACGGGCGGTTCGGGGGATTCGAAACCGGGCGAAACCTCGAGCTCGAGCGACTCGGGCAGAGATCGGTCCCGCGAGAAGACCGCCGGGCAGGGCCCGGACAAGGGCGGCTCGACCAAGGAGGCCTCGACCAAGGAGAGGTCGAGCAAGGACAGCTCGCCCGCCCCGTCCTCGAGCAGGGACTCAGACTGACCATGGCGACGCCGTCGGACTGGATCAGCCTCGCCGAAGCCGCCCGGATCCTCGCCGCCGGGAACATCCAGTTCCGGCCCGAGACGATCGGCCGCTGGGCTCGCTCCGGGCGACTCCAGAGCATCAAGCTCGGTGGTCGCCGGTTCGTCCGGCGCGGCCAGGTCCGGGCGCTGATCGCCGCTCCACGCAGCGTCCGGGCGGGCGACCTCCAGCCGAGGCTGTTCGAGGAGCTCTGATCAGCCTCGTCGAATCGGAGGCACCGCCGCCGCCAGAACGGCCTGGGCGGCTCCGCGCGGTCCGCGACCTGTGGACACGCTTCCTGGACCGGTCGCTCCCGCGCCGGGTACGGCTCGTCTTCGATGCCTACGGCCGGATCGGCGGAGGCACGCTCGCGGACGGCCTGGCGTACAACGCGCTATTCGCGCTGCTCCCGGCGCTCCTCCTGGTGGTCGCGGTCGTCGGTTTCTTCGTCAAGGATCCCGGCCGGCAGGCCCAGATCGTCGATGCGATCGCCGCCCAGGTGCCGCCCCTCCGCGACCTCCTCGTTCGGACGCTGAGCGCGATCACCGAGGGTGCCACGGAGGTCTCGATCGTCGGCCTCCTGGCCCTCGTCTGGGGCGCGAGCCGCTTCGCACGAGCGCTCGACGCAAGCTTCGGGCGGGTCTTCAACCGGACGCCGGAACGGAGCCTGCTGAAGCGGTCGCTGCTGGGCGTCGCCTCGGTCGTCATCCTGCTCATGGCGGTGACCGTCGCGCTCGGCCTGGCGTCCGTGGCGTCGTTCGTCGTCGCCGACCTCGGGGCACCGATCTTCCTGCCCAACCTCGTCAGGCTCGGGATCATCAACCCGTTGATCACGGTCGTCGTCACGGCTGTGGGCGTTGCCGCCGTCTACCGGTTCATTCCGGCGCATCACCCGCGCTGGCGCTCGATCCGCCTGCCCGCAGGGGTCGTTGGGGTGGCCGGGGCGCTGTTCACCCAGGTGTTCGCGTTCATTGCCCCGCGCCTGATCGGCATCGCGGCCCTGTACGGTGCGATCGCTGCCGTCTTCGCGGTCCTGGCCTGGCTGTCGATCCTGGCCCAGATCCTGCTCCTCGGGCTGGTCTGGGTCCGGTTCCGGGAGGAGGGCTGGCCCGAGCGGGCGCGCCCTGCCTGATCAGCCCTGGCGGGACCCGCAGCGTCGGCAGAAGCGGGCCGTCGCCGAAATCGACAAGCCGCACTTGATGCACGACTGGACGCCCGCGATCTGGCCGGGCGCCTCCGCGACCTCGCGAGCGGACGCGGTCCAGACGTCGATCTCGCCGGCCACCCGGCCGCTGTCTCCGGTCGCCCAGAACGGCGTGGAGCTCGCGTCGTAGCCCGGCTGGAGGGGCGCCGGCCACTGGGGGTCCTGCGTGGGCATCGGCAGGGGCGGGGCCTGGACCGGTGGTGAGTCGCTGAGCGGTGGTCGCGTGAGGCGCGGCCAGGCGGGCATCTCGACGCGGTCCGTCGCGGCGGCCGCCGGGACTGGCTCCGCAGCGGGTGGCTCTGCCGCGGATTCGGCCGGCGTGACAGCCGCGGCGGGTGGCTCGGGCATCTGCTCGGCGATCGGTTCGGGTAGCGGCCGCGGTGGTGCCACTTCGACCGGCTCCGGAGCAGGCTCGACCGGGCCAGCGCCGGCCGCCGGCCGCATCCAGGCCGGCGAAGCCGGGTGCTCGACGAGCTTGTCGAAGGGGATCAGCGCCGGATCGTCGACCGTCTTCGGCAGTGGCACGGGCTGGACCGGCGTGTGCGTGGGCTCCGGCCGGAGCCTCGGCCAGGACGCGCCTGGCTGCGGCGCGGCGGCCGGCGTCTGCGTGGCTGCCGGCGTCTGGGGAAGCGCTGGGGTCGGTGGAGCCGGGGCCTGGGCCGCCGGTGCCTGGCGATCGTCGGCCGGCGCGGGCGCGGAGCCGGCGGAGCGCGGTTGCACGCGCAGCCGGCCGAGCAACCTGGTCGTCCGCTCGGCGAGCTCGATCGCCTTGGCTTCCGCAGCGGGATCGACGCTGGGTGGCTGGTCCGCGATCGGCTCTACGGCTTCGGCGACCGTCTCGACAGATCCGACGACCGGTTCGACGGACTCGACCGGTTCGGCGACCGCGGCGGGTTCCGGTGATTCGACGGTCCCGGCTGCTTCCGCCGGCACGACCAGGGCTTCATCCGCCTCGACTGCGACTGCGGCTTCGACCGGCTGGTCAGCCTCGGCGGCAGCAGCCTCGAGCGGGCGAGCCTCCTCGTGGCTCGGATCCGGCAAGTTCGAAGGACTGTGGCCGTTGGTTGGCTCTGTGATGGGTGCGAAGCCGGTGAACGGCTTCGTCCAGAAGTCGGAGTGCTCGCCGAGCTCTGCGTCCTCGGGAGCTGCCGGCGCGTCGGCGGCCGCACTCTCGGGCGCTACTGCCGCGTCGGGCTCCGGCACGACCTGGGCCACGGCCTCGGGCACGACCGCTACCACTGCGTCGGCCGCCGGGGCGCTCCCTGCCGTGCGGAAGAGGTCGATCGTCGGCCAGGCGGAGCCATCTGCCGGTGCGACCTCGTCCGCGGGGTGCTGGCCGTTGCTGGTCCCGTTGGTGCCGAGCGCGAGGTCGGCCTCGACCGCGGCCGGGCTGACCAAGGGGGCCATGCCGCCCCGGGCGAGCAGGTCGTCGAGCGGCGAACCAAGCTGGGCATTGCCGGTCAGCGACAACGGCGCACAGCTCAGGCAGCGTCCTTCGGCCTCGTTCCAGCAATTGGAGCAGGTGTACTGCCGGCAGGACATGCAGAACTGGAAGGTCTGGTGGAAGGCGTCCAGCTGGCCGCCGCTGAGCTCTCGCTCCTCTTCCGAGCGGGCGTCGGCGAGCGCCTCGTCGAGCGACGTGTCGTCGCTCAGGACGTAGTTCTTCAGGCCCTTCGAAAGGACCTTCAGCCGGCCAATGCGGTGCTTCTTCGGGGTGGCCGCCTCGAACGTGTAGCGAGTGCCACAACGCTCACAGAACGACTCGGTCAGGATTTCGGCCATGCGACTTTCACGCGGGGGACACTGCTCGGGTATCGCGCTCCCGAACGGGCCGAGAGTATAGCCCAGGGCCCCTCGGGGACCCTCCCACGCAGGTACCCCGTGTCGCTCCCGATGGTACGGCTGGCGGCCTCCGAGATTCGGGCCCCCGGAGCCCCTGATCGTGCTCGCCTGCTAGACTCCGGCCGATCATGCAGCCGCTCGCCGTCGTGGAGCGGTTCCTCGAGCGCCTGCTCGAGCGACCGACTGCGCGCCTGTTCCGCTCCCCGCTCCAGCCGATCCAGATCCAGCGAAGGATCGAACGGGCGATGGAGAACGAGCGACGGGTCGTGAACGGGCGGACCCGGGTGCCCGACCTGTACCGCGTCCACCTGGCCGCCGCCGATGTCGATGCGCTCGGTCCGCGCGCGGGACAGCTCGCCGCGGACCTCGCCGACGAGGCGCTGGCCTTCGCCCGCGGACACGGCTACGCCCTCGACGCCGCACCGACGGTCGAGCTCGTCGTCGACCGGCAGGTCGCGGCTGGCGAGGTCCGGGTCGCGGTCGATCGTGCTGATCGCCGACCGGCAGCCACGCCGGGCGATCCTTCGGGCGATCCAGCCGACGGGGCTGGGGACCAGGATCTCAGCAGCACCCGCGCCTTCGAGGTCCAGCCGCAACCGGCGCCGGCCGCGATGCTCCACGAGCAGCGGCCCGATGGCCGTGGCCGACGAGTGGTGCTGGACGGGGGCGTGGTGACCATCGGGCGTGCCCCGGACAACGATCTCGTCCTCGAGGACCAGCGTGTCTCGCGTCACCACGCTCGGCTCCAGGGCCGCCGGGGAATGCTGGTCCTGACCGACCTCGAGAGCGCCAACGGCTCGCGGGTCAACGGCGTGGCCGTCTCGGAGGTGGCCCTCGGTGCCGGAGATCGAATCGAGATCGGCACCACGATCTTCGTGGTCGAAGCCGTCTCAGCTGGTTGATGGATCCATATGTCGTCGCGATCTGGATCATCCGGATCGCCTTCCTCGGCGGGCTCTACCTGTTCATGTTCGGCGTCGCCCGGCTCCTCCTGCGCGACCTGCGGGTGGCGACCCGGGATCCGGGCATGGCCCTGGCCCGGCTCGTGGTCGTCGCCTCCGACGTGACCGAGCCGCCGAGGGGCACGGTCTTCGGTCTCGACGCCGTCGCCACGATTGGCCGTGACGTGAACAACTCGATCGTCGTCGAGGACGATTTCGCGTCGACCGAGCACGCCGCCCTGACCTTCCGCGGCCGGGCCTGGTATGTCGAGGACCTGGGCAGCACGAACGGCACGTACGTCAACGGGCAGCGCGTCGACGGCTTGAGTGCGGTCAGCTACGGCGACGAGCTCCAGGTCGGCCGGGTCCGGTTCCGCTTCGAGCGTTCGAGGCGATGAGCGCGGCCGTCGGCGTGCCCGGCTCGAGGACCGTCAGCCGGATCCGGCCGCGACTGCGCCGTCGTGAGACCGGCCTGCTCGTCCTGGTCGGGGTCATCCTGGTCCTGGGCAGCGTCTCGCTCGGGGCCACCCAGCGCCAGCTGGCCGGCCAGGCGGTCACCTGGCTGCCGGCCGACACCGGCCAGCTCGTGATCTACCTGGGGGCGCTCGTCGCCGCCCACCTGGCCCTCGTCCTTGCCGGTCGGCGGTCCGACCAGGTGCTCCTGCCCACGATCGGCTTGCTCGGCGGGATCAGCCTCCTGCTGATGGAGCGGCTGCCCCAGTCGCTGGTGACCCAGTCGCTGGCCGGCCGGAGCTTCGGCCTCGCCTCCATCCAGCTCGGCTGGCTCGTGCTGGCGATCGCGGTGATCACGATCGCGGCGATCGCCGTTCGCTCCGACGCCTGGCTGCGACGCTACAAGTACACCTGGGCGGCGGCCGGGATCGTCCTCCTGCTCCTGACCTTCCTCATCGGCAACGAGGTCAACGGAGCGCTCCTGACGATCACCGTGGGCCCGATCAGCGGACAGCCGACCGAGCTGATCAAGGTGATCCTGGTGATCTTCCTGGCCGGCTACCTGTCGGACTTCCGACCGCTCCTGGTGGGCGCGAGCATGCGCCTGGGCCCCCTCCGGCTGCCGCCCGTGCCCTATCTCCTGCCGATGTTCGCCATGTGGGCCATGGCCCTGGGCATCGTCGTGATCCAGCGCGACCTCGGAGCTGCCCTGCTCTTCTTCGCGGTCTTCCTCGCGCTTGTCTACATCGCGACCGCGCGGGCGAGCTATGTCGTCCTCGGCCTGATCCTGTTCGTGGTCGGCAGCTTCATCGCCTACCAGCTGTTCGGGACGGTCCGGGACCGCGTCGACATCTGGCTGAATCCGTTCGTGGACGCCAGCGGCAAGGGCTACCAGGTGATCCAGTCGCTCTACGCCTTCGGCCGGGGCGGGATCATCGGAACGGGCCTCGGGGCCGGCCTGCCGCTCGTCGCGGGACGCCTGCCGATCCCGGCGATCCACACCGACTTCCCGTTCGCGGCGCTGGGCGAAGAGCTCGGCCTGATCGGTGTTGTCGCAATCCTCGGGCTGTACCTCGTCGTCATCGAGCGCGGCCTGCGGATCGCCGCGTCGGCGGCCGACGACTTCCGGGCGCTCCTCGCCGCGGGCCTGACGCTCGTCGTCGGCGTCCAGGCCTTCATCATCGCCGCCGGCAACCTCAAGCTCATCCCGCTGACCGGCGTCACCCTGCCGTTCATCAGCTACGGCGGGTCGTCGCTGCTGGCCAACGGGGTCGTCGTGGGGCTGCTCCTGGCGCTGTCCGACCGGGGCGTCGAACCGCCTCCGCCACCGCGTCCATCGCGGGCCAGGCGGCCGGGGTTCCTGGGCGGCCGGCCGGGAGGTGGACGGTGAACGCTCGCGACCGGGCGCCGCTGGGGCAGGGGATCGCCCGGGTCGGCCTGATCCTGAGCCTCCTCTTCGGCCTGATCGCCGTGGGCGCCGGCTACTGGCAGGTCATCCGCGCGTCCGAGCTCACCCGGGCACCCGACAACCCAATTGTCATCGCCGCCGCGCGCGACGTCGTCCGGGGCAAGATCCTCGACCGGACCGGTGCGACCCTGGCGACGAGCAAGCGCGACGCCAACGGCGAGCCCTACCGGGTCTATGCCGACCGCTCGCTGGCGCCGCTCATCGGCTATGCCTCGCCCGTCTACGGGACGGCGGGCCTGGAGCGTGCCTACAACGCAGAGCTGAGTGGCCAGGGCAGCCCGAACTCGCTCGACGACCTGCTCTCGAAGCTCGCCCCGGGTGCAACCCAGGGCGAGAGCCTGACGCTGAGCCTGTCGCTGAAGCTCCAGGAGGCGGCCGTCAAGGCGCTGGGCTCCGACCGCGGGGCCGTCGTCATGCTCGATCCGCGCACCGGCCGGGTCCTGGCGATGGCCTCCACCCCGACGTTCAACGCGAATGCGATCGCCGACCCGACGACCGCCGTCGCGGCCTTCACCCGAACGGCGGCCGTAGCCGGCCAGCCGTTCCTGGACCGGGCGACGATGGGCGAGTACGTGCCCGGCTCGATCTTCAAGATCGTCACCTCGGCGGCGGCGCTCGGCTCAGGCGCGATCAGCCCATCGACCACGTATCCCCAGCAGCCTGCCGCGGAGACCGCCGGGCTGCTCGTGTCGGGCTTCCGGATCCACGACGGCCACCACGACTTCAGCGGCTCGCTCGCCCTGGACTACGACCAGGCGATCGAGGTCTCGTGCAACATCTATTTCGCGCTCACCGGCCTGCGCACCGGTGGAGCCGCCCTGGCGGCATCGGCGGCCCGGTTTGGCTTTGGGAAGCCGATCCCGTTCGACCTGCCGACGGCGGTCAGCCAGGTGACCAACGGCGGAGGCTCATTCGGGGGCGGCTTCAAGGATGACGTCGAGCTGGCCAACGCGGCCTACGGCCAGGCCGAGACGCTCGTGACACCGCTCCAGATGGCCCTCGTCGCTTCGGCCGTGGCCAACGGTGGCGTCCTCATGCGGCCGGAGCTCGTGACCTCGATCTCGGGGCAAACGGGCAACGTGTCGATCGGCCCCGAGACGCTGGGCAGCGCGATGTCACCCGGCGTGGCAGGCACGATCGGCCACGCCATGGAGCTGGCGGTCGAGAGCAGCTGGGGCCGGATCTTCACGACCGGGGCGGCGATTCCGGGAATCGACACGGCGGGCAAGACCGGCACGGCCCAGATCGGCGGGAGCGCCGAGCCGAACTCCTGGTTCATCGGCTACGCCCCGGCCAACAACCCGCAGGTGGCGATCGCCGTCGTCGTCGAGCAGGGCGGCCATGGGTCCGCCCGGGCCGCCCCGATCGCCGGCTCGCTGATGGGCCTCTGGCTCAAGACGCTCAACCCATGATCTTCGAACTCAATACCTTGGAGCCATGACCGATCCACGGGTCAAGCGACCGATTCTCGAGCGCCTCGGGCTGGCCGTTATCGCGCTGGTCCTGGGCGGGCTGTTCGGCGGGATGGCCGTCGCGGCGTTCATCGGTGGTGAGCTGTTCCTGGCGGTGATGGGCGCGATCGGCTGCGCGATGACCCTGTGGGTCGGTGGCCTGACCCTGATCCGCGGCTGAGGGCCGTCCCCGGGCGGGGACGCTGTTAACGCCCCGATCACCTCGGCCAACGGCCCGCTCATCAGGCGGCCGGACGATGACCCTCGATGCAATCCCGATCGCGGACGGCGCGCAACGTCTGGCAATGGTCACGGGGCAGTCACTCCGGAGCTGTGGCGTCCGGCCGGCCCCGTTCAGGGATCCGGATCGTCGCTGCGGACGGCGCCCGCCTCGGACCGCCTGCGCCGGGCGGTCTGCTCGAGGAGCTTGGCGACGAGCGCCGTCCAGCCGGTCTGGTGGCTGGCCCCGACGCCTCGCCCGTTGTCGCCATCAAAGTACTCGTAGAACGGCACCCGGTCGGCCCACGCCGGGTCGGGCTGGAGCCTGGAGCCCGAGCCGAGGACGGCCCGCTGGCCGGCGGCATCGCGGACGAACAGGCTGACCAGCCGATCGGAGAGGTCCCAGGCGAGATCGTCCAGCTCGCGATGCTGCCCGGAGCGGTAGGGCATCTCGACCGTCAGGCTCCCGCCGTGATAGTGGTGGAAGGTGAGATAGGCCTCGATCAACAGGTAGTTGATCGGGAACCAGACAGGCCCTCGCCAGTTCGAGTTGCCCCCGAAGAGCCCTGACTGGGACTCGGCCGGTTCGTAGCCGATCATGTACTCCTGGCCGCCGGGCAGGGTCAGGCTGACCGGCGCGGCGAGGTGCTCGCGACTGAGCGAGCGGATCCCGTGCGGGCTCAGGAACTCGTCGGGATCGACGAGCCGCTTCGTGATCCGGCGCAGGCGGTCGCCGTGGACGAGCGAGAGCAGCCGGCGCTCGCCGACGCCCGGCTCGGTCCAGCTCGCGACGTGTCGAGCGAGCTCCGGCCGGTTGGTCAGGAACCAGCGCATCCGCCGCCGGAAGTCGGGCAGTGCCGCGATGACTCCCGGCTCGAGGACGTGGACGGCAAGGACGGGAATGAGCCCGACCATCGAGCGGATCCGGAGGGGCACGACGTCGCCCGAGTCGAAGTGGATCGCGTCGTAGTAGAAGCCGTCCTCCTCGTTCCACAGCGAGATCCCGCTGCCGCCGAGGTTGTTGAGGGCACCCGCGATGTACAGGAAATG
The DNA here is from genome assembly GCA_025450915.1 of Candidatus Limnocylindrales bacterium. Classification (GTDB taxonomy): domain Bacteria; phylum Chloroflexota; class Limnocylindria; order Limnocylindrales; family CSP1-4; genus Palsa-1033. The sequence continues at coordinate 32,252 of JANWLH010000018.1, read as the reverse complement.
CTCGAAGAACTTGGTCGCGATGTCTTCGTAGACCTGGTCGTCCTGGGCCAGCTCGAGGGCGATCGCGAGCATGTTGAGGCAGAACATTCCCATCCAGGCGGTCCCATCCGCCTGGCCGAGATGGGCGCCGCCGGGCAGCGGCGCGTCGCGATCGAAGAGGCCGATGTTGTCGAGGCCCAGGAACCCGCCCTGGAAGACGTTGGCGCCGTCGAGGTCCTTGCGGTTCACCCACCAGGTGAAGTTCAGGAGGAGCTTGTGGAAGACCCGCTCGAGGAAGTGGACATCGCCCTTGCCCGTCTGGCGCCGTTCGATCTGGTAGACCCGCCACGCGGCCCAGGCGTGAACCGGTGGGTTGACGTCGCCGAAGCGCCACTCGTAGGCCGGCAGCTGGCCGTTTGGGTGCATGAACCACTCACGGGTCAGCAGGAGGAGCTGGGCCTTGGCGAAGGCCGGGTCGATGACCGCCAGGGCGACGCAGTGGAAGGCCAGGTCCCAGGCTGCGAACCACGGGTACTCCCAGTTGTCGGGCATCGACAGGATGTCCTTCGAGTTGAACTCCCGCCAATCGGCATTGCGGCCGACCCGGCGCGACGCCGGCGGGGGATCGGCCGGGTCGCCGTCGAGCCATTCGTTGACGTCGAAGTGATAGAACTGCTTGCACCAGATCAGGCCGGCGAAGGCCTGGCGCTGGACGAGCCGCTCGTCGGCGCTCAGGGCGTCGCCCCCGATCTCGTCATAGAAGGCGTCCGCCTCGGCGATCCGGGCGGCGAACGTGGCCTCGAAGCCGGCAAATGGATCGGAAGCCGTGGCGCTATCCGTCGCGGAGCCCAGGCGCAGCCGGAGGCGCAGGGTCTCCGTCCCCCCGGCCGCGATGACGAGGCGCTGGTGGCCCGCGGCCTTCGAGCCGAAACGCTGCGGATTGACGGCTCCGGCCTCACCACCGATGACGGCACGATGGAACGCGTCCTTGACGTACGGTCCGCCATTCGCGACGCCCCACAGGCGCTCGGCATTCGATTCGTTCTCGGTGAAGAGGAGCTCGGCTGCCGCGTCGATGTCGAGCCGGATCGCGCCCAGCCGGCCGTCCTCACCGACGATCGTCGACCGGGCAGGGCCGGCGTCGACCGTCCCGGGCTCCAGGCGCGGCCGTTCCTCGGCTCGTCCCCACGACCAGCTGTTGCGGAACCAGAGCGTCGGCAGCAGGCGGATCGGCGCAGGCGCGGGGCCCTTGTTCGTGACCGACACCCGGATCAGGAGGTCATCGGGCCCCGCCTTGGCGTACTCGACGACGACATCGAACCAGCGGCCATCCGCGAAGATCCCGGTGTCGACCAGCTCGTACTCCGGATCGGCCCGCGTCCGGCGGGCATTCTCGGCCACGAGGTCGGCATACGGAAAGGCAGCCTGGGGATAGGCGTAGGCCGCCTTGAGGTAGCTGTGGGTGGGGGTGGCGTCGAGGAACCAGTACAGCTCCTTGACGTCTTCTCCGTGATTGCCTTCTGGTCCGGACAGCCCGAAGGGTCGCTCCTTGAGGATCGGATCGTGCTCGTTCCAGAGCGTCACGCCGAAGCACAGCCGGCCGTGGTCGTCGCTGATGCCCAGCAGGCCGTCCTCGCCCCAGCGATAGGCCCGCGAGCGGGCCTGATCGTGGGTCAGGTACGTCCAGGGCTGACCGTCCGCCGAGTAGTCCTCGCGGACCGTGCCCCATTCGCGGCCCGAGAGGTACGGGCCCCAGCGCTCCCAGTGGACCTTGCCGGCGTCGCGCTCGGCCAGCCGGCGCCGCTCCGGGTCGGATTCGGACCGGGGCCGGTCCTTGGATCGAGCGCTCATCTGGTCTATCGTGGGCCGTCCCCGGATCTCGTGCTGATTCCGTGAAGTCCGTCACGTATGGAACCGGAGGCGCGTCCCTGGCGTACGATCTCCCGACACTCTCAAACCCGCCGGTCCCCGCCGGTCCAACCCCGCCGGCCTCGAATCGACCGGCACCCGTCACCGAGGGAGCCCGATGACGCAGATCCAGGCGACCGGCGAGAAGGTCGTGGCCAATGTCGAGCGCGTGATCGTGGGCAAGCACCACGAGGTGCGCCTCGCCCTCGTCGCGCTGATGTGCCGCGGCCATCTGCTGATCGAGGACGTGCCCGGCACCGGCAAGACCATGCTGGCCAAGGCCCTTGCCCGCAGCCTCGGCTGCTCGTTCCGCAGGATCCAGTTCACGCCGGACCTCCTGCCGTCCGACGTGACCGGGCTGTCGATCTACAACCAGAAGACCCAGGAGTTCGAGTTCCGGCCGGGCCCGATCATGGCCCAGGTGGTCCTCGCCGACGAGATCAACCGGGCGACGCCCAAGACCCAGTCGAGCCTGCTCGAATGCATGGAGGAGCGCCAGGCGACCATCGACGGGACGACCTACCAGATGCCCGACCCGTTCCTGGTCATCGCCACTCAGAACCCGATCGAGTACGAGGGCACGTTCGCACTGCCCGAGGCCCAGCTCGACCGGTTCATGCTTCGCCTCCGGCTGGGCTACCCGCAGCCGGTCGAGGAGGTCGTGATCCTCGACGAGCAGAAGCAGACCCACCCGCTGGACGACCTCGAGGTCGTCTGCTCGAACGACGAGCTCAAGGAGATGCAGGCCGCCGTCCGCGAGGTGTACGTCGACAACTCGGTCAGCGAGTACATCGTCCGGCTGGTCAATGGCACCCGCAACCACGCCGATGTCTATCTGGGCGCCTCGCCGCGCGGCTCGATCGCCCTCTACCGGGCGAGCCAGGCCTATGCCGGCCTGATGGGCCGCGACTACGTGATTCCCGATGACGTCAAGGCGCTCGCGGAGCCCTGCCTCGCCCACCGGCTGATCATCAAGACGAGTGCCACGATCCACGACGTCCTGCCTGCCCAGATCGTCAGGGAGCTGCTCGACACGCTGCCCGTCGGGCCGCCGTCGGCCACCCTGAACGGCCCGCGCGAGATCCCGGCCGGGTCCCGGGACGATCCCGCCGAGCGCGTGATTCGCTGAGGTCGCGCAGCCCATGCTTCGCCGGCTGCCGATCATCGCGCTGGCGATCGTCCTGGTCCTGTCCGCGTTCTCATCCGGGTTGCCCTTCCTCTTCTACCTGCTGTACCTGGGGATCCTGGTCATTGGCGGGAGCTACGTCCTGACCCGCCTCGGCCTGACCGACCTCGAGGCCGGCTATGCCGTCGGCCAGGTGACCGGCCATGTCGGCGAGCAGCTCAAGGTGACCTACACGCTGCGCAATGCCGGCCGGATGCCCAAGCCCTGGCTCGAGGTCCACAACCCGACCAGCCTGCCGGTCGCAATCCCCGGCCGGGCGATCGGCATCGGCTCGCGGGCCGAGCGCTCGTGGATCGCCCGCGTTCCGCTGACCCGCCGCGGCCACTTCCGGATCGAGCCGCTCCAGGTCCGGACGGGCGACCCGTTCGGCTTCTTCGAGGCGTCGGCCGTCGTCGGCCAGCCGATCACCCTCGTCGTCTATCCGCGGGTCGACCCGCTGCCACTGTGGCGGCTGCCGTCGGCCAACATCGAGGGCAGCCACGCGGCCCCCGAGCGGACGATCCAGACGAGCCCGCTCGCGACGAGCGTCCGACCGTACGCCCCGGGCGACGGCTTCAACCGGATCCACTGGAAGTCCACGGCCCGCCAGGGCGAGATCCAGGTCAAGGAGTTCGACCTCGAGCAGACCGCCGACGTGTGGCTCTTCCTCGATCTCGAGAGCAGGGTCCAGGAAGGCTCGGGCGCGGCGTCGAGCGTCGAGGTCGGCGTCCGCGTGGCGGCCTCGATCGCCGACAAGTCGCTCGGCGAGAACCGGGCCGTCGGGCTGACTGCCTACGGCCACCGGATGTCCGTCCTGCCCGCCGATCGCGGTGGGCGGCAGTACCTCAAGGTGATGCAGCTCCTGGCCGCCGTTGAGGGTGACGGCGCGACACCGCTCGTCGAGGGCCTCCTTGCCAGCCTGCCCCGGCTGCGCCGGGGGATGACCGCGGTGGTCATCACGCCGTCGTTCGACCGGGCCTGGGTCCGCCCGCTCGCCAGCCTGCGCGGCCGCGGGATCGCCGCCGTCGTCGTGACCGTCCGCTCCGGATCGCTGGAGCCCGGCTCCGACGCCGCGCTGCAGGCCCGGGCCCTGGGCCACACGCTGGCCGAGTACGAGCTCCTCAACTTTCCTGTGACCCCCGACCGGACGCTCGGCGCGCAGCTCGCCAGGAGCTCCCGATGACGATCAGGCGACCGGCCCGGATCCCGCTCGCGCCGGTCGAAGGCTGGCTGACCGTTGCGCTCGTCGTGGTCATGGCCGTCTGCCTGGCGTGGTCGCTCAACAGCGCCCGGTGGGTCCTCGGCAAGCCCGTCCTGACTTCGTTCCTGCCGTACGCGTCGGTCGGCGGAGTGGCCTGGGGCTTCATCTCGGCCAAGGCCGGCTGGTCGCGCTGGCTCGCCCACCTGCTCGGGGCCGTCTTTGCCGCGCTCCTCCTGCCGATCGCGGTCGGCGGGGTCCTGCTCAACGGGGACTTCACGCCGGGACCGGCGTTCGTCGCGACCGCGTCGTCGACGATCGACGCCTACCTCGACCTGGCGTTCCGCGGCCTGGCCTTCACGGAGCAGTACGGCCATTTCATGCTGGTCCTCGGGATCCTGTGCTGGGGGACCGGCCAGTTCACCGCGTATGCGGTCTTCCACCACCACCGTCCGTTCAACGCAGTGATCGTCTCGGGCCTGGCCCTGGTGCTCGACATGAGCATCACCCGCGATGAACAGCTCGGGATCCTGATCTGGTTCAGCCTGGCGGCCCTGTTCCTGCTGACCCGGCTGCACGCCCTCGACGAGCGCGCGACCTGGCTGCGGCATCGGCTGGGCGACGCGGGCTCCCTCTCGGGGACCTACCTGCGAGCCGGCAGCCTGTTCATCGGGGTGGCGGTGTTCGGTGCCCTCGTCCTGACCTCGACGGCCTCGTCCGCGCCGCTCAACGGCCTCGGCCGGGGCTTCGACCAGCAGATCGTCCAGCTGACCCACGGCCTCGAGGCCGTCTTCCGGGGCGGCGGTCCCGGAACCCGGATCTCGCCCGTCGACTTCCTGCCGTCCACCCCGATCACCGGCGTGTGGACCACCGACAGCACGCCGGTCCTCGCGATCAAGGTGCCCGACGCCGGCCAGTATCACTGGCGGGCCGTTGCCTACGATCACTTCGACGGCCAGAACTGGAGCATCACGACGCCCAAGTCGACCTCGGTCGCGGCGGGCGATCCGCTGCTGGCCGGCACGCTTGATGATCCGGGCAGCGATGCGGCCCGCCGGGCACTGACGTTCACGGTCCACGACCTCGGCCAGGACCCGCCCAACGTGTTCGCCCCGGACGCACCGGTCAAGGTCTCCGAGGACACGAGCATCGCCCTCCTCGGCAGCACGCCGAATGCGTTCGTCGGCTCGATCACCAAGTCGACCGCTGACGACTACACGGTCACCGCCGAGGTCCCGATCGACTTCGGGACCGATCCGGCCCACGGCCTGACCGGCAACCAGCTGAGTGTCGCCGGGACGGACTATCCCGCCGCGGTCCTGGCCTACTACCTGCAGCTCGACCGGACCGTCGCGGCCGGCCCTGCGACGCGCAGGCTCCTGGCGGCGATCCTCGCTGCGCATCCCGAGGCCAAGGATCCGTACACGATCAGCCGGGCTGTCGAGTCGTACCTCAAGACCGAGGGTGGCTTCCGGTACGAGGCCAATGTCCAGGGCGTCGATTGCGGCACGGACGGAGTCGTCGAGTGCTTCGCCAAGTCGAAGGTCGGCTATTGCGAGTACTACGCGAGCACGATGGTCGTCCTCCTGCGGATGGAAGGCATCCCCGCCCGGATGGCCGAGGGCTTCCTGCCCAGCACGCCCGATGCCAACGGCGTCGAGATGATCCCGCGCAGTGCTGCCCACGCCTGGGTCGAGGTGTACTTCCCGGGCTACGGCTGGATCACGTTCGACCCGACCGGTGGCGTCGGCCAGGTCGAGGCCCTGCCGGCGGGTCCAAAGGTCACGCCCCGGCCGACGGCCAGCCCCGTCCCGGCGAGCAGCAACCTCAACGATGACCCCAGGCGAACGATCCGGCCGCCGGTCGGCCAGGTCTCCGATGTCGGCTCAACGAACACGCCCGGGACCGGCTCCGGCGGCTTCGTCGTGGTCGGCCTGCTCCTCCTCGCGATCATGGCGGCTCTCGTGCTGGTTGCCTGGCAGCGCGGACCGCGCAAGGCGCAGGAGCCCGATCGGGTCTATGGCAGCGTCGTCGGGCTCGCCCGGCGCTTCGGCTTCGGCCCGCGTCCCAACCAGACCGTCTACGAGTATGCCGGTGGGCTGAGCGACATCCTGCCCTCGGCGCGGCCCGACCTCCACACCGTGGCCGTCGCCAAGGTGGAGGTCGCCTACGGCCGGCGGATCCTCGAGGATGACCGGATCGACGCCCTGCGCCGTGCGCAGCGCCACCTCCGGGTGGTCCTGCTTGGCTTGATCTTCCGGCGCTCGGAGCGGCGTGCCCGGCGGCGCAACCGGAGCGGCCGCTGACGTCGGCCGGCTAGAGGGCGCCCGACTCGGCGCGATCCTCGGCGACATCGGGCTCGGGCCCGGCCGCCTGGAGCGGCGCCAGGTGGTCGAGCAGGTTGTGGGCCCGGAGGACGGCCTGCCCGTCATGGATCCCCACGATCGTGATCCCCGTCAGCCCGAAGCCGAACGACCAGAAGCGCTCGAGGGGCAGGTCGAACAAGGCCAGCAGGGCGACCTTGAACACGCCGTCGTGGCCGACGAGCAGCGACCAGGTCGGGCTGCTGCTCGGCGGGGGGTAACCGGCCGCCGAGGTCCGGGCAACCTCGGCCGGCATCGCCGCCGCGGCCAGCCCGCGCAGGATCCCGGCGAGTGCCGTACGAACCCGGCGGTCGACGCTGGCGAGCGGCTCGGCGCCCGGCGCAGATGGCCGGGTCGGCGCCCGCCGCCAGCTCGCGAGCTCGGCCGGGTAGCGTGATTCCACCTCGTCCCGATGGAGCCCCTCCCAGGCACCCTGGCCCACCTCGAGGAGGCCGGGCTCCGGACGCGGGTCGGGCGACGCCGGGCCGTAGGCCGCCCGCAGGGCCACGGCCGCCGCACTCGCGGTCGCGGCCGTTCGCGAGAGTGGCGAGTGCGCGATCTCGACCGGCGCCGACCTCGGCACCGCGATCTGCGGCGGGCGGTCCGGGTGGGCCAGGCGATCGCCCGCCAGCACCGCCTGGCGCTCGCCGAGCGGGCTGAGGGGCGTGTTCAGCTGGCCCTGGAAGCGGCCCTCGGTGATCGCGACCGATTCGCCGTGACGGAGCAGGACGAGCGTCGCGTTGAGGCCGGCCGGGACGAGTGGCTCGATCAATGCTCCGCGCCCAGGTGGATGAGCCACAGGTCCAGGACCGCCTCACTGGCCCGGATCGCATCGGCCACGGCCGCAGGCACGTCGTCGTCGAGCGCCAGGATCATCAGGGCGTCGGCCCGCGGCAACGAGCGGGCCAGGTGCATGGCGCTGATGTTGACGTCGGCCTCGCCCAGCATCTGGCCGATCCGGCCGACCGTCCCGGGCCGGTCGTGGTGGCGGGTGACGAGCATGACCGGGCTCGGGGCGAGATCCGTCGAGTGCTCGTTCAGGCGAACCAGCCGGGCCTCGCCGTTGGCCACGGTTCCGGCGACGGTGGTCGTCACGCCGCCGGCTTCGCCGGTCAGGGTCAGGAGTGAGGTGTACGTACCGGCGGCCGGCGACTTGCGCTCGACGACGGTGATCCCGCGGGCCGTGGCCAGCGCTGCCGCATTGACGAGATTGACCCGCTCGGTCGTCGACGTCTCGAGGAGGCCGCGCAGGACCCCCGCGGTCAGCGGCGACGTGTCCTGCCCGGCGAGATCCCGGGCGAGCTCGCCGCTGATCTCGAGGGTCAGGCGGTTGGCGCCCGTCCGGCTGAACTGGGCGTAGAACCGGCCGAGGATCTCGGCAAGCGGCAGGTACGGGGCGATCGCCCGGGCCGTCTCCGGGGTGAGCAGCGGGGCGTTGACCGCGTAGCGAGCCGGGCGGCCCTCGAGGACGTCGATCACCTGCGCTGCGACCTCCTCGGCGACCAGGACCTGGGCCTCGACCGTCGAGGCGCCGAGGTGGGGGGTCAGGACGCAGTTCGGCGCCTCGAGGAGCGGCGAGCCGGCCGGCGGCTCGTGGTCGAAGACATCGATCCCGGCACCCGCCAGGTGTCCCGAGCGGAGGGCGTCGGCAACGGCCGCCTCGTCGAGGATCCCGCCCCTCGCGACGTTGAGCAGGAATGAGCCGGGCTTCATCCGGGCAATCTCGGCGGCCCCGATCAGGCCGCGGGTCTGCCGGGTGAGGGGCACGTGGACGGTGATCGCGTCGGCCCGCTCGAGGAGCTCGTCGAACGTCACCAGCTCGACGCCGTGGACGGCCGCGCCGTCGGCCGAGACGTATGGGTCGACGGCGATCACGGCCATCTCCATCGCCCGGGCGCGCCGGGCGATCGCCTGGCCGATCTTGCCCAGCCCGACGATTCCCAGGGTTCGTCCCCGGAGCTCGACGCCGGTGAACTGGCTGCGCTTCCACTCGCCCCGGTGGACCGACGCGTCGGCAGCGGTGATCCGCCGGGCGAGGACCGCCAGCAGCGCCAGGGTGTGCTCGGCGGCCGCGATCGTGTTGCCCGTCGGCGCGTTCACGACCGTGATCCCGGCGCGGGTGGCGGCTTCCAGATCGACGTTGTCGACGCCGACGCCGGCCCGGCCGATGACGATCAGCCGCCGGCCGGCCCCGATCAGCTCGGCATCGACCTGGACCTGGCTGCGCACAAGGAGGGCGTCGTAGTCGGGCAGGAGCGCCTTGTATTCGTCGCGGCTCAGGCCGATCCGCTCGTGGACCTCGTGGTGTTCACGGAGGAGCGCGAGGCCCTCGGCGGCTATCGATTCGGCAACCAGGATCCTCACGCGCCGGTCGCGACGGTGGCCGGCCGGCCCGCAGACGGGCGGATCGACATGCTCTCGAGGGCGGCCGATTGGGCGGCCGCGATCCCGGCGCCGGGCTCGACCCGGCGCTCGAAGCGGATCGACACCTGCTCGAGGACGCCGATCGCGTCGAGGATCTCGCCGAGGGTCACCGATCCGAGGTGGCCGAGCCGGAAGATCTGGCCGGTGAGCGGCCCCTGGCCGCCTGCGAGGACCACGCCTTCGCCCTTGACCGCTGCGTTGATCGCCTTCCAGTCGAAGCCCGCCGGCACCCGGGCGGCGGTGACCGTCCGCGAGTAGTGGGCCGGATCGGCGAAGAGCTCGAAGCCGAGGGCCTCCAGCCCTGCCCGGGTCGCCGCCGCGCAGGTCTCGTGGCGGGCGAAGATCGCCGCCGCGCCCTCGGCCTCCATCAGCTCGAGGCCGGCGTCGACCTGGTAGACGACCGCGATCGCCGGCGTCCAGGGGGTCTGACCGAGCGCATGCGACTCGCGGTGCTTGCGCAGGTCGAGGTAGAAGCGGGGCATCGTCGCCGTCTCCATCGCTGCCCACGCCCGCTCCGACGCGGCGACCATGGCCAGCCCGGGAGCCGCCATCCAGGCCTTCTGCGACCCGGTCACGACCACGTCGATGCCCCACGCGTCCATCTCGAAGGGGACCGCGCCGAGGCCCGACACGCTGTCGACGATGATCAGGGCGTCCGGCTGGACATCGTGGATGACCGCCGCCAGCTCGGCGATCGGGTTCATGACCGCGGTCGACGTCTCGTTGTGGGTGAGCAGCACGGCCTTGTAGCCGGGATGCTCCACGAGGTGCTCACGGAGCGCGTCGGGATCGGCCGCCCGGCCCCAGTCGATCGACAGCTTGGTCAGGTTCGCGCCGTAGACCTGGGCGATCCTGGCGATCCGGTCGCCGAACGAGCCGATCGAGACGCCCAGGACCTTGTCGCCGGGCGACAGCGTGTTGACGACCGCTGCCTCGAGCCCGCCCGAGCCGGCGCAGGACAGGATCGCAACATCGCTCGTCGTCCCGAAGTACGGCTTCATCCGGGCCAGGATCCGGCCGAGCATCGCGGCGAACTCGGGCCCCCGGTGATTGATCATCTGGCGGCCACCGGCCTCGCGCACGCTGGGCGGCAGGGCGGTGGGCCCGGGAATTCGGAGGTTGGGCTCGAAGCGGTTCACGAAGCGGCTCCAGTCATGGTGTGGGTGGCGGAATCGTGCCATGGGGCGGGGGAGCCTGCTCGGTGCCGCCCGCGTCGCGTCGCTCGGTCTCGGCGAGCTTGCGCCGGTTCGTCTCGCGGGTCCGCTGGATCGAGCTGCCGGCCTTCATCGAATCGACGGCCGGCCCGGGGCTCGCCTCGCGCCGCTGGCGGCCGGCTGCGCGGGCCGCCTGGCGACCCTCGGCGCGGGCCGCCATCCTTGCCCCGATCGTCACCTCGTAGCCCTGGTCGTTGGGCCGGTAGTAGTCGCGATCGGCGAGGGCTTCGGGCAGGTACAGCTGGGCGATGTCCGAATCCTCGAAATCGGGCGGGTAGCGGTACCCGACGCCGTAGCCGTGGTGCTTGAGGGCCGGATGGCCGGCGCTGCGCAGGTGGAGCGGGACCGGCAGCGCGCCGTTCGCCTCGAGATCGGCGACGGCGGCCCAATAGGCGGCACCCGAGCGGTTCGACTTCGGGGCCGTGGCGATGTACGTCGTCGCCTGGGCGAGCGCGTACTGGGCTTCGGGCAGGCCCACGTGATCGAGCGCCTGGGCTGCCGCTACGGCCACCTGGAGCGCCCGCGGGTCGGCATTGCCGACGTCCTCGGAGGCGCTGATGATCAGGCGCCGGACGATGAACCGGGGATCCTCGCCGGCCGAGATCATCGTCGCCAGCCAGTACAGGGCGCCGTCCGGATCGTTGCCGCGGAGGCTCTTGATGAACGCCGAGGCCGTGTCGTAGTGGCCGTCGCCGGCCCGGTCGTAGGCCAGGATCTTCTGCTGCGCGGCCGCCTCGACGTCGGCCAGCCGCGGCGCGACCCGGCCCTGCTCGTCGCGCAGGCCGGCCGATTCGGCCAGGGCGGTCGCCCCCTCGAGCACGTTGAGTGCCTGGCGGGCGTCGCCACCGGCCAGGCCGACGAGATGCTCGAACGCATCCTCGGGCAGGCGCACCCCGCCGTCCGGGCCGAGCGGTCCGGCGAGACCTCGCTCGGGATCGTCGATCGCCCGCTGGACGACGGTCCGGACATCGTCATCGGAGAGCGGCTCGAGGCGCCAGATCCGGAGGCGCGACAGGAGGGCGCCGTTGAGCTCGAAATAAGGGTTCTCCGTCGTTGCGCCGATCAGGACGACGGTCCCGTCCTCGACGTGCGGCAGCAGGCCGTCCTGCTGGGACTTGTTGAAGCGGTGGATCTCATCGATGAACAGGACGGTTCGCCCGCCGTTGAGCGTCAGCCGCTCGCGGGCGGCGGCCACGGTCGAGCGGATCTCGGCAACCCCGCTCATGACCGCGGACAGGCTCATGAACTCGGCACCGACCGCATCGGCGAGGAGCCGGGCCAGGCTGGTCTTGCCGGTGCCCGGCGGTCCCCACAGCAGGATCGAGCCGAGATAGCCACGCTCGACGGATCGGCGCAGCGGTCCGTTCTCGCCGACGAGATGGGCCTGGCCGACGTATTCGGCCAGGGTCCGCGGGCGCCTCCGGGCGGCCAGCGGCTGGACGCCGGGGGGTGGCTGGAAGAGGGCTGTCTGGTCGGGGGCTGGTCTGCGGGCGGCCACCCGGTCAGTCTACGACCGGCCCGGCACCCTCAGGCGACGCTGGACTGGGGCGTCCAGATCCGGCGCAGGGGGCGGCCGTCGCCCGGCAGCGGCGCGTCCTCGGCCGTCTCGATTCCCTTGACGAACGCGGTCACGAGGCGCGGATCGAGCTGGCTGCCGGCGGCATCCTCGAGCCGATGGAGCGCCTCCTGGATCGACATCGCCTTGCGATACGGGCGGGTCGTGGTCATCGCGCTGAAGGCGTCGCCGACGGCCAGGATCCGGGCGATCAGGGGGATCCCCTCGCCCGACAATCCGTCGAGATAGCCATCGCCGTCCCAGCGCTCGTGATGATGGCGGACGCCGGCCCGGACCAGGCCGGCGTTGGGAACATCGCGCACGATCGAGTCGCCCAGCGCGACGTGCTGCTTGACGATCGCGTACTCGTCGACCGTCAGCGGACCTGGTTTGCGCAGGATCCCGTCGGGGATGCCGATCTTGCCGACATCGTGGAGCAGCCCGGCGATCTCGATCGTCTTGCGCAGCTCCGGATCGACCCCCACGAGATCGGCCAGGAAGAGGCCGTAGCGGGCGACGTCCTCGGAGTGGCGCTTCGTGTAGCGGTCCTTGGTATCGACGGCCAGGACCAGGCCCGCCAGGACGTCGAAGCTCGAGCGCTCGGCGGAACCGAGGGCGGCCGGACCCTTGTCGGCCACCCGGACGCCGTTGCCGCCGCTGGCCTTTGCTTCGCCGAGGACGACCGCGGCCACCGCCAGCAGCTCGGTCGCCGCTTCGCCGTCGGCCGGGGCATAGCAGATCCCGGCACTGACCGTGACCGGCAGGCGCTCGGACGCCCCGAACTGGAGGCTGAGATCCGCGATCTGGTCGCGCAGCCTGTCGATCGCCGTCTCGAGGCCCGCGCTGTGGTCCGGTGGGGCGACGACCAGGAACTCATCAGGGCCGTAGCGGCCGAGGATCGAGGTTTCGTCGAACTCGGCGCGCATGATCCGGGCGACCTCGAGGAGGGCCCGGTCGCCGGCCTCGTGGCCGTACGTCTCGTTGACCAGCCGGAAGTTGTCGATGTCGATCAGGGCAATGCCTGTGACGCCCGTCTCCTGGCGGGTCCGTTCCAGGAGGTCGGCAAGGCCGGCGACCGTCGTGCCGTGGTTCAGCAGGCCGGTGAGCGCGTCGCGCCGGCTGGCATCGAGGAGCGCCCGGGTCTGGCGGGTCAACCGCTGCTGGGTGGCCCGGAAGATCGCGTAGAGGAGGAGACTGAGGATGATCGCTGCCACCACGACCACCGCCAGGACCTCCCGGGTCGTTGCGGCGACCGTCGCCAGGATCGGTGTCGCGTCGCGATAGATCTCGAAGACAGCGGGCACGCTGCCGTCGGCCTCGCGGATCGGGAAGTACTCCTCGACGAGCTGGTCCTGGGGCGGCAGGCCGGTCGTCGCTGCGTCCGGGTTGTCTGCACCGACGATCGACGGTGCGACCTTGCCCGTGTCGAAGGCCTGCTCGAGATCGTCGTCGGGGCCCAGGTTCCGGCCGCGCAGCCCGTCGACGTTGCTGTACAGGACCGTCCCGTCCGGGGCGAAGACCTTGACGTGGAGGATGCCCCGTGCATCGACGAGCAAGACGCGCAGCTGGTCCTGGATCTGGACAACCGCGCCCGGGGTGACGCCGGTCATCGACAGGGCATTCGCCGGCAGGTTCGTCTCGATCAGGGCGCTCTCGATCGATTGGTCCGATGCCACGGATGCGCTGAGAGCCGCCTGCTCGACGTTGTTGGCGACAACGGCCACGAGGGCGGCGGCGGTCGTGGCGACCAGCACGAGGCTGACGCCGAAGACGATCAGGAGGAGTCGCGACCGGCGGTGGACCCGCTCGGTGAGGATGGTCGACAAGGATGGCTGCTCGTGTTCAGGTTTCCCGGACTCAGACCGTAGGTTGGCCCGGGAGGCCTGTCGATAGGCCGTTCGGGGGATGGCCGGCTAGGCCCTGCTCAGTGTCCGGCCACGCCTGCCGCGACGAGGACCACGAACAGCACGATCAGGATCACGAACATCGAGCCGCCCACGACGGCGATCCGGCGGACATCCCGGGCGACGTACTGATACTCCTCGGCGGCCTCGACGGCGAGGCGACCCGAGCCGCCCGGGCGCCGCTGGGGCGGGGCGGCCGGCTCGCCGGCGCCCGGCCGGGTGGTCGTCCTGCTGGCCTGCCCCGAGGCAACGATCGTGGCTTCGAGCTCGGCCGCGCGGGTGACCTCGGCAGGCGACAGTCCCTCGGGCGCGACGGCTGGCGGCCGGTCGGCAGCCGGTCGGGCGACGCGCTGGATTGGGCGGCGCTGGCCGGGTCGAGTCGTCCCGCGAGCGCGCTTGGCCATCGGCACCAGGTCCCTCCGTGGTCGGATTCGGCGGCGGTCCGCCGACGGCAGAGGATAGCACCCAGCCTGCTAGACTCGGCTGCGTGCCCGATCCGGCGACCCTGACGCCCGTCCTGATCGTCCTGCTCGGCGCCTGCCTGGTCGGCCTGGCCCTCCTCTGGCGGCGGCTCGGGGGACTTGCGGGCCGCCTCGACCGGATGACCCGTGGCGAGGACGGCCAGAGTCTCCAGGGCGTCCTGGAGACCCATCTCGGCCGGGTCGTCGAGGTCCAGTCCGAGGTGGCCCAGCTCGCGACGCGGACCGGCAAGCTCGAGGTCGACGGGCGGCGCGCCTTCCAGCGAATTGGCCTCGTCCGGTTCAACCCGTTCGAGGACACCGGCGGCAACCAGAGCTTTGCCCTCGCCCTGCTCGATGCGGAGGAGGACGGGATCATCATCTCGAGCCTCCATTCGCGTGGTTCGACCCGGATCTACGCCAAGGCGATCGCCGCCGGCCGGCCCGAAGCTGCCCTGTCCGACGAGGAGGCCGAGGCGCTGGGCCTGGCCCGCGATGCCACCGGTGGCCGCGTCGCGATCCGCGGCCGGGCGGTCGCGCCGCCGCCTGCCGCGGTCCGCGGGGAGCGGTGACGCCAGAGCTGTCACAGGCAGCTGCGATTCTCGGGGCATGCCCCCAGCCAGCCTGACCACCCTCGGTTCTCCCCAGCGTCGCGCTTCCCGATCGCCCCTCGGCCAGGTCCCGATGTGGGGCCCGCGGCTCGCACCCCGGTCGCGGCAGGTGCCCCGCCTCGTGCCGCTCGACGAACCCGCGGCGGGCGCCGCCGACAAGCTCCTCGACGGGCTCAATCCGGAGCAGCGCCGGGCAGTTGTGCACGGCGACGGCCCCCTCCTCGTCGTCGCCGGAGCGGGAACCGGCAAGACCCAGGTGATCACCCGCCGAATCGCGTGGCTGATTGCCTCCCGGACCGCCCGGCCGTCGGAGATCCTCGGCCTCACGTTCACGGACAAGGCCGCCGCCGAGATGCAGGCGCGGGTCGACCAGCTCGTGCCGTACGGCTACGCGGACGCGGCCATCGCCACGTTCCATGCCTTCGGCGACCGGATCATCCGGGAGTTCGCGTTCGAGCTGGGCCTGCCGCCCGATGCCCGGGTCCTCTCGAAGCCCGAGGTCGTCATCTTCCTGCGCGAGCGCCTCTTCGAGTTCGAGCTCGATGCCTATCGTCCGCTGGGCGATCCAACCCGCTTCCTGGGCGCTCTTGCCGGCCATTTCAGCCGGTGCAAGGACGAGGACATCAGCCCGGCAACGTACCTGGCCTGCGCAGACCGGCTCGTCGGCGATGCCGAGCGCCTGGCGACGCTCGCCGCACGGCCGGGCACGCGGAGCGAGGAGCGCAGCGCGGCGTCGTGGGCGACCGAGGCTGCCGCCCGGCAGCTCGAGCTCGCGCGGGCCTATGCCCGCTACCAGGCGCTGCTGGGCGAGGCGGGCCTCATCGACTTCGGCGACCAGGTCTCAATGGCCCTCCGGCTCGTGCGCGAATCGCCGGTTGCCCGGCACGAGCTCCAGCATCGCTTCCGGTACCTCCTCGTCGACGAGTTCCAGGACACGAATCGCGCCCAGGCCGAGCTCGTCGCGATCCTCGCCGACGGCCATCGCAACGTGACCGTCGTCGGCGACGACGACCAGTCGATCTACCGGTTCCGCGGCGCGGCGATCAGCAACATCCTCGATTTCCGCCAGCGCTACCGGCGGTCGCGTCTCATCGTCCTCCGGCGCAACTACCGGTCGCGCTCCGAGATCCTGGCCGCCAGCCATCGACTGGTCCGCCACAACGATCCCGATCGGCTCGAGGTCCGGGCGGGCATCTCCAAGCGCCTCCGGGCACAGCGGCCCGAGCCGCCCGCCGAGCGGCGCGTCGCCGCCGTTCGCCACGAGGCGTTCGCCACGGCGACGGACGAGGCGGACTGGATCGCCGCCCAGATCAGCGCCCGGGTCGAGGCCGGGGCTCGACCCCGCGATCACGCGGTCCTCGTGCGGACGAATGCCGGCGGCGAGGCGATCCTGCGCAGCCTGAACATCGCCGGCCTGCCCTGGCGGTTCAGCGGCACCTCCGGGCTGTACGGCCGGCCGGAGATCAAGATCCTCCTCGGTTTCCTGCGCTGCATCGCAGATCTCGGCTCGAGCATCGACCTGTACGGCCTCGCCGCCTCGGAGAGCTACGGCCTCCACGGACCCGACCTGACCGCGATCATGAACGCCGCCCGGCGGCGCAACCGATCGCTGTGGGAGGTCATCGAGGAGCTCGACCGCCAGCCCGGCCTGCTCCGGATCGGCCCGGCGTCGCGGGCGATCGTGAGCCGTCTCGTGGCCGACCTCCGGACCTACAGCGAGCTTGCCCACGAGCGCCCCAGCGGCGAGGTCCTCTACGCGTTCCTGAAGGGCTCGGGGATCCTGACGAGGCTGACCGCAGCGGAAGGCGGCGCGGGCGAAGAGGCGCTCCAGAACATCGCCCGGTTCTTCGAGATCGTCCGTGGCCAGTCGGCCTTGCTGCCGGACGACCGGGCGATCTTCGTCGCCCGCCACCTCCAGACGCTGATCGATGCCGGCGACGAGCCGCCGACCGCCGAGATCGACGCGGAAGCCGACGTCGTCTCCGTCCTCACGGTGCACAAGGCGAAGGGCCTCGAGTTCCCGACCGTCTTCCTGGCCGGCCTCGTGGACGGTCGCTTTCCGGCGAGTCCCCGGCGTGACGGCCTGGAGATCCCCGACGAGCTCCTTCATGAGACGATCCCGGGCGGCGATCATCACATCCAGGAGGAGCGACGCCTGTTCTATGTCGGGATGACCAGGGCGCGCGACGAGCTGATCCTGAGCCACGCCGCGGACTACGGTGGCCGTCGAGCTCGCCGGGTGTCACCGTTCGTCCTCGAGGCCCTCGACCTGCCGATCGCCGCGCCGGCCGCCGGCCCAGCAATCGTTGCGAGCCCGCTCGAGCGCCTGGCTGCCTCGGCCGTCCCGGCGGGCACGGCCCGGGTTCGCCCCGCGCAGCCCGCAGGGGAGTCCACCGAGCCGCTCTCGCTCAGCTTCTACCAGGTCGACGACTACCTGACGTGCCCCCAGAAATACAAGTTCAACCACCTGCTCCGGGTGCCCGTATCGCCGCACCACTCGATCATCTACGGCGCCGCGCTGCATCGCGCCGTCCAGGAATTCCACAAGCGCCACGCCCGAGGCGAGGTCATGAGCGAGACCGAGCTGTATGCCTCGTTCGAGGCGGCCTGGTCGAGTGAGGGCTTCCTCAACCGCGACCACGAGCTGGCCCGACTCGACGCCGGCCGAGCCGCCCTCCGCCGTTTCCGGCTCGAGCAGCTCGAGCCCGGCGCCGTGATCCCGGCCTATGTCGAGCGTGATTTCGCGTTCAGCCTCAACGGTGACCGGATTCGCGGTCGCTGGGATCGCGTCGACGTCGTGCCCGCGGGTGACGCCGCGCAACCGAGCGAGATGACGCCCGGCGATTTCGCGCCCGATGTCGTCGAGCCGACGCTCGCCCTCCTGCCGCGCGAGACCGTGACGATCACCGACTACAAGTCGAGTGATGTCCGGGACCCGGACAAGGCCCGCCAGCGGGCACGGGATTCGCTCCAGCTGACGATCTACGCGATGGGCTGGCAGGCAATGACCGGACGGCTGCCCGACGCCGTCCAGCTCAGCTTCCTGGAGACGGGCCTCGTCGGTCGCGCCGGGGTCGACGACAAGCGGCTGGCCAAGGGGAAGGCCCAGATCGAGGCTGCCGCAAGCGGGATCCGGGCCCGCGACTTCACGCCCAAGCCCGATCTCGTCGCCTGCTCGTACTGCCCGTTCCGGGACATCTGTCCCGCCAGCCTGGCCCGCTAGGACGTCGGTGGCCGGCTCGGAGCGGTTCCCGGACCTCCGCGCGATCAGCTTCGATTTCGGCAATACCCTCGTGCCGGTCGGCAGTCCGGCCCTGGCGGCGGTCGTCGAGCAGATGATCACGACGATCGTTGCCGAGCTGGGTGGTGTCGATCCGGCCGAGTTCGCGCGAACCTGGGCCGAGGAACGCGATCGCCAGTTCGCCGAGGAAGTCCCGCGCCTGCGCGAGGTCGATCTCGATCGCCGGGTCGTCCGCGTCCTGGCCCGGCTGCGGGGCATGCCTGCGCCGCCCACGTCGCAGGCCTGGGACGACGTCGCGGCCGGACGCCACTCGACGCCGGCCGAGATCGGCGTCGCGGTCGATGCCTACAGTCGAGCCTTCGTCGCGCTGGTCCCGGTTCCCGCCGAGGTCGGTCCGCTCCTGGAGCGGCTCGCGGACCACTTCGATCTCGCGATCCTCTCGAACTGGCCGCTCGCATCGACGATCGATGCCTATCTCGAATCGGCCGGCTGGCGCCCGTCGCTCCGCGCCGTCGTCGTGTCGCAGCGCGTCGGCACGATCAAGCCCGACCCGCGGATCTTCCGGGTCACCGAGGCGGCGCTCGGCCGGAAGGGGCAGTCAATCCTCCACGTCGGCGACGACTGGGCCGCCGACATCGTCGGCGCGAAGCGGGCCGGCTGGCGGGCCGCGTACTTCCGCGATCGCCAGGCCGGATCGCCGCTGCCCTCGTCCAGGCCGGACGCGTCGGTCCGGGCGGACCTCGAGATCGACGCGCTGGCCGAGCTGGAGTCGGCCCTGGCCTGAGAATTGCCGCGCGCCACGGTTAGACTCGCAGGTGGATGGAGCCGCGCGACCGCCTGATCAATATCGCTACCCTGGCCTGCGCGGCGACCGCCTGGGTCGTCGTGGCGATCATCCTCACGACCCAGGATCCGCGGACCAATGGCCAGATCGTCTTCATTGGAGCAGTGATGATCGGCACGGCATTCGGGCTGACCTCGATTCCCGTCCTGTGGTTGACCGTCTTCAGCCGCCACGGCCGGATCGCCTATCGGGGCGACTGGATCCGGGCCTTCCGGCGCGGCGGCTGGATCGGTTTCGCGCTGGCCCTCTTCGTCCTGCTCAAGCTCGAGGATGCCTTCAGCCTGCCGATCGCGCTGTTTGTCCTGGTGATCGTGGGCGTGGCCGAAGCCACCCTGTCGGTCGATCGATGACCGTCGAGCGCCGCGAACCGGCGGTCATCCGGCCCATCGGATCGACCGATCCGGGTGGCCGATTCGCGGCCGCCAAGGCTCGCCTGGCGGCGATCGTGGAGGCGAATCGGGACGAGATCCTCGCCCTGAGCCACCGGATCCATGCGAATCCCGAGCCCGCCTTCGAGGAGGTCCAGGCCTCGGCGTGGATCGCCGACGCGGTCCGCGCCCATGGCTTCGCGGTCGAGCTCCCGGCCGGCAGCCTGCCGACGGCGATCCGCGGACGGCTGCGCGGCGGCAGGGCGGAGCAGCCCGGCGGCGACCGCCCGCGGATCGGCATCCTCGCCGAGTACGACGCCCTGCCCGGGCTGGGCCACGGCTGCGGCCACAACACGATGGCCGCCTCGGGCGTCGGGGCGGCGATCGCCCTGGCTGCAATCGCGCCGGAGCTGCCCGGCGAGATCGTCTTCCTCGGCACGCCCGCCGAGGAGCGTGGCTCGGGCAAGGTGGCGATGATCAAGGACGGCCTTTTCGACGGCCTCGACGCGGCCCTCCTGTTCCATCCGTCGGACATGACCCACGTGACCTGCGGGCTGCTGGCGAGCGAGGACGTCGAGGTGACGTTCCACGGATTCCAGGCCCACGCCGCGTCCGATCCCTGGCAGGGCCGGAATGCCCTCGACGCGATGATCGTGCTGTTCAGCTCGGTCGGGCTGTGGCGCCAGCAGCTCCATCCGGAAGCCCGTGTCCACGGGGTGATCACCGAGGGCGGCCAGGCGGCCAACATCATTCCTGATCGGACCGCGGCCTGGTTCATGATCCGCTCACCGGACGAGGCGGAGTACGAGCGGATGCGGACCCGCTTCGAAGGGCTCTGCCGAGCGGCGGCGCTTGCCGCGGACTGCACGGTCGACGTCGTCTTCAGCGGGCGCGCCTCGACGATGCGCAACAACATGGTGCTGGCCAACCGGTTCGGCGCGAACCTCGAGGCCTACGGCGTCGTTCCGGGGCCGCAACCGGACAACCTGGGCAGCTCGGACATGGGCGACGTCAGCCAGGTCCTGCCCACGATCCATCCCTGCGTGGCGATCTGCCCGGCGGGTGTGCCCGGTCACTCGATCGAGTTCCGCGACGCGGCAGCGACCCCGTATGCCGACGAGGTCACCCTGCTGGTCGCGACGGTCGTCGCCCAGACCGCCTACGAGCTCTTCGCGGACCCGAGCCTGGTCGCGGCCGCCTGGGCCGAGTTCCGCGAGTCCAGCTGACCGAGGGGATCCGGTCCGGCTGACCGCGCTCGATCCGCCCGGATGGCGCTCAGGGCAGTGCTAGGATGGCCCCGGCGCCCCGCTGGACGTGAAACGAACCGGCGGCGTCCCCAGAAGACGCGGTCAAGGACCGGCCCGGCGTTGCGGCGCCTGCCCGGATCAGGGCGTCTCCCGGAGGTCCCATGGCCAAGCGCCAGGATCCCAGCCCCCACGGCGGATTCGCCGCGGCCAACGGCTGGGACCGCGACTACGAGGTCTATTCCGACTTCGACCTGCCCACCTACGTCGGCCCGACGACGTTCATGAACCTGCCCTGGATCACCGATCCGGCGGTCCTGCGAGAGCGCCGGACGGATGTCGCGATCATCGGGGCGCCGTTCGACGATGCGGTCAGCCACCGCTCGGGCGCCCGCTTCGGGCCCCGTTCGATCCGCCAGGCGCAGTACACCTCGGGCTCGATCAACTCGCTCCAGCTCGGCGTCGAGCCGTTCGAGGTCCTCGACGTCGTCGACGCCGGCGATGCCAACGTCGTGCCGGCCGCCCCGGAGCGGGCCCACGCGATGATCTACCGCAAGGTCCGCGAGGTGGCCGAAACCGGCGCGATCCCGATCGTCCTCGGCGGCGACCATTCGATCACCTGGCCGTCGGCGACGGCGATCGCCGAGGTCCGCCGGCCGGGCTCGATCGGGATCGTCCACTTCGACGCCCACGCGGACACGGCGAACGACGACTGGGGCGTCCTCGCGGGCCACGGCACGCCGATGCGCCGGCTGATCGAGTCGGGCGCGGTCAAGGGCTCGAACTTCGTGCAGGTCGGGCTGCGCGGCTACTGGCCGCCGGTCGACGTCTTCGAGTGGATGCAGGCCAACGGACTGCGCTACCACCTCATGCGCGAGATCGAGGACCGGGGCTCCGAGGCGGTGGTCGCCGACGCGATTGCCGAGGCGCTCGACGGCCCGGAGTCGATCTACCTGAGCATCGACATCGACGTGATCGATCCCGGCCTGGCCCCCGGCACCGGGACGCCCGAGCCGGGCGGGATGCTCACCCGCGAGGTCCTCCGGGCGATCCGCCAGATCGTGGCGGCGGTCGACCTGTGCGGGATGGACATCGTCGAGGTCTCGCCGCCCTACGACCACGCCGAGACCACGGCGATGGCCGCCAACCGGGCGGCGCTCGAGGCGATCAGCGCCCTCGCGATCAAGAAGCGCGGCGGTCGAGCGGTCCGCTGGGAACCTGCCGCCGGGTGAGCGATCCGGCGGCCCCGAACCGGAGTGGAGCGGCTCCCGAGACGGAGCCTGAGGCCCTGGCCCGGCTCTATGATGTCGACCTCGCCGAGGATCCCGGCGACGACACCGCCCTCTACCTGGCCCTCGCCGAGCGAACGGGCGGGCCGATCGTCGAGCTCGCGGCCGGGACCGGCCGAATCGTCCGGCCGCTGGCCGCCGCGGGCCACGAGATCACGGCCGTCGATCTCGACCCGGCGATGCTCGCCCGTCTCCGCGAGCGGGCCCCGGTCAACGTCACGCCCGTGCTCGCCGACCTCACGACCTGGCGACCGCCCCGGCCGGCGTTTCGCCTGGCGATCCTCGGCCTGAACGCGCTCTTCCTGATGGCCGGGCGTCACGAGCAGCGGGCCGCCCTCGAATCGCTCGCCGCGGCCCTCGTCCCGGGTGGCCTGGCCGTCGTCGATATCTGGCTGCCGGACGCGGTCGACCTGGCCCGCTACGACCAGCGCCTGCTGCTCGAGTACATCCGCACGGACCCGGCCAGCGGGCGAACCGTGACCAAGACCGTGGCCGCGCTCCACGACGCGGCCACGGCCACCGCCCTGCTCACCTCGATCTACGACGAGGCCGAGGCCGGGCTGCCCGTGACCCGCTGGATCCGGCGCGACCTGCTGCGCCTCGTCGGCGCCGGCGAGCTCGTCGATCACGCCCGGGCAGCGGGGCTGGAGGTCGAGACCCTGGCCGGCGATTACGGCCTCGAGCCGCTCGGGGCGGGGGCCGAGCGGGCGATCCTCGTCGCCCGGCGTCCATAGCCTCGATGGCGGTCCGCGCCATGGGCCGTTCGGAGGACTAGTCGCGCCGCGCGCGCATGGTATCGTCGATCGATGGCCAAGGACCAGATCCGGCTCCTGCTCGTCGAAGACGTGCCACAGGTAGCCCAGTACGTCCGGGGACTGCTCAACGCCCAGAGCGCGATCAAGCTGCTCGACGTCCTCGTTGACGGTTCGAAGGCCGCCGGCCAGATCGGCCAGTTGCGGCCCGACGTGGTGATCGTCGACGCCCTGCTCCAGGGCCGGGTCAAGGGCCTCCAGCTCGTCGATCAGCTATTCGCGGGTGGAGTCGGGCTGCCGATGATCGTCCTGACGGTCCCGCAGCACCCGATCGAGCCAGATCCGGAGCGGGGGATCCACGCCGTCCTGATGATGCCGTTCTCCGGGTTCGACCTGATGAACAAGGTCTCCGGCATCCACCACGCGTTCCAGGTCAGCGCCGAAGCCGCTGCGTCCCGCGTCCTGACGGTCTTCGCCCCGAAGGGCGGTGTCGGCAAGACCACCGTCGCGTTCAACCTCGCGGTGGCGATCGCCCAGGGTGGCAAGCGGACGGCGCTGATCGACGGCAGCCTCCAGTTCGGCGACCTGCGCTCGCTCCTCAAGGTTCCCCCGGACGCGCCGTCGATCCTCGACCTGCCCACCGACCGGGTCCAGGAATCGGACCTCGCCGACGTGATGTGGCGCGACCCGTCGGGGGTCGACATCCTCCTTGCCCCGCCGCGCATCGAGCAGGCCGAGATGGTGACCGTGCGCGACGTCGACAAAATCCTGTCGCTCCTGCGGCGGGTCTACGAGGTCGTCGTGATCGACACCCCGGCGGCCCTCACCGATACCACCCTGAGCTTCCTCGACGCCTGCGACACGATCATCGAGATCGTGACGTTCGACTCGACGACGATCCACAACACCCTGGCGATGGCCGACACGTTCCGCTCGATCGGCTACCCGCCGACCAAGGTCCGCTACCTCGTGAACCGGGCCGACTCATCGGGCGGGATGGACATCAACGAGCTTGCCCGGGCGATCGGCCGGGTCCCCGAGCACTACGTCGTCTCCGACGGGCGGCTGGTCATCCAGGCGAACAACGGCGGCGTCCCGTTCGTCCTCGCCGAGCCCGGCGCCCAGGTCAGCATCGACATCACCCGGGTCGCCCAGGAGCTCCTCGTCGGCGACGCGGTCCCGGTCGGGGCGCGGCGCTAGACCCAATGTCCGACCCGCGTCCGATCGGGGTCTTCGACTCCGGCGTCGGCGGCCTGACGGTGATGCGCGAGATCCTCCGCCGGCTGCCGGGCGAATCGACGATCTACCTCGGCGACAACGCCCGCGCGCCATACGGTCCACGGCCGGACGACGAGGTCCTGGCCTTCAGCCGGCAGGCGATCGAGCTCCTCGCCGAGCGGGACGTCAAGGCGATCGTCATTGCCTGCAACACGTCGACCGCCATCGCCCTCGCCGACCTGCGCCGGCGCCACGACCTGCCGATCCTCGGGGTGATCCGCCCGGGGGCGGTCACCGCGGCCCTGTCGACCCGCAACCGGCGGGTCGGGGTGATCGCCACGTCGGCAACGGTCCGCTCGCATGCCTACTTCCAGGCGATCAAGGAGGAGAACCCCGCGATCGAGGTCTACGAGCACGCCACCCCGGCGCTCGTGCCGCTGGTCGAAGCCGGTCACCTGCGGGGCGCCGAGGTCGAGGCGATCGTCCGCGAATCGCTCGACGGCCTGCTCGGCGAGCGAACCTCGGACGGCATGCCGCGGGAGCCGCAGCCGGCATCGGCCGGGATCGACACCCTGCTCCTCGGTTGTACCCACTACCCGCTGATCGAGGCCGCGATCCGGTCCGTGACCGGCGACCGGATCGCCCTCGTCGACTCGGCCACGGCGACCGCTGGCGCCCTCGTCGACCTGCTCGCGATCAACGGGCTCGAAGCACCCGGCTCGAGCCGTGGAACGGCCGCCGACCCGGGTCACGCGGGCCACGATCGGCCTGCTCCAGGTTCGGGACCGGCAACCCATCGCCAGCTGACGACCGGATCGGTCGATTCATTCCGCGACCTGGCCGGGCGCCTCTTCGGCGAGGGCTTCGTGGACGTCGAGGCAATCGAGCTGGGGGTCCCGGTCGGATGACGAACTCACGCCGGGACGATCGCCTGTGGCAGGCCGGCTTCCTCGTCGGATCGGCGCTCGGCGCCGCGGTCACGGTCCTTGGCCGCCGCGCGGAACGCTCCGCCCGGCGGGGCCTCGTGGACTGGACCCAGGTCGAGTCGGTGGCCATCGGGCGGCTGCGCAAGGCGCCCGGCAGCCTGTCGGCCGACGAGCTGCGCCGCTCGGAGGCCGCGTATGACGCGGCGATGGCCGTTGTCGTGCCGCGCCTCTCGACCGCCCTCGGGACCGAGCTGCCCGGGATCGTCGACCGGGTCGGCGTGGTCGACCGGGCCGGCTGGGTCCGGGCCAACGCAGCGAGCTTCGGTGACCTGATCGGACGGCTCGAGGGCCAGCTGCTCGACCAGGTCGTGCCGCCCGGCGGCGGTCTCGTCCCGGCAGCGATGGCGATCGCCAACCGCTGGGTGACGACCCGCCAGATCGGCTACATCCTCGGCTTCATGGGCGCCCGGGTCCTGGGCCAGTACGACCTGGCCCTGCTGGCCGCCGAAAGCACGCCCGGCCGGCTGCTGTTCGTCGAGGAGAACATCCGTGAGACGGCGCGGGTCCTCGACGTGCCGCTCGATCCGTTCCGGACGTGGATCGCCCTCCACGAGACGACCCACGCCTTCGAGTTCGAGGCGCATCCCTGGCTCCGGCCATACCTCGCCGAGCGGCTCGAGCGCCAGCTGAACGCCTTCTCGAACCGGGCGGCGTCGCTCAGCCGGGACGGGGTCAAGCGCCTCGGCCGGTCGCTCCGCGGCGAGGGCGGCACTGAGCACTGGATGGAGCGGCTGATGGACCCAGAGCAGCGCCGCCTCTTCCGCGAGACCCAGGCCGTGATGAGCCTGCTCGAAGGGTTCAGCGACTTCATCATG
This sequence comes from Candidatus Limnocylindrales bacterium, assembly GCA_025450915.1. Classification (GTDB taxonomy): domain Bacteria; phylum Chloroflexota; class Limnocylindria; order Limnocylindrales; family CSP1-4; genus Palsa-1033. Next base: position 6,716 of record JANWLH010000018.1, on the reverse strand, counting down.
GACGAGTACGGGCGCGACCTCGTGCCCGGCGTTGAGCGGATCAGCGAGAAGTTCCACGCCCGCCGCGACCAGAAGAAGACCGGCGTGGAGCGGGCCGTCATGCGCCTGATCGGCATGGACCTGAAGATGGAGCAGTACCGCAAGGGCGAGAAGTTCGTCGCGGCGATCGCCCACGCGGGTGGACCCGCTGCGCTGAACCGGCTGTGGGACGGCCCCGAGAACCTGCCCCGGGAAGGGGAGATCGAAGACCCCGAGCGCTGGCTGGCGCGGGTGATCGGCGCGAGGCACGACGCTTGAACGACGCGCAACGTGTGGCCGGCCCGGGCCGCGGCCCGCACGGCGTTCCGGCGGCCATCGCCCTGAGCCCGATCCTGTCGGCCCGCTATCGGTCGCGCGACCTCGAGCGGATCCGGTCGGCCGCGCCCGGCGCGCGCCTGGTGATGATCTCGTCCGAGGGCCTCGCCGACGGTCCGGTCGAGGACGTCGAGGTCCTCCTGCGCGGCTTCCTGAGCGCCGACGCGTTCGACCGCGTGCTGGCCCGTACCCCCAGGCTCGCCTGGATCCACTCCGCGACGGCGGGCGTGGAGCGGATGCTGACTCCGGCCAGCCTCCAGCGCAGCCTGGTGATCACGAACGCCCGGGGCGTGTTCTCGCAGCCGATCGCCGAATACGTCCTGATGATGATCCTGGCCGTCAGCCGGCGGCTGCCCCAGCTCCTCGAGCTCCAGCGCGAGCGCACCTGGCAGCCGCTCGAAGGCGCCGAGCTCGGCGACGTGACCGTCGGGGTGGTCGGCCTCGGCTCGATCGGCCAGGCGGTTGCCCGCCTCGCGACCGCGTTCGGTTGCCGGGTCATCGCCACCCGTCGCCGATCCGAAGCGGGTGCCGCGGCGACGTCCGAGGACGAGCCGGGCGCCGTCGAGCGACCGGCCGGTGACCTCGGAGGGGCGCGAATCCTGGGTCCGGAGGGCCTTCCGGAGCTGCTGGCCGAGGCGGATTTCGTGGTGCTGGCTGCGCCGCTCACTGCGGCGACCGAGAACCTCATCGACGCCGCCGCCCTCGATGCGATGAAGCCCGGCGCCTGGCTGATCAACGTGGCCCGCGGCCGCCTCGTCGACGAGCGCGCTCTCCTGCGAGCGCTGCGCGAGGGCCAGATCGGCGGCGCGATCCTTGACACCTTCCGGGACGAGCCGCTGCCGCCGAACTCGCCGTTCTACGCTCTCGAGAACGCGATCGTCACGCCGCACACGTCGTGGTCGAGCGGCCGCGTCCTCGATCGATCGGTCGAGCTCTTTTGCGCGAACCTGCGCCGTTACTCAGCCGGCGAGCCGCTCCACAACGTGGTCGATCCCGCCGCGGGCTACTGACGGCGGCTCCCGGGCGCGACCGCTGCCTGGCCGCCCGTCCTGCCTAGCCGCCCGTCGGCCCGGACGTCGCCCACGGCGGACAAATCGACCAAATCGACTCTATTTCGCGTCACCCTGGCACCGGTCTTGACGGATTCGTTCGTCGTACGAGGACGAATCGGGCAAACGGGCGGTGCGCATCGGCTCGACGCCCGTCGTTGACGGCGTTTTGTCCGCCGGGGGCGACACGATCGACCGCCGATCCGGCCGCCGGCTAGTGATCGAACGCCGATCGGTGTGATCGGTGACAATCGGGCGGCATGCAGATCGCCATCGTCGGGCTTGCCGGTTCGGGTAAGACCACCGTCTTCAACACCCTGACCCGGGGCCACGCCGAGACCGGTGGATTCGGCGGGATGCAGCTCAACGTTGGCGTGGTCAAGGTGCCCGACCCGCGGCTCGACAGCCTCGCCGCGATCTTCAAGCCGAAGAAGATCGTCCAGGCCGACGTGACGTACGCGGACCTGCCGGCGCCGCCCGCGTCGTCCGAGGGCCACGTCGGGACGGAGGAGCTGCCCGCCGAGCACCTGGCACGGCTGCGCGACTCGGACGCCCTCCTGCATGTCGTGCGCGCGTTCGAGGATTCCTCCGCGCCGCATCCCGACGGCTCGGTCGATCCCTGGCGGGACATCGAGCGCCTCGACCTCGAGTTCGTCCTGGCCGACCTGTCGATGACCGAGCGGCGTCTCGAGCGGCTGAAGGCGACGGGCCGGCACGGCACGCCGGCCGAACGGGAGTCGAACGAGCGCGAAGAGGTCGTCCTGACCCGGCTTCACGCCGGGCTCGTGACGGGCTCCCCGATCCGCGATGTCGAGCTCGACGCCGACGAGGAGAAGGTCCTGCGCGGGTTCCGGTTCCTCAGCCAGAAGCCCGTGCTGGTCCTGCTCAACGTGGGCGAAGGCGACATTCCGCGCGAGGCCGAGATCGTGGCCGGTGTCGCCGATCGCTACGTCCACCGGAATGCCCTCGTCGATGCGCTCTCGGCACGGATCGAGATGGAGCTCGGCGAGCTCGAGCCCGACGAGGCCGCCGCGTTCATGGACGAGCTCGGGATCCACGGATCGAGCCTGGACCGGGTGATCGGGCTGTCGTATCGGCTACTCGGCCTGGTCAGCTTCCTGACCGCCGGTCCCGACGAGGTCCGCGCCTGGCCGATTCCGTCAGGATCGACGGCGGTGGACGCGGCCGGCGCGATCCATACGGATCTGGCCCGTGGCTTCATCCGGGCCGAGACGGTGGCCTACGAGGACCTCCTCGAGCTCGGCTCGATGGCCGAGGCCCGGAAGCACGGCCGCCTCCGCTCCGAAGGCAAGACGTACCTCGTCAAGGACGGCGACGTGCTGGAGATTCTCTTCTCCAAGTAGGATCTCATGAGCTTGGGGGGAAGATGAAGACGCTCCTCATCTCGGGATTCAGCGTTTGTGCCCTGGTGCTGGTTGCCTGCAGCGGGACGCCCTCGCCCGACCCACGGGACGCCGGGATCGCGGCGGCCCTGGCCGGTATCGTCAAGGACCACTACGCGACTGACGATTGGTACTCGATGCTCCAGCAGGTCAACGATCTGCCGAAGATCCAAGTGAACGTCAACGGCTGTGGCGACGCCGTGCCGCCCTGCGGCAGCGCGGTCATCTTCACCAATGTCGCGAGTTCGACCGAGGGCCAGGCCCTCGCCGGGACGATCTGTAGCGACGTCAGTGCGGTTGTGCACGACCCGGATATGGCTCCCTTCCTCTACCCCCAGAACTTCGAAGTCGACGGCGGATCAGGGCACGACAAGCTCGCGACGTGCGAAGCGCTGCCGTAGGCGGTTGCTACGCGGTCGCGTCGCCACCGGCGAACAAAACGCCGTCAACGCCGGCGATGGAGTCGGTTGAGGTGGTCCGTTTGCGGGCTTCGTCATCCGGAGGCGAACGAATCGCCAAAACGGGCCTCCATGCGCGCCGGAATCGGGTCGATTTGGCCGATCTGTTCGCCGTAGGCGACGCCGCGGTCGGGAGTCGCCCGAGACCACGCCGCGGAGTGGCCGCGCCGCCACGTGCAGGCGTCGCCGTGGATATCCAGCAGATATCCCCGTCGGTTCGGTGGTACCGCAGGGCAAGGTCGTCGCAAAGCAGGGATCTTGGCGCCGAAACACCCGCGACGGAGCGAGTGCGCAGGCCGGCACAGGGCCTCAGTTCAGCGACGGATCCCGGTTCGGCCGCAGCTCGGCGATGACTGCCCGGTAGTCGGGCAGGTCATCCTCGTCGATGTCGTTCTCGTCGATGTCCTCGTCGCCCCAGTCGGGGCCCTGGTCGGGGACCTCGAGGACGCTGAGCTGGGTCTCCTCCTCGTTGGTCGTCACGAGGACCGACGCCGTGAGCCGATCGTCGAGCACCGGCGTGAAGCCCTGCTCCTCCTCGAGCACCCGGGCAACCGCTTCGATCAACGTATCCTCGTCGAACCCGTCGCGGACCTTCCGGGCGGCGGCCTTGACGAGGTCGAGGAATTCGTCCGGCTCGAACCGTTCCTCGTGGACGAGGATCAGGTCCGAGAAGATGTCGCCTTCGGCCTCATGGAGCTCGTAGAAGTACATGCCCTCACGATACCCCGAGCGCGCTGACTTCGATGTTGTCCACGTCGGCAACGTCTGCCGGGATATCGACCGGAACGACCCGCGCGGCTGGCGGCTGGGCGGGGGAGTTGCCTACGCGGCGCTGACCAGCGCTCGTCTCGGCCATCGCTCGGCGGCGGTCTTCGGCGCCGACAGGATCGCCGCGGAAGCCACGGAGATCGATGTCCTCCGAGCAGCCGGCGTCGACGTTCAGATCGTCCCGCTGGGGCAAGGTCCGGTCTTCGAGAACGTCGAGCAGGACCATCGCCGCGTCCAGACGTGCGTCGAGCCGGGTGAGCCGGTGCCCGTCGTTGAGGTGCCCGATGCATGGCGGGCGGCGCCAGCCTGGATGGTGGTCCCGGTGGCCAACGAGACCGGCCCGGAATGGGCGGCGGCGATCCCGCCGGATGCCCGTCTCGCCCTGGGCTGGCAGGGCCTGCTGCGGACACTTGTCGCGGGAACAGAGACCGGTCGGAAGCCACCCAGCCGAGGCCCGCTGGTCGACCGGGCGAACCTCATTGGCGCAAGCAGAGGCGACCTGGCACCGGGCACCAGCCTGGACGACCTCAATGCGCTCCTCCGCCCGGGGACGCGACTGGTCCTGACCCAGGGCATCCACGGCGGCGTGATCTTCGAGGCCACCAGCCGTGGGCCGGCCGGCAGGATCGCCTACGATTCCATCCCATCCCGTCAGGTCGACTCGACCGGCGCCGGCGACGTCTTCCTCGCGGCACTTGTCGCCGCCTGGCTCGACCGGGGCGCGCCGGCCGACCAACCGGGACCGACGCCTGGCGATCTCCGCTGGGCCGCGGCAGCAGGCGCGCTGGCCGTCGAAGGGATCGGGCTGGCGGGCGTCCCCGACCGGGCCGTCGTCATCGCCCGGCTCGCCGAAATCGATCAGGAGAGTTAGCGTTCCGGCGGCATGGCCTGCCGGTCGTCATCGTCAACGCGGCGGGTCAGCCGCCACTGACGGCTATCGCGAGCCGGCGGGCGAGGTGGTCGCGCTCACCCGGCTGAGCCGGTGGCCCAGCCGAACCCGGCGCCGGCCGAGGTCCGCCTCAAGATTCCGCAACGGTCGTCCGAGCAGGCGCGAGCGCTGGGCAAGGCGATTCGCGGCAGCACACGCACCGAGGGCTCCGGCAGGATCGCGTTCGCGATGTTCGAGGCATTTGGCGACCTCGATCCAGGCGAACGCGGCGTCGGGACCGCCGGCGTGGGCGACGTCCCGCCACGCCTCAAGGGCCTCGCGGTGGCGCCCGAGACGTCGAAGCAGGCGCGCCCGCTCGACGATCATCTCGAGCCGCGCCGGGCTGGGATGCTCGGTGTCCATTGCATCCGCGCGGTGGGTCAGGATCGTGGACCAGGCCCGCCGGGCGGGGCCGGTGGGGCCCGGGGGACTGGTCGGGATCGGCCGCGGCGGGCCTTCGAGCGCGGCGTCGAGGCAATCGAGCGCGTCGTGGTCGCGCCGGGTCCGCCGATATGCACGAGCCAGGCCGAAGAGATCGCCGGCCGGGGCGGATCGCCGGTCGCCGATCGCACCGAGGTGGCGGTCGGCGTGGGCCATCAGCCGGGCCAGCGAGCGGACATCCTCGTGGTTGTGCCGGACGACTTCGGCGATCGGCTCGACAGGTCCGCCCCGGAGCATCTCGAGATAGCGCCCGGGGATCTCCCAGCCCTCGATGTCGTGGCCGCGCCGCTCCCCGAGCAGCTCCGTCTCGACCGTCTTCAGGCGAGCGTCCGACAACCGGTGCCCGAAGACTCGGCGAACGAACGGCAGCAGGTCGAGATGACCGGCCAATGCCGGCGGCGGGCGGCGATTCAACCGGAACCGCGCGACGAGGAGCGGCCAGTCGAAGCTGCGACCGTTGTACGTGACGAGCCAGCCGCTCGGCGGGAGCAGGTCGGCGAGGGCGTCGAGCATCCCGGGCTCGCCGGCCTGATCGGGCAACAGGAGCTGGACCTGGTGGAACTGGTCGCCGAGCCACCAGCCGAGTCCGACGAGGAAGGCGACGGTTCCTGCGCCGGTGGCCAATCCGGTCGTCTCGGTATCGAGGCAGATGAGCGGCACGTCGGGTCCCGGATGATCGGGCAGCGCGGCGATCCGATCCCGGTCCAGGGGCAGGCGGATCGGCTCCGGCTGGATCCGTACGTGGCCACCGCCGTCGCCCCGGATCCAGGTCCCGCCGAGGGCGCCGGCAAGACGATCGGCGCGGGACTCGGCGGAACGGGCCAGGTCGGCCCAGGGTGGCTCGTCCGTGCGTCCGTCCAGCGAGCCTGGCATGCCGCGGCGTTCCAGCCGTAGCCGTTCCAACCGCCGCTCGAGGATCCCGATATCGCCCATCGGCCGCGGCAGGATCGTGTCGGCAGTCACGCGACCCGGGCCGCGACCGGAGCTCCCAGGACCGCGAGTAGCCGCAGCGCGAGCGCGCGGGCGTTGACGCCCGGTTCGAGCCGGGGTCCCGTGCACGATGGGCAGCCCTCGTCGCAGGCGCAGCCGGCGATGAGATCCGCGGCACCCGCGATCAGCTCCTCGGTTCGTCCGAACAGGCGCTCCGACAGGCCGACGCCGCCGGGCACCGTCTCGTAGAGGTAGATGGTGGGCGCCTCGTGGTGGGGCGAGCGGACCTGGCAGACGAGGCCGAGGTCCGCGGGCGAGACCATCAGCAGGAAGCTGGCGACGGCCTGCAGCGCCCGGCCGGCACCGACCAGGGCGACGTCGAGCT
>JANWLH010000017.1 GCA_025450915.1 Candidatus Limnocylindrales bacterium | reverse complement strand
TCGCCGCGCTCGGGGTCGGGGCCGAGCCCGAGCCTGCCTCGCCGGCGGCCGCGCCGGCCGGCCACGATGGCGCGGACCACGACGATCACGATCATGACCCAGCGCCTGCCGCGGCCGCCGTGGCCGCCGAGGCACCGGCCGCCAAGCCGAAGGCCTCGGCCAAGCCGGCACCGGCCGCCGCGCCCAAGGGCGCCAAGGCAACGACGGCCAAGGCAACGACGGCCAAGGCAACGACGGCCAGGCCGGGCGCCAAGGCAAGCGCACCCAAGCCCGCGGCGAAGGAGGCGGCCAAGGCTCCGACGACCGCCGCGAAGCCGGCGAAGCCCGCGTCCGGCAAGGCTGCCGGCAAGGGTTCCAAGACCGACGCCGACGCCTGACCCATGATCGAATCCCTGCTCAACGCCTTCCGCGCGCCCGACATCCGGCGGCGGATCCTGTTCGTCGCCGGGATCCTGATCATCTTCCGCTTCCTGTCGCACGTCCCGGTGCCCGGAGCGAACGCCCAGTCCCTCGCGACCCTCTTCGGGAGCAACCAGCTCCTCGGGCTGCTCGACCTCTTCTCGGGCGGCGGCCTGTCGCGGTTCTCGATCGTCGGCCTGGGGGTCAACCCGTACATCAACGCCTCGATCATCATCCAGCTGATGACCGGGGTGATCCCGCGGCTCCAGCAGCTGAGCCGCGAGGGCGAGTACGGCCGGAACAAGATCAACCAGTACACCCGCTACCTGGCCGTGCCCCTGGCGATGCTCCAGTCGTACGGCTTCCTGGCGGTCCTGCACGGCTCCAACCCGCCCGTCCTGTCGGGCAACTTCGGCCTCGACGACGTCGGCACGCTGACCCAGATGGTCGCCCTGACGACCGGCTCGATCCTCCTGATGTGGCTCGGTGAGCTGATCACCGAGAAGGGCATCGGCAACGGAATCAGCTTCATCATCTTTGCCGGGATCGTCGGCCGCGTGCCGACTGCCCTGCAGGCGTTCCTGGCCAACCCGGACCTCGCGGCGTTCATCGCGTTCGTGGCCGTCGGCCTCGTCGCGGTCGGCGTGATCGTCTACATCCAGGAGGGCCAGCGGCGGATCCCGGTCCAATACGCCAGCCGCGTCCGCGGCCGGCGGATGTACCAGGGCGGCTCGACGTTCCTGCCGCTGCGGGTCAACCAGGCCGGTGTCATCCCGATCATCTTCGCGGTCAGCATCCTCCTCTTCCCGACCCAGATCGCCTCGTACTTCACGACCTCCAAGGTCGACGTCATCGCCCACGTCTCGCAGGGCATCGTCTCGATCATGGATCCCCAGGGCTTCCTGTATGTCGCCCTGTACTTCGTGCTGACCTTCGGATTCACCTACTTCTACACGGCGTTCACCTTCAAGCCCGATGAGACCGCCGAGCAACTGCGCAAGAACGGCGGGTTCATCCCGGGGATCAGGCCCGGTCGGCCGACCGAGGACTACCTGCGCCGGGTGGTGAACAGGATCACGATCGCGGGCGCCTTCTTCCTGGCGGTCGTGGCCGTGTCGCCGACGATCCTGGCCGCCGTCTTCAAGAGCCTGGGCGGCCTGACCCTGGGCGGCACCAGCCTGCTCATCGTGGTCAGCGTGGTCGTCGAGACGATGAAGCAGATCGAAGCCCAGCTGCTGATGCGCAACTACGAGGGCTTCATCCGGTGACCTTCCTGGTCCTGCTTGGCGCCCCCGGCGCCGGCAAGGGTACCCAGGCGCCGATCCTCGCGGATCGACTCCGCCTCCCCCACGTCGCCACCGGAGATCTCTTCCGATCCGCCGTCCTCGAGGGCTCCGCGGTCGGCCTCGAGGCCCGCCAGTACATGGAGCGCGGCCAGCTCGTGCCCGACTCGATCACCGTCAAGATGCTCCTCGACCGGCTGGCCCAGCCCGACGCGTCGGTCGGCGCGATCCTCGACGGCTTCCCGCGCAACCTGGCCCAGGCCGACATCCTGGCCTCGGCGCTGGCCGACCGGCACAGCCAGGTCGACGTCGCCCTCGAGATCGAGGTCCCCGAGGAGGAGCTCGTCCGGCGGCTGTCGGGTCGCTGGATCTGCAAGGCCAACGGCCACGTGTACAACGAGCGCAGCCACCCGCCCCGGGTCCCCGGGATCTGCGATCTCGACGACTCGCCGCTGATCCAGCGTGACGACGACCGGAGCGAGACGATCGCGGCCCGCCTGGCGGCCCAGCTGGCCGCCCTCGGCGATGTCGTCGACTACTACCGGCAGCGCGGCCTCCTGCGCACGATCGACGGCCGCCGGCCGGTGACCGAGGTCACGGACGCGCTCCTGGCCGCGGCGCGGGCCGAATCGTGACCGTGACCCTCAAGTCGCCGTCCGAGGTCGCGGCGATGCGCCGTGCCGGGCGGGTGGTGGCCGAGGTGCTGGCGCTCGTCGAGTCCGAGCTCAAGCCGGGGGTCAGCACGGCCCATCTCGACGCCCTCGCCGAGGCCCACATCCGGCGGAGCGGCGCCGTCCCGTCGTTCAAGGGCTACCCGGGGGCCAACCCCAGGCGGCCATTCCCGGCGAGCATCTGCATCTCGATCGATGCCGAGATCGTCCATGGCATCCCCGGCGAGCGGACAATCCGGACCGGCCAGGTCGTGTCGATCGACGCCGGTGCGATCGTCGACGGCTGGCACGGCGACGCGGCCCGGACCTTCTTCATCGGCGACCCGCCCGAGCCGGTCCGAACGCTGATCGAGACGACCCGCCTGGCGATGATGGCCGGGATCGCCGCCGCCCAGCCGGGCAACCACATCGGCGACATCGGCGCCGCGGTCGAGGACGTCGCCCGGCCCAACGGCTACGGCGTCATCCGCCAGTTCGTCGGCCACGGCATCGGCCGGGCCATGCACGAGGATCCCCAGGTCCCCAACTACCGGACCGGCCAGGCCGGCCGGCGGATCGAGCCCGGGCTGTGCCTGGCGATCGAGCCGATGTTCACTCTCGGCAGCTACGAGGCGGCGATGCTGCCCGACGACTGGACGATCGTGACCCGGGACGGATCGCTGGCCGCCCACTTCGAGCACAGCATCACCGTCACCGCGCACGGCCCGGAGATCCTCACCACCGTCTGACCAGCCCGGCGGTTGCCGGAATCACGAACATTTGATATCCTCACCGTTCGTGTGTCGGCCCACTCGGGCCGACATTCCGTGCGAGAAAGGGAAGACCGAGAGCCTGTGGCCAAGAAGGACGCGATCGAAGTCGAGGGAACGGTCATCGAACCGCTGCCCAATACGATGTTCGCGGTCGAATTGGAGAACGGCCATCGGGTCCTGGCCCACATCAGCGGCAAGCTGCGGATGAACTTCATCCGGATCCTGCCCGGCGATCGGGTCAGGGTGGAGCTCTCGCCCTACGATCTCACCCGCGGGCGGATCACCTACCGCCTGAAGTAACCGGTCTGTTTCTGAGTCCGATCGAGGAACCGTTGAAAGTTCGAGCCTCCGTCAAGGCACGTTGCGACAACTGCAAAGTCATTCGTCGCCACGGCACCGTGATGGTCATCTGCACCAATCCCAAGCACAAGCAACGGCAGGGGTAATCGATGGCGCGCATTGCCGGAGTTGATATCCCGCGCGAGAAGCGGGTGGAGATCGCCCTCACCTACATCTTCGGCCTCGGCCTGCCGACCAGCCAGAAGATCCTCGCCCAGGCCAACATCAACCCCGATACCCGGGTGCGCGATCTCACCGAGGAGCAGGTCAACCGGCTCCGCGAGATCATCGACCGCCGCTACAAGGTGGAGGGAGACCTCCGCCGCGAGGTCGCCCTGAACATCAAGCGCCTCATCGAGATCGGCTCGTACCGGGGGAGCCGCCATCGGCGCAACCTGCCGGCCCGCGGCCAGCGGACCAAGACGAATGCGCGCCAGCGCCGCGGTCCCAAGAAGACCGTCGGCGTCCGCCGCAAGAAGTAAGGGGAACCCAGCCGAACCATGGCCGACCGCAAGCGTGCCGTAAAGCAGCGCCGCAAGGAGAAGAAGAACGTCCCCCAGGGGCACGTTCACATCCAGGCGACGTTCAACAACACGATCATCACGATCACCGACCTCGGTGGTGCCGTGATCAGCTGGGGCTCAGCCGGCATCGCCGGCTTCAAGGGCTCCCGCAAGAGCACGCCGTACGCTGCGGCACTCTCGGCCGAAGGTGCCGCCCGCCGCGCGATGGAGCACGGGATGCGCCAGGTCGAGGTCTATGTCAAGGGCCCAGGGGCAGGCCGGGAGCAGGCGATCCGCTCGCTCCAGGCCGCCGGACTCGAAGTGACCGCGATCACTGACGTCACGCCCATCCCGCACAACGGCTGCCGCGCCCCCAAGCGGCGCCGGGTCTAGGTCAGGAACGATGGCCCGATACACAGGTTCCGTCTGCCGCCTCTGCCGCCGGGAGGGCATGAAGCTCTTCCTGAAGGGCTCGCGCTGCTATTCAAAGAAGTGCGCGTTCGAGCGACGGCCCACACCGCCCGGCCAGCACGGCGTCCGCCGGCGCAAGGTCGGCGAGTACGGCATGCAGCTCCGCGAGAAGCAGAAGGTCCGGCGCGTCTACGCCGTCCTCGAGCGCCAGTTCAAGAACTACTTCGACGCCGCCGAATCGCGGCCCGGGGTCACCGGCGAGAACCTCCTCCGGCTGCTCGAGCTGCGCCTCGACAACATCGTCTTCCGGATGGGCTTCGCCACCTCGCGGGCAGCCTCCCGGCAGCTCGTGAACCACGGCCATTTCGCGGTCAACGGCCGGCCCACGAACATCGCCTCACACCAGCTCCGGCCCGGTGATCGCGTCGAGGTCCGCGCGTCGCGTGCGGCCCGCGAGCCGTTCAAGATCGCCAAGGAGACCCTCCGTTCACACCAGCCACCGGAGTGGCTGAGCGTGGATCCGGCGAAGCTCGCCGGGACCATCATCGACCAGCCCCGGCGCGACCAGATGCCGCTCGACCTCAACGAGCAGCTCGTGGTCGAGTACTACTCGAGGTAAGCCCCACCCATGATCGAACTCGAGAGCCCGCAGATCGAGCCAGTCGAGGAGCTCGGCACCTTCGCCAAGTACGAGGCAGGGCCGCTGCCGGCAGGCTACGGGGTGACCCTCGGCAATGCCCTCCGGCGCGTCCTGCTGTCGTCGCTCGAGGGTGCCGCAGTCACCTCGATCCAGATTCGCGATGTCTACCAGGAGTTCTCCACGATCCCGGGGGTCAAGGAGGACGTCACCCAGATCGTCCTGAACGTCAAGAAGCTCCGCCTCAAGAGCTTTGCCGCCCATCCCGTCCAGCTCAAGCTCGTCAAGAGCGGAGCCGGCGCGGTGACCGCCGCCGACATCGTCGAGTCGGCCGACGTCGAGATCGTGAATCCGGAGCAGCTCCTGATGACCCTCGACACCGACGACGTGACGATCGAGCTGGACCTCACGGTCGAGCGCGGCGTCGGCTACCTGGCCGCCGAGCGCTCGGAGTCGCTGCCGATCGGGGTCATCGCGGTCGACGCGATCTTCACGCCGGTGCGCAAGGTGAACTACTGGGTCGAGCCCACCCGGGTCGGCCAGATCACCAACTACGACAAGCTGACGATGGAGATCGAGACCGACGGCTCGATCACCCCGGAAGAGG
>JANWLH010000016.1 GCA_025450915.1 Candidatus Limnocylindrales bacterium | reverse complement strand
GGGCGGCCTCGATCGTGCCGGCGACGTCAAGCATCCGCGGCCTGCAGGCGGGTTGTTCCGGGCGTGTTCATTCCATGGATCAGGCTGGGGCAATTGGCCGAGCCCGGCAACCCTCGGGAAGTCCCAGTACCGCATCATCGCGAACGGGCCCGTCTGCCCCGACGTCCCCGAGGGTCCCCACCGGAACCGCATGTGCGGTCGACCCGGTGGGGGCACAGGTCCCTCGGAGGTGGAGGCTCGGCTCGGTCAGTCCTTCCCGTGGCCCTTGCCGGTCGTGCCGTGGGTACCACTCGATCCGTGCGTGCCGGTCGAGCCATGGGTGCCACGAGCGACAGCGCTCACGGCGCCGCCATGGTTGTTGTTCGGTCCGCCGACGGCGGTCTTGTCCTGGGCCACCGCGCTGACGGCGGCGCCGTGGGCACCCTGGGTACCCGCATTGGTCGTTCCGGCGGTGCCGGTGGTCCCGGTCGTGGTGTCCGTCGTCGCGGCCGGCGCACCATTGGTGCCCGTCGCCAGCGTGCTGACGGCGCCGCCATGGTTGTCGTTCGGTCCGCCGACGGCGGTCTTGTCCTGGGCCAGGACGCTGACCGGCGAGGCGTGGCTGCTCGCGACGAGGCTCGTCGCGGCAAGGGCGCCGGTTGCGGTCATCGCCAGGCCGAGGAATGCGGCAGTCGCCGCGGCTGCTTTCTTCATGAGGTTCGTTGACTCCTTTGGGTTCGCCCAAGGTGGCTGGTGACGAAACGACGAACCGCGCGTTTAGTTACGCAACCGGGGCGAAAGGAGTCAGGAAATGCGTGTCAGGCCACGCTCAGCCGCGCCTTGAGGGCTTCTCCCCAGCGCCGCGCCCGATCGAGCTCGCCCTTCCGGAGTGGACCGTAGCGGCCGGTCACGATGAACTTGCCGGGAGTCCCGCTGGTCGGGTAGCCGGCCCGTTCGAGGCTTCGCTCGATGGCTCCGGTCGCGCCACCGGGCGACCAGCGAACACGGGTCTCGAATGCCGCGCCCTGGCCGCGGCCGCGGGGCAGGTCGCCGAGCCAGGCGCGCAGGGAGGGGTGGGTCGTATCCGGCGGCATCGGCGCCACGGAGCCGCTGTTCGCGACGGCCGCCTCCATGCGCTCGGTCGGCAGGCCGAAACCGAGGACGGGAGCGCCGGCGACGAGCAGGTCCGCGCCGGAGACGGCGGAGACATCGGCCTCATCGGTGGCAAGGACCAGCGTCTCGGGCCCGATCCCGTCGGCGATGGCCTGGGCCACCCTGGCCGTGTTCCCCCAATGTGATTCGTAGACGACGACAGCCTTCATCGTGCTCACCTGCAAACCATCAATCGGGTCGCCGGGCCGTGGGGCTCCGGCGCCCGTCTTCGATTGAATCGTGAGCGTCGGTGTCCGGCTCCGGCCAGAGCCATCGGTCACCTTGTTCAGGCGCCGATCGGCACGGATCCCGTCCAAGGGGTCAGCCTGAACCGGGCGGGCGATACCGGTCAGCGAATCGTGCCGGCGAAGCCACGGCCAAGCGCATTCGGCGCTACGCGGGCCACGACCCCGAGCTCCGCGCCGTGGTCGCCGGGCTCGAAGGCGAGGTCGGCCGGTTCGAGGCCCCGATGGCGCCGGCGGCGCTCAAGATGGCCTACGCCGGAGCCTCGTACGCGATGCGGTCCCGCGACTTCGACGGCAAGGCGCTCAAGCGCCCGACCGACTTGCCACGCTAACGAGTGTTCTCCGGCCGCCGGGTCATTCGCCGGGAGAGTCGGCGGGTGGCCCAGCCGGCTGCCCAGCCGATCGGCAGGTAGCGCTCCGGCGTGAAGAGCAGGCCGACACCGACCAGCTCGCGCGTGGCCGGATGCTGGATGGCCCGGCGAGCAAACGCCCCGACCTCGGACGGGCTGGCGATGTCGCGCGCCAGCTGCCTCCGGTCATGGACAAGTCGATCCGCGACGGTCCGGATTCGACGGTGGGTCTCGGGATTGAACGCTACCCGCCGGGTCTCCGGCAACGTGCCGAGGTGAACCAGCCGGCCGAGCCTCCCCAGCGACATCACTAGGTGGCTCCAGCCTTGGAGTATTCGGCGGGATGCTCGAGGCGGTCCTTGTCGGCGGTCCTGCCGATCGTCTCGAGGATCTGGTCAACCGTGACCCCGTTCTGGTCGGCCGCTTTCTTGACGTCCTCATACGTGATGTCCGCGTCGGTCATCACCTTGTGGGCTTGCATGCAGCCACAGGTCAGGCACATCGCTGTTCTCCTTGGGGTGTCGTCGCCGGACTCGCCTGGCTTAGGATTCCGGGAATGAGCCCCGTCCTGGCTGGCATCTCGATTTCCTCGGCACGGGTGGTTGTTGGCGACAAGCGTGCCCCACGCGAGGTCCCCGCCGCGCCGCACGCTGGGCGAACCGCGTTGCAGTCGCATCGCGCCGAGTCGTGATGCGACCGGCGATCTGGATCCCGGACGAGGCTCCGCCCGCCGAGCGTGAGCGACTCGGCGTGCTCGCCGATGTCCACATCTACCCGGCAAGCGGCGCGGTGACCGAGACCCTCGGTCGCGGCGACCTGATCGTCGGTGGGACCCACCCAGCGCGGGCCCTCGAGCTTGCCCCGCACATCGAGGGACTGCGCTACTTCCAGACCTTCTCGGCTGGGGTCGACAGGATCGTCGGCAACCTGCCCGGCGGCGTGACCCTGTGTGACGCGGCCGGGGTCCACGACATCGCGGTCGCCGAGTGGGTCGTCATGGCGATCCTCGCCTCGCGACGCCGGCTGGCTGAGTACGTCGATTCGCAGCGTGCCGGCGCCTGGCACAAGGAGCGGCTCACCGGCGATGACCTCGCCGGCGCAACGGTCGTCCTGGTCGGTGTTGGAGCGATCGGCCGGGCCGTCGAGGCGCGCCTCCTGCCGTTCGGCGTCCGGATCGTGCGCGTCGCCCGTCGTGCCAGGGATGGCGTCCAGCCCGTCGCCGAGCTCAAGCACGCGCTCGAGGACGCCGACGTCGTCGTGATCCTGGTGCCGCTGACCCCGGAGTCGACCGGGCTCTTCGACGCGCCGACGATCGCGGCGATGAAACGCGGGGCGCTCCTCGTCAATGCCTCACGGGGCAGGATTGTCGATGGCGACGCGATGACCCGGGCGGTTCTCGACGGCCGGATCCAGGTCGCCCTCGACGTCACGGATCCCGAGCCCCTGCCGGACGGCCATCCACTCTGGGCGGCCCCCGGTGTCCTCATCACGCCCCACGTTGCGAGCGACGTCCGCCGCGAGGACGAACGGGCGTGGCAGCTGGTCTACGAACAGGTTGAGAGGCTCACCCGCGGCGAGCCGCTGGTCAACGAGGTTCTGGACGGCTACTAGTGCTGGCCGAACCGCGGCCGGAGCGCGGAGCCCCAGGCGCGGGCCCGCTCGAGCTCGCCCTCGCGGAGTGGCCCGTAGCGGCTCCGGACGACGAACTTGCCGGAGTTGGCGTTGACCCGGTAGCCCTTTTTCTTGAGGTCCCGCTCGATCGTGCCGGTAGCCCCGCCGGGTGACCAGCGGATGTGGGTCTCGAACGCCGCAGCCTCGGCGGTGCCCCTGGGCAGGTCTGCGAGCCACCAGAACATCGATGGCTTGACCATCGTCGGCGGCGTCGGTGCCTCGGCGGCAGTTGCTGCGACGGCGTCCTCGGCCCGCGGGGACGGCAGACTGAAGGCGATCACGGGTGCACCGACGACCAGCAGGTCGGCATCGGCGACGGCCTCAGCGGAAGCTTCCTCCGTGGTCATGGCGCGTGCGTCCGGTCCGATCCCCTCGGCGACCGCCCGAGCGATCTCGGCGGTGTTCCCCCAGTGCGACTCGTAGACGACCACGGCCTTCATGACGCTGGCTCCTTTCGCTCCGCGGCCATCGTCGATCGTCGGGACGCCCGGCGACAGTGCCATCCGGACCATTTTCGGCGTTCCTGCTGTAACACCCTTGCAGCATCCAGACGGTGGTTGTGACGTGGTCGTGCTCAGGCGTGGTCCAGATTGGTCAGGCGTCGCTCCCCGAGGTCGACGCCCCGGCCCGGGGATCGGGTCCATTGCGGAGAACCGGTTCTGCCGGCCGCTTCTCGGGAGAACCAACCATGACCGTCCAGGACGAACAACGCGTCGTCAGCACCCAGAGCCAGGACCAGACCGCCATGGGCCAGCCCGTGGTGAGCTCGTCGGTCCAGACCCGCCGGGTCACTGCCTCGCCGGCCGGCTCCGAGCTCGCCCGGCGGATCATCGTGCTGGTCTTCGGGCTCATCCAGCTCGTGATTGGCCTGCGGATCGTGCTCCTGCTGATCGATGCCCGCACGGGCAACGACATCGTGTCGGGGATCCTCAACATCAGCCAGGTCTTCGTGGGCCCGTTCGAGGGGATTCTCAAGACCGACGCCCTCCACGCCGGTGGCTCCATGCTCGACATGGCCGCGGTCGTGGCCTTCATCGGCTGGACCGTCGTCGAGGCGGTCATCCTCTGGATCGTGGGCATCTTCCGGCGCGACACGATGGCGACTGCCTGACCCTCGCTGCCAGCACCACCGGCCGCCGGGCAGGCCCGGCCGGACGGTTCACTCGCCGACGCGGCGCTAGAGTTCTGCGGATGACCGCGACTCCGGCGCCGCGTTTTGGTCTCTTCCTCAGCCAGGCGAACAAGTCCCTCGGCCAGGTCTTCGACGAGTTCCAGATGGCCGAGGACCTCGGCTTCGATCACGCCTGGCTCGTCGATCACCTCGTCGACACCGACGGCCCGCCCGGCAACCCGATGCTCGAGGCGTGGACGCTGCTCGCCGCGATCGCCGCCCGAACGCGAACGATCCGGCTGGGGGTCCTCGTCACGAGCAACACGTTCCGCCACCCGGCGGTCCTGCTCAAGGCCGCCGTCAACGTCGACCACATCAGTGCCGGCCGGCTGATCCTGGGACTCGGGGCGGGCTGGCACGTCGACGAGCACCGGCGCTACGGAATCCGGCTGCCCGAGCCCGCTGAGCGGGTCGACCGGTTCGCGGAGGCCGTCGAGCTCATCAGCCTGCTCATGGCTCACGAGCGGACGACGTACGCGGGCCGTTTCTACCAGCTCGACGATGCGCCGCTCGAGCCCCGCCCGATCCAGCAGCCGCGGATCCCGATCCTCATTGCCGCCCATCGACCCCGGATGCTCCGGCTCGCCGCCGCGTACGCCGATCAGTGGGATACGTTCGCGGCCTTGCCTGATACGGCCACCGACGGCGTCGAGACCGAGGTCGCGGAGCGGATCCGATACCTCGACGACGCGTGCCGGGCGATCGGGCGTGACCCGGCCGAGATCCGCCGCTCGACCTGGACCCACGCCGCATGGGCGCTCAAGGACGAGGGCACGTACCTTGACTTCGTCAACCGCCACCGTGCCCTGGGCTTCACGGACTTCTCGACGACGATGCCGTCGGTGACCCAGCTGCCGCTGCTCCGCCAGCTCGCCGAGCGGGCACTACCAGGCCTCCGAGGAGGACTTCATGCCGACCGTTAGCGTTCGCTACATCGTCAACGACATCGACGCCTCGATCGCGTTCTATTGCGGCCAGCTGGGATTCCACGAGGATATGCACCCGGGGCCCTTCTTCGCCATGCTCTCGAAGGGCGACCTCCGGCTGGTCCTGAGCCGGCCCGGCGGCGGCCCGGGCGGCGGGCAGGCAATGCCCGACGGGCGCCTGCCCGAACCGGGCGGCTGGAACCGGTTCTCGCTCGAGGTTGCCGACCTCGAGGCGACGATCGCCACCCTGAAGGCGGCTGGCGTCCCATTCCGCAACGACCTCGTGACCGGCGTTGGCGGCAAGCAGGTCCTGATCGACGATCCTTCGGGCAATCCGATCGAGCTGTTCGAGCCGACGATCGCCGATGCTCGGCTGTAGCGACCCGGCGATCAGCCGCCGCGGCCGGTCGCCGCAACGACGGCCCGGGTGAGGCGGTCGGTCAGGAGCGCGTCGGCGTAGGTCGAGAGGACCCGGGACGGGTCGGCGGCGTCGACCGCATCGAGGAACGCCTCGGCCTGGACCTCGTACGGGTCCCGACCCGGGGGCACGGTCAGGAGCGGGCCGCCGTCGTCGAACGTCACCGCCCAGGTTGTCTGGAGCGGCTCGAGCTTGCGGATCGTGATCAGCAGGCCGGCGCAGGCGAGCTCGACCTCGACCACCGGCGCGCCGAGACGGCGGCTGTTCGAGAAGTTCCCGATCGCCCCCGACCCGAACCGCACGACGGCCGCGGTCGCATCGGCCAGGGCGACGCCGGCCGGGACGGGAGGCAGCTCCTGGGTCGATGCCGCGCCGACGACCGTTGCCTCGCCCATCAAGAGCCTGGCGAGGTCGTAGAAATGGGTCGCCTGCTCGACGACCTGGCCACCGCCCGTTGCCTCGCTGCGCCACCACGCAGGTCCCGGGGTCGGCCCGAACCAGCGGGCTGAGAGCAGGTGCGCCGGGTTCGTCGCGAGGCGCTCGCGAACCTGGGCCAGGGCCTCCAGCCCGCGCAGGTGATACCCCACGGCCGCCACGAGTCCGAGCTCGGCGACCCTTGCCGCGATCTCCACGGGTGCGTCGGCATCGGTGGCGGCCAGCGGCTTCTCGGTCAGGAACGGGATCCCACGGTCGATGAGCGGCCTGAGCGTGCCGGCGGCGCTTGACGGCGGGACGGCGACGAAGGCGATCTCCGGTCGCTGCTCGTCGAGCATCCGCTCGAGGTCGGCCGTCGCGTAGGCGGCGGCGCCGCGCGGACCGGCGACTGCCCGGGCGCTTGCAAGCCGGCCGGAGGCGACGCCCATGAGCCGGGTTCGGCCGAGCCGATCGAGCGCCGCGAGGTGATAGCCGCTGATCCAGCCCGCCCCGATCTGGACCAGGCGGCGCGACGAATCCGGGCGTCCACTCATCGCCGGCATCGTGCCACAGCGGTGCGAGGCGGTACTCGGATGCCGATCAATCCGGGACGGAGGTCCCAGGGACGGCCGGGCTCGACCCGTCGATCCTTGCGATATGGAACCGACCTACGCGCAGGCGACTCGGGAGGGGCTTCGCTGGCTGCCGAACCGGGCGGCGCTGCTGATCGCGGCCGTCATCGCGGCCCAGCTCCTCGACCTGGCGACCTTCGTGCCCGCCGTCGCCCGGGTGGGCATCGGCGCCGAGAGCAATCCGCTGGCGCGATCGCTGTACCTGCTCCAGGGACCGTTCGGGCCCGCGCTCCTCAAGGGGGCAGCGATCTCCGTGATGCTCCTCGCCCTGCTGCGCGTCCAGCGGCGCTTCCCGAACCTCGTCCTGCCCTCGGCGGTGATCCTCGTCGCGATCGGGCTCGTCGGGGCGGCGTCGAACCTCCTGTTCGGCCTGGCCACCTAGCCGCTTCGTCGGGTCGCCAGAATCGAAAGGAGCCCCCTCGAGTGAGGAGGCCCCTCTTCGCTACGCGCGATGAGCCGTGGCTAGACGCTGTTGCCCACGTTGCTGAGGATCGCCGAGACCTGGCCGCCAAGGTAGAGCAGGGCGATGATCGCGACGATCGCGATGAGCGCGAGGATGAGCGCG
>JANWLH010000015.1 GCA_025450915.1 Candidatus Limnocylindrales bacterium | reverse complement strand
TTTGTTGTACCCAGTACACGCTTCGGCAGCGGACCCGCTCGCCGCGGCCGCGACGCCCGGCGTGCCGGCGGCGTACCACGACTATTCGTGGCAAGACGGTGTGCCTGGCTCCGAACACCCGCGACTTGGGCCATCCCTTGGCCGAACACCTGGATACGGGTAGTCGTGGTATTTCGAGGTTCGGGAGTCGTGGTATCGCGCCCAGGGCCCCGCCGAACCCGGCCTGGCAGGACCCACGCCCGGCCCGCCCCGCCGCGATGCCGGCTCACCTCACGGACCAGGTTCGTAACCTCGCAGGCAGCATCGCTGCCTGAGATCCGCCGAGGACCTGGCACCCAAGCTCAACGCGCAGCCCTGGGCGCTGGCGGCCGGGCGGCCGGCCTGTTCGGGCGTTGCGCTGTACTCGGACCGCTCGTCGTCGGCCGTGATCCGCCCGAACGGTCGCCGGCCCCGGGGGCCTGATCAGTCCTGCGTCCGGCCGGCCTCCGGCAGGCGTTCGAGGACGATCACCGGGATCACCCGGGTCGTCTTCGTGACGTAGTCGTGGAACGAAGGGTGGAGATCCGCGTGCTGGGCATAGAGCCGCTCGCGCTCGGCGCCCTTCGTGATCCGGGCATGCGCCCGGTACTTCTCGGCAGCGACCTCGACCGTGACGATCGGATTGGCTTCGAGGTTCAGGTACCAGGCAGGGTGCCTGTCCGCGCCGCCCATCGACGCGACGATGACGACCTTGCCGTCGTCGACGCTGTAGGCCAGGGGCGTGACCCGGGGCCCGCCCGTCCTGGCGCCGGTGGTCGTCAGGACCATCATCTGGCGGCCGACGAAATGGCCGATCGTGGACTTGCCGCTGTTGGCCCGGAAGTCATCGACCAGGGTCTGGTTGTAGGCGAACATCGCCGCCCGCGGATCAGGTGTGCTCAATTGGGTGCTCCTCGAAGGCTGTGATCGAACTCTGGCGCGATCATACCATCTAGTTGCGAACGCAACTGTCTTGGCAATCGCCCGGCGCCGTTAGGATTGCGGGCATGAGCTCGGTCGCCTTCGTCACGATCCTCTCGGCCTTCCTCGCGTCGGCGGTCGAGTTCGTCGAGGCGGTCACGATCGTGCTGGCTGTCGGGGTGACCCGCCAGTGGCGGTCGACCCTGATCGGGGTCGCCGCGGCCGTCGTGACCCTGGCCATCCTCATGGCGGTCTTCGGCTCGGCCCTCATCTTGTTCGTGCCGATCGGCGTGCTCCGCCTGGTCGTCGGCGCCTTCCTGGTGATCTACGGGTTGCAATGGCTGACCAAGGCCGTCCTGCGGGCGGCTGGAGCGAAGGGCAAGCACGACGAAGCAGCCATCTTCGCGGCCGAGGTCGCCGAACTGACCGCCGGGTTGACCCACGAGCCGCCGGTCGCGACCAGCGGCATGGACTGGATCAGCTTCACCGTCGCCTTCAAAGGCGTCCTGCTCGAAGGCCTCGAGGTCGCGTTCATCGTCGTGACGTTCGGGGCCAGCGCAAACCTCCTCGGCCCGGCGGTCCTCGGAGCGGTCCTGGCCGGCCTGCTGGTCGTCGCGATCGCGGTGGTCGTCCATCGGCCGCTGGCGCGAGTGCCGGAGAACGCGATGAAGTTCGTGGTCGGGGTGATGCTCACCGGCTTCGGCACGTTCTGGTCGGGCGAGGGCGTGGGGATCGCGTGGCCGGGCGACGACCTCGCAATCCTCCTGCTGCTCGCCGGCTACCTCCTCCTCGCGCTGCTTGGCGTGTGGATCATCCGGACGCTGGCGCGCCGGCCCAGCCGGCCGAACGTACCAGCGGGCGCCGGGATCCCGCCGTCGTGATCCGCTTCGTCCGGACCTTCCTGCACTTCTGGTCCGACTTCCTGATCGGCGACCGCCTCGAGCTGTTCATCGGCCCGATCGTTGCCCTCGCCGGGGCGGCGATCCTCGTGCGTGCCGGCCTCTCCGGCGCGCTCGTTGGGGCCGGCCTGTTCGCGACCGTGGCCCTCGTCGGCGCGATCAGCCTGGCCTTGGCAACGCGCTGATGACGTTCTTCGAGGCGATCGTCCTCGGCCTCATCCAGGGCGTCACGGAGCTCTTCCCGGTCTCGAGCCTCGGACACTCGGTGATCCTGCCGGCGTTCTTCGGCTGGAACGACGTCGTCGCCGCCCAACGGGCGTCGGAATCGTATTTCCTGGCGTTCCTCGTCGGGCTCCACGTGGCCACCGCCCTCGCCCTCGCCTGGTATTTCCGCGGCGACTGGGTGCGGATCATCGGGGCCCTGGTCAGCTCGCTGGCCCGGCGACGGATCGACACGCCCGACGCCCGGCTGGGCTGGCTGCTGGTCGTGGCGACGATCCCGGCCGGGCTCCTGGGGCTGATCTTCGAGCATCAGCTCCGAGTGATCTTTGCCACGCCCGTCCTGGCCGGGATCCTGCTCTGCGTCAACGGCCTGATCCTGCTCACCGGCGAGCGGCTCCGGCGCCGCTCGACGGCCCAGGTCAATCGCCCGCTGCGCCTCGGCCCGGCGGTCCGTGACCCGGCCGAGGCAGGCCGGCGCGAGCTCGACTCACTGGAGTTCCGCGAGGCCGGCGCAATCGGCGTCGGGCAGGTCTTCGCCCTCCTGGCTGGGATCAGCCGCTCGGGGATCACGATGGTCGCGGGCCTGGTCAGGGGCCTCGACCACGAGGACGCGGCGCGCTTCTCGTTCCTGCTGGCGACGCCGATCATCCTGGCGGCCGGGGTCTACAAGCTGCCCGACCTGCTCGGCCCGAACGGCAACGGCGTCCAGGCCCAGGTCCTCGCCGGCAGCGTCGCCGCCGCGATCGCGGCCTACCTGTCGGTCCGCTTCCTGAGCCGCTACTTCACGACCCGGACGCTGACCCCGTTCGCGATCTACTGCCTGATCGCCGGCGTCGTCACCGTCGTGCGCTTCCACTGACGTACGCTTCGCTCGATGAGACTGCCCTTCGCCCGGCTGGGCACGCGCCGAACCCTGATGACCGTCGGCGGCGCCGTCGTGGCCGCCCTGGTGCTGTGGCGCCTGCGGACGTCAGCTGAGGCTGCGCAGGTCGAGGACCTGCCCCCAGTGCAGGACGCGGACCGCGACGAGCACGCCGAACGCCGCCAGGACGAGGATCGCCGCGGCCGCGATTGAGCCGTCGAGGTTGCCGCCGGTGAACTCGCTGTAGACGACCAGGGGCAGGGTCTGGGTCCGGCCCTCGACATTGCCGGCGAACATGATGGTCGCCCCGAACTCACCGAGCGAGCGAGCCCAGCTCATCACGAGCCCCGCGGCCAGGGCCGAGCCGGCGAGGGGCAGGGTGACCGACCGGAAGAGCTGGGCCTCGGTTGCCCCGTCGACCCGGGCCGCGTCCTCGAGATGGCGATCGATCGACGCGAAGCCGAGTCTCGCGGCCCGGATGAAGAACGGCGCCGAGACGAAGGCCTGAGCGAGGACGACGGCGACCGTCGTGAACGGCAGCTCGATCCCCAGCGCGTCGAGCGGCTTGCCGAGGAAGCCTTCCCGGCCCAGGGTGAGCAGGAGCGCCAGCCCGGCCACGGATGGCGGCAGGACGATCGGCAGGTCGATCACGGCTTCGAGGAGGGCCCGTCCCCGGAACTCGCGGCGAGCCAGGAAGTAGGCGAGCGGCAGGCCGACGACGATCGTGACCACGAGGCTGATCGCCGTGGTACCGAGACTCAGGGTCAACGCATCGAGGACGACCCGGTCGGTGATCGCGGTGGCCAATGAGCCGTCGAGGAGCGAGCGCACGACGATGACCGCGACCGGCAGGCCCAGGCACAAGCCGGCGGCGACGGCCAGCAGGTAGAGGGGACGGCCACCCGGCTCGGTGCTCGCCCGGGCTGGTGGATGGAGTGGATCGCTGGCCATCGCCGGAGTATCGGCCCACGATCGAGATCATGTCTAGGTATTTGAGGCGTGGTCTCCGCTTACATCGCGCGATTCGAAGTCGAGTGCCGCGGAGTTGATGCAGTAGCGCAGGCCGGTCGGGCGGGGCCCGTCGGGAAACAGGTGGCCCAGGTGGGCGCCGCAATTCGCGCAGTTCACCTCGGTTCGGAGCATCCCGTACGCCCGTTCTTCCCTGGTCACGACGTGGCCCTTGTCGACCAGGTCGTAGAAGCTCGGCCAGCCGGTCCCCGACTCGAACTTCGTCGTGGAGTCGAAGAGGGGCTCGTGGCAGACCACGCAGCGGTACATGCCGTCGGCATGGTTGTCCCAGTAGGCGCCACTGAACGCCGGCTCAGTGCCGGCCTCCTGGGTGACGACGTACTGGATTGGCGTGAGGACGGTGCGCAGGTCCTCGGGCTTGGGAACGGTCATCGCGGAGATCCTTGCTGCTCAGGCTGGCGTTCAGGATGCGCTCAGCCGGCAGATCCTGCCCGGATCAGGACGGCGGCAGGAAGCCGAACGAGGCCAGGATCGCCTGGCCACCGGGGCCGGCGAACCAGGACAGGAAGGCCTTCGCGGCCGCGGCGTTCCGTGATGCCTTGACGACCACTCCGGCATAGGTCGCGGGCACGTTCGCGTCGGTCGGGACAGTGATCGTGGTCACCTTCGTCGAGGTCCTGGCGTCGGTCACGTAGACGATCGCCGCGTCGCCCTCGCCGAGCGCGATCTTCGAGACGACCGCGGCGACGTTGTCCTCCTGCGAGACCACGTTGGCGCCGTACGCCGCGACGAAGCCCGCCGGATAGCCGGCTTCCTTGGCCAGGTTGGCAACGAGCGTCGTCGCGTACGCCGTGATCGGCACCGTCGCGCCGGCAGCGATGACTTTGACCCCGGTCCTGGCGAGGTCGGCCGGGCTCGTGATCCCCGCCGGGTTGGTCGCGGGCACGATCACGGTCAGCACGTTGCCAGCGAACGTGACCGGGTCACCGGCGTTCAGGCGTTTGGCCACGAGCCTGGCCGGATTGGTCGTATCCGCGGAAAGGAAGACATCGGCCGGGGCGCCCTGCTCGATCTGCGTCTCGAGGGTCGACGATGAGTCGGTCGAGATCGTGATCGTCACGCCCGGATACGCCGCCTGGAACGCGGTTTGCGCCTTGGCCAGGGCGGCCTTCAATGACGACGCTCCGTAGATCGTCAGCGAGCCACTCAGGGCCGTGCTCGGGGCGGTCGTGGCCCCCGGCGAGCAGGCGGCGAGGATCAGCGCAATGACAACGAGCAGGGCAGCAGGTCGGGGTTTCATCAATGGCCTCCTGGCTGGCTCGGGATGCTGCGCTCGAGACAACCAATACCGCGCAGTATCGGCGTCAAGGTACTGATTGTCTAGGTGTCGGTGGCCTGTCACGCGGTTCCTTGAGTGCATCCGCGGCGCCGCCCCGGTCGCCTACGATGGGCCGCGATGACCGGGCCGAACGCCTGCGCAAGACGGTCCAGGAGCGGGCGCGTGCGCGCCTCGCGGCGTTCGTCGCATTCGAGGGGTCGCCCACCGTCTAATCATCGGCGCGTGCGACATCGAGCTGGAGCATGTCCATGACCCGATCCACCGCCCCCGTGGCCAGTCCCCGGGCATTCATCGCCGCCTTCGTCGCGGCCGTCGCTGGCGCGAGCTTGCTGTTCGTCTTCTTCGGGCTGGCCAGCCTGCCGATCGGCCGGTCGCCCCAGCAGGCTGCCGGCTATTTCGGCATCCGGCTCCTGCCGTTCGGCCTGTGCCTGATGCTGATCGGCTTCGCGGAGACGCTGGCCCTGGTCGTCGCCGACGCCATGGCTGTGCCGCCGGCCGGCCCCGTCCGGGCGCGGGCAACGATCGGCCTCTCGACCCTGGCGGAGTTGCTGCGGGCGGTCACCGGCCTCTCGGCAACGCCGGCAGGGATCGGCGCGCTGGTGGCGTTGCTCGGTGCGTTCCTGCTCGTGGGTTCCGGGGCCGCCGCGAGCTCTGTTCCATGACCCGGGTCAGGTGCCCGGCGCCGGCTTGGGCTCGGACTGGCCAATCGGCGTGAAGTCGCGCTCCGGCGTCCGCCCGAATCTAGCCGATCGCGGCGGCTGCGAACGAGGCCATATCGGGGAACGTGAAGTCGGGCGTCGCCTCGGCCGGCGGGGTCGCCCCGGAGCCCGGCCGATCGTGACGCCGGTCGATCCAGGCCGTCCGGAGTCCGAACGTCCGCGCCGGGACGTGGTCGTGGAAGAGGCTCTGGGCGACGTGCAGGTGGCGCGATCGATCGCCCCCGATCCGCTCGAGGGCCAGCTCGAAGTTGCGCGGGTTGGGCTTGTAGCTGCCGAGCTGCTCAGCGGTGATCACCCAGTCGAAGGCGACCCCGAGGCGCACGTTCGAGCGGGCGAAGAGATCCGTGTCGCAGTTCGTGATCACCCCCAGCCGGAAGTGCTGCTTCAGGCGCCTGAGGGCGTCGACGGAGTCGGGGAACGCCGGCCAGTCGCCAACCGACTCCGCGAATCCCTGGACCGCCTCGTCACCTGGCTCGCCACCGAGATCGGCGCCGACCCCGCGGGCCGCCCCGGCCAGCACGGCGCGATACGGCAGGTATGGCCCGGCCTCCAGGGTGGCTTCGTGGTCGGCGTACAGCTCGAGGAGCCGCTCGTCGCCGGCCGAGGCTGCGACCTCGCCCAGCGCGCTGCGCAGGGCGCGGACGATGCCCGTCTCCCAGTCGATCAACGTGCCGTAGCAGTCGAAGGTCAGGATCTCGAAGTCCGGGAGCTGGCGATCGGTCATCTCGAACTCATTGTGCCGGACACAGAAACGCCCGGTCCGCGTTGGACCGGGCGAGAGTGGTCTGAGCGAAGGCTCAGGCGGCCTGGACCTTGATCGCGCGCGGGCCCTTGGGACCTGCCTCGACTTCAAAGGTCACGTGCTCGCCGCCGACCAGCTTGTCAAAGTCGATCGATCGGTCGAGCCCGTCGCGGTGGAAGAAGTAGTCCTTCCCATCGTCGGCGGTGATGAAACCAAACCCACGATCGGACACGACCTTCTTGACGCTTCCGTTGGCCATGAGGGGTATTCCTGTTCTCTTCTCGGCGTAGAGGGATGCGGCGCAGAGGCCGGCTCGAGAAGGGAACCATCGACCTAGCGGAGGCCTCCCGGCTAGTCGAGAGGAGTCGTGACTATACCACTTCACGCTCAGCAGCCTCCTTTGAGCGTGGCTGGGAGCTTCGAACGACCGGCTCCCGTTCAGGACTTCGTCAGGTGCGGAGCACAGGATGGTGCGGTGGGCGAACCCTGATTCGGGCCCCATCACCACCGATCGTCCATCGCAAAGGGTGCGCACATGCGTTTGAAGATCTTCGCCGCGGTCGCCCTGATCGTGGTTGGCGTCGCCGCGATCGGCGTCGTGATCATCGGTCCGTCATTCGGGTCGGGCTCGAGCGTCCAGTACATCACTGCGACGGCGGCCGTGACCAACGTGACCCAGAGCTCGGCTGCAACCGGCTCGCTGGCTCCCTCGATCACCTACGGCCTGGCGTTCGGCCGGAATCCGGTGGTCGCCGGCAGCAGTTCATCCTCCTCGGCCTCATCTTCATCCAGCTCCGGGTCGGGCACCGGCTCCGGCGGCTCGTCGACGACATGGCCGGTCAGCTCCGTCAGCGTGACGGTCGGCAGCGTGGTCACGAAAGGCCAGGTGCTCGCCGTCGCCGACAGCGCCAGTGCCACCCAGGCGCTCTCGGCCGCCCAGTCGAACCTGGCGATCGCCCAGGCCCGGCTGGCGAGTGACGAGCGCGGCCTGACGGCGGTGGACAAGGCGATGGCCAGGCTGTCGATCACCCAGGCCGAGCAGCAGCTGAGCAATGCGCGAACGAGTGAATCGGACACCCGCACGCAGAACAACCTGAGCATCAGCACCGCCAATGCCGCCTTGAGCCAGGCCAAGGCCACTCTGTCGGCCGACGAGGCCGCCAGCGCGCCGGCCCAGCAGATCGACCAGGACAAGGCAGCCGTCACGAGCGCAACCCAGAACGTGGCCCAGACGAAGGCCAAGGCTACCCAGTCGAACAACCAGGCAGCCGAGAGCGTCGCCTCCGCCGAGCTCCAGGTGACCTCCGCCCAGCAGGGCTACGAGAGCAAGACGGCGGCCGCGCCGGCCCTCACGATCCTGTCGGACAAGGCGTCCGTCACGAGCGCCCAGACCGCAGTCGACAGCGCTGAGGCGACCGTCAAGCTGGCTACGATCAGCGCTCCCGCCGACGGCACGATCACCGCCGTCTCGCTCGTCGCCGGACTCGACGCCCCGTCCGGTGACGCGATCGAGATGGAGGGCGCGCAGATGCAGGTCACCGCGAGCTTCGCGGAGACGGACCTGCCCAGCCTCAAGGTCGGCCAGTCGGCCACGATCGCGATCACGGCGACGAACGAGACCGCGACAGGCAAGCTGACCGAGATCGACCCTGTCGCCTCGTCCTCGGGATCGTCGTCGGTCGTCACCTACCCCGTGGTGATCAGCCTCGATACGACACCGTCCGACGTGAAGGCCGGGATGTCGGCGAGCGTCTCGATCACGACCGCCGAGGCGGACAACGTGATCGCCGTCCCGGCGATTGCCCTGGTCGGCTCGAGCGGCTCGTACGGGGTCCGGGTCATGGGCGCCGACGGCACGATCAGCACGGTGCCGGTCACCGTCGGCCTGATCACCACCCAGTACGCCGCGATCACCGGCGGGGTCAGTGCCGGTGACACCGTCGTCGTCGGCGTCTCCACGCCGCGGACGTCGACGGCCGCGACCACGACCAACGCCGGCAGCCTGACCGGTGGCTTCGGCGGATTTGGCGGCGGCGGCGCATTCCCAGCCGGCGGCGGTACGCGTCGGGGCCAGCCGTGAGCGGAGCCCTCATCGAGCTCCACGATGTCAGCCGGATCTATGACCTCGGCCACGTCCAGGTCGCGGCGTTGCAGGGCGTCGACCTGGAGGTCGAGGAGGGCGAGTTCCTGGCGATCGTCGGTCCGTCCGGGTCGGGCAAGTCGACGATGATGAACATCCTCGGCTGCCTGGATCGCCCGACCGGCGGCACCTACAGCCTCGCCGGAACCCCGATCGCCGAGCTCGACGACGACGGGCTTGCCCGCCTGCGCAGCCGGACGATCGGGTTCGTCTTCCAGTCCTACAACCTGTTGCCTCGCACGTCGGCTCTCGAGAACGTGGCCACACCCCTGCTGTACCAGGGCGTCTCGCGCAAGGACCGCCTGGCCCGGGCGCAGGTGGCCCTCGAGCGGCTGGGCCTCGGCGATCGGATCAGCCACATCCCGACCGAGCTGTCCGGCGGCCAGCAGCAGCGGGTGGCGATCGCCCGGGCACTGGTCACCGAGCCGGCCCTGCTGTTGGCGGATGAGCCGACCGGCAACCTCGACAGCGCGTCGGGCGCCGAGGTGATGACCCTCCTGACCCAGCTGAATGCGGCGGGCCGGACGATCGTGATGATCACCCACGACGCGGAGGTCGCCAGCCGGGCCCGGCGCCAGGTCCACGTGCGCGACGGGCGGCTCGTCGCATGAGGGCCACCGAGCTGGTCCGGCTCGCCCTCTCCCGGCTCGGCTCGTCCCGCCTGCGGGCCGCCCTGACGATGCTCGGGGTGATCATCGGCGTCGCCTCGGTCGTCTCGCTGGTCGCCGTCGGCCAGGGCGCCACGAGCGGCATCACCAAGCAGCTCCAGGGCCTCGGCACGAACCTGCTGACCGTCAATCCGGGCGCGACGACGACGGGCTTCACCCGCGGTGCGGCGGGCTCGGCGAACACGCTGACGATCGAGGACGCCCAGGCGATTGCCGCCCTGGACGGGGTCGCCGCCGTCGAGCCCGAGATCTCGACCAGCCAGTTCGTCGTGGCCGGCACCGAGAACACGACCACCTCGATCATCGGCACGACGAGCGGCTACACGACGGTCCGCAACTTTGACGTGTGGCAGGGCGCCACCCTGAACCAGGCCGCCGTCGACGCGCGCCTCCACGAGGCCGTCCTGGGGGCGACCACGGCCGACGACCTGGGCCTGACGGCAAGCTCGATCGGGTCGACGATCACGATCGGCGGCCTGCCGTTTCGGGTCGTCGGGATCCTGCAGGCCAAAGGCAGCACCGGCCCGGTCAGCCAGGACGACCAGATCCTCGTTCCGTACACGACCGTCCAGGACGAGTTCGTGCCCGGAGACAAGCTGCGCACGATCGGAATCAGCGTCGCCTCGGCCGGCCAGATCGACACGGTCAAGGCCGAGATCACGACGCTGCTTGAGACGCGCCACGACATCGCGATCGGCGGTACCGATGACTTCACGATCGCCGACCAGGCCCAGCTCCTGACGACCGTCGGCGGGGTCAGCGACCTGCTGACCCTGCTGCTCGCCGGGATTGCCTCGATCTCCCTGCTCGTCGGCGGGATCGGGATCATGAACATCATGCTGGTCTCGGTTCGCGAGCGGACTCGCGAGATCGGCATCCGCAAGGCGGTCGGCGCCCGCGGCCGGGACATCCTCGCCCAGTTCCTCGTCGAGGCCCTCGTCCTCTCCGTGCTCGGCGGGATCTTCGGGATCATTCTCGGCGTCGCCGTCTCCTACCTGATCGGCAGCCTCGCCGGCTGGGGCTTCGTCTTCAGCCCGGTGACGCCGCTCGTCGCCGTCCTCTTCAGCCTGCTCGTCGGCGTCGTCTTCGGCGTCTGGCCGGCCCGCCAGGCCGCCCGCCTCGATCCGATCGTCGCCCTCCGCTACGAATGACCTGCAACCGAAAGGAGCCACTCCGATGACCATGGACAGCCCGACGCCCGGCCAGACGCCAGGACAGACGCCTGGCCCAACGCCCGGCTCGACCACGCCGACCCCGCCGCCCACCTGGACACCTGATCCGGTTCCAGCGCCGCCGGCGAGCTCGATCCCGCCTGCTCCGCCGACCGCGTACGCACCGACGTCCTTCGCGCCGGCTCCTCTCGCAGCAACGACGACGGCGAAGAACCGGGCCTCGACCGGGACAGCGCTGCTCCTCGTCGGCGCGCTCGTGGCGATCGGCGGCGTCGCCTTCGCGGTCGGGCGGGTCACGGCTCCGACCGCGACAGCCACGCCGGCCGCCGGCGGCTTCGGTGGCGCGGGCCGCGGTGCCGCCAACGGCGAAGGCGGCTTCGGCGGATTCGGTGGTGGCGCAGGCGGAGCCGGCGGCTTCGGTGGCGGCGCCGGTCGTGGAGCCGCCGGCGTCAGCATCAGCGGCACCGTCGTATCGATCGATGGCAGCACGATCCAGATCAAGCTGGCCAACGGGACCACCGAGACGCTCAACCTCAGCCCGACGGTGACCTACCGTGATTCGACGACCGGCACGGCCGCCGACGTCACGGCGGGAGCCACCGTCCAGATCGGCCTGGCCCTCGGTGCCGGCACCGGCCCCACGGCCAGCGGCCAGCCTCGTCCGAGCGGCGGCTTCGGCGGCCTGGGCGGTGCCACGGTCGGCACGATCACGGTCGTCAAGTAGCGACCGCCTGATCCGCCCCGCATAGTCTGCCCATGCACATTCTGGTCGTCGAAGACGATCCCCGGCTCGGACGCCTGCTCCGGCGCTTGCTCAGCGACGATCGCCACGTCGTCGAGCTGGCGCCGGATGCCCGCGATGCGACGGACGTCCTCGAGTCCGAGGCGGCCCTCGACGCGGTCATCCTCGACCTCGGCCTGCCCGACCGCTCCGGGCTGGAGATCCTGCGCGACCTGCGCAAGTCCGGCTCGGACCTGCCGGTGATGATCCTTACCGCCCGCGATGCGATCGAGGACCGGGTGCGCGGCCTCGACGCGGGCGCCGACGACTACATGGTCAAGCCGTTCGCCTACGAAGAGCTCGCCGCGCGCTTGCGGGCGCTCGCCCGGCGGGCGGACCGCTCACCGTCGGGTCCCAACCTCGTGAACGGACCGATCGTCCTCGACGAGGCCGACCGGGCGGTATCCGTTGCCGGTGCCCCGATTGCCCTCAGCCCACGCGAGTTCGCCCTCCTCGAGTGCTTCCTGCGCAACCCCGGCCGGTTGCTGACCCGCGACAACCTGCTCGACGCCGCCTGGCCGTATGGGCTGGCGGTCACCCCGAATACGGTCGAGGCCTACGTCCACCGGCTCCGCGAGAAGCTCGGCGCCGCAGCGGGAGCGTTGATCCGCACGGAGCGCGGCGTCGGCTACCGCATGGTCCCGGGATGAGCCCCACCGGCCCGTCCGGCGACGCGGGCGACGCCCGGCTGCTCCGGCGGACATGGCGCCGCCTGATCCTGTGGAGCGGGGGGATCACCCTGGCGATCCTCGTGGTCCTCGGCGGTGCGATCTACCTCACGGTTGATCGGTCACTGTCCGACAGCACGGAGCAACGCCTCCAGAGCCGGGCCGACCAGATCGCGAACTTCATCAACCGGGCATCCGGCCAGGACGCGAGTCTCGGTCCGCAGCTCCAGACGGGGATCGTCTTTGGAGGCCCGACCTCGGGCACCCTGGCGATGGTCATCGGCCCGGCCAATGAATCGGTCGGCCCCCAGAGCTCGGGGATCAGTGGCCTGCCCGACATGGCCGCCGTCGCCGTTGCCCGATCGGGGGTCACCGACGTCCGCCAGACCACGATCGAGGGGACCCCGATCCAGCTCGTCACCGAGCCGATCACCCGCCACGGCGCGACGTACGTGATCCAGGTGATCGCCGACCGAACGGCCGAGGCCCGGGCGCTCCAGTACCTGTTGATCGTGCTGGTCGTTGGCGGCATCGGCGCCATCGGGTTGTCGGTGGCCGGTGGCGCGTTCTATGCGCGGCGAGCCCTCGTGCCGATCCGTGATTCGCTCCGTCGCCAGCGCGAGTTCGCGGCCGACGCGAGCCACGAGCTGCGCACGCCGCTGACCGTGGTCCGGGGCAGCGTCGAGCACCTCCTCCGGCACCCGACCTCGACGATCGCCGACCAGCGCGAGACGATCGACGACATGAAGGCTGAGGCCGACCACCTGACCGAGCTCGTCGACGCGCTGCTCCTCCTCGCCCGGGCGGACTCGGGGACGATCGAGCTCGACCGCCAGCCCCTCGACCTGGCCGACGTTACGACCACGGCGCTCGAGCCCCTGGCCGGGATCGCCGCCGCGCACGGCGTGACGCTCCGCCTCGACGCGCGGCCGACCCCCGCGCTGGGCGACGCGTTGCGGCTTCGGCAGCTCGTGACGATCCTCGCCGACAACGCCATCCAGCACAGCCCGGTCGGCGGGACGGTTTCGATTCGCACCGAGCCGGAAGGGGACCGGGCGATCGTGACGGTTGCCGACGACGGGCCCGGGATCCGCCCCGAGGATCTGCCCCGGGTCTTCGAGCGCTTCTGGCGGGCCACGGACGCGCCGAGCGGCGGCGCGGGCCTGGGCCTGTCCATCGCGCGCTGGATCGTCGAACGCCACGGCGGCACGATCGACGCGACGTCGCCCCCCGGCGCGGGCGCCCTCTTCGAGGTCTCGCTGCCGACGCGCTGATCCGTCGTTCCGTGGCTTCGTTCCGTCGCGTTCGTTCCGGTTGTCGCTCTGTGGCCCTTGCCACCGGACTTGGGACGATTGTCGCCACCAGACGCGTTACCGAGAGTGAGGGCCCGTTTCGGCGTTCCGGCGTCCTCGGAAGGGACCATTCGTGCACAGGTCCTGCTCAATGCGCAAGGTCCAGGCGTCAACCCGAGCCCTGACCCGAAGTAGTGCGTCTCACGGCGACATTCGTGCCAACCCGCGGCCGAATTCGAGCGGCTCGACCTCCGGCCCGGGGCGAACCACGGCCCCGCGCGGCCGACAGGAAGAGCAGTGCGGCTACCGCTCCGGCAGGCGACCGACACCAGGCTCGCGCCGCGTAGGAGCGCAACGGGAATGCGCCGTCGAGGACGGCCGCATGGGCCGCGACCCGGCGCCGCTCCACACGCTCATCGGGCAGCACGAGCAATCGAGCGACCGTCTTGGCGGACCATTCGAACTGCCTCGCTGCGATGCCTGCGGCCAGCCGGGTCTTCTCGTCCAGCTTGCGGAGCGTCGCCTCGATCGACACGAGCTCCGTCTTGACCTCGATGACGAGCAGCGTTCCTGTCGGCTCGTGCCAGGCGAGCAGATCGATCGAGCCCCGTTCGCCCCACTCCGAATAGGTCACCTCGGAAAGGGTCTTCCAGCCCAGCCCGTCGAGCCATTTCTTGCCTGCTCCCGGCAGGGCAGCATGACCCTCGTCAAGGACTCGATCCGGCTCCGCCCCGAGGCCGCGGAGATTGATCTCGAGGCCCAACCCCAGCGCTGCGGCGATCCTGCGTTGCGTGCCAAAACGCATGCCGTCAAGCCGGCCGGCCTCCAGATCGACGATCACCGTCCGGCCGACGCCTGCACGGTTGGCAACATCCTGCTGACGCCAGCGCCGTCGTTGCCGTACAGCACGAACGACCCGGCCAACTTGAACGTCATGCATCGACCAACCATGGCGGGCCGCACTTATCACCGACTCACCGCAGGCAGCTCGGGCCGAAGCTGGTACAGATGTCGCTGGCAGGCACTGCGGGCTCACGCCATATCCAATCTCAGAGCCCAATCGGCCCGGGTCTGGTCCACGGGGACCGGCAGTCCACGCACGACTTCGTACCGGGCGAGCGGTCGCGCGCCCGAGGCCGGCCATCCAGAGCACGTAGTGCGTCCCGTGGCGACAATCGTCCCAACCTGGCCCGGGCACCGGCACCACGAACGCTTGACGATGCGATCGGGGGCCCGTAATCTTCTCGAATTCAAGGCTCCTTGCATTGTCGATGCAAGCCCTCCTGTTGTGGTGGAGCGAGTCCCGGCAGTTCGCCAGGTGCACGTCTCGATCAGCGACGCCGGCTGCGGACCGCAGGTCCTGAGCATCCCCGCCGGCCCGGCCACGTTCAGCGTCACGAACACCGGCACCGCAAGCGTCCTCGAATACGAGATCGAGCAATCCGGGAGGATCATTGGCGAGGTCGAGAACGTCATCCCCGGGATCGATCGCTCGTTCACCCTGAACCTCGAGCCCGGCGCCTACATCCGCTACTGTCCCGGCGGGACCTTGGCCGCGACCGGAACCCTCAACGTCACGGAGTAGATCGCCATGATTGCCCGCCGACTCGCCGCCCTGGGCTTCGCCGGCTTGTTCCTGCTCGCGGGCTGCGGCGGGACTAGCGCCACGCTCGCGCCGCTCGGCACGGCACCCGCCCAGGCCTCGACCGCGCCCGGCGCGAGCGCCGCAACGGCCGCCGACAGCGTCGCGACGTACCGGGCATACATCGAGATGAACACGGATCTCCTCGTGACCCGGACGAAGGCGTTCACCGATGCGGTCATCGCCGGCAAGGTCGCCCAGGCCAAGGCCCTCTATGCCCCGGCACGCGAGCCCTACGAGGCGATCGAGCCGGTGGCCGAGGTCTTCGGCGACCTCGATCCCGAGATCGACGCCCGGATCAACGATGTCCCCGCCGGCGGCACCTTCACCGGGTTCCACAGGCTTGAGCAGGCCCTCTGGCAGAAGGGCTCCACGGCCGGGATGGCCACGATCGCGAAGAAGCTGATGACCGATGTCACCCAGCTCCAGGCGCTCGTCAAGACCGTCGATCTCGATCCGGCCACGATCGTCAACGGGGCGGTCGGCCTGCTCAACGAGGTCTCCTCCT
>JANWLH010000014.1 GCA_025450915.1 Candidatus Limnocylindrales bacterium | reverse complement strand
ATCCGCTCGCGGATCCGGCGACAAAGGACCTGTACGGGAAGATGCTCATCATCACGATCCCACTCCTCACGTTCGGTGGGCTCGCCCTAGGCTATCTCATCATGGTCAGCCGGACGAGTGGCGAGTCGGCCTACACGGCCCGCTCGGTGACCCCGCGCTTCGTTGTCGGGGCGACGCTCGCGATCCTGGGCATTTTTCTCGTCAGTGTCCTCGCCCAATTCGTGACCGCGACCGATGTTGCGATGGTCGGGGTCTCGTTGCCGGCCCATGCCGTTGGTGGCCCAGACGCTTGGCCAGCGGGCGGCGGTGTCTTTCATGTCCTCCAGAACGGCGGCTTCGACCCGCACGTCAGCGAAGGGCCCGACAACTGGAACGACGGCGCGTGGCTGTCGGCCGGGCTCCTCGCGGCCGTCCTACTGACCTTCGTCCAGATGATCGCGGCCGTCCTCGGCGCCGTGGAGCGTCTGCTCGTGATCGTCGGTCCGATCTGTCTCGCAGCCTATGCCCTCCCGGCAACAGAGCGGGTCACCAACGGCTGGCTCAAGGTCCTGACCGCGATCCTGGTGGTCCGCTTCGCCTGGACGATCGCATTCATCCTGTTCAGCCTCGAAGCGCTCCCGCACATCGGTCCATCGGGCAACCCGCCGACTGTCGGTGATATGAACGCGCTGCTCGGTCTCGCGATCGGCGCCGCGGCACTGATGCTTGGCCTGCCGTTCGTCCTGTTGCCGGCGGCGCTCAGCGGCCGCGCCACCTTCAAGCACAGCCGATGAACGAGCGCGGTCTTGTCGAGGTCCCCGAAAACGCCGTGCGCGACGAGACGCTCGCGTTCGGACTCACCGCCCCACAGCTTGGGATCTGCGGCCTGGCGGTCGGGTTCGGGGCGCTCCTCAACCTCGCTCCGCTGTGGCTGCCGATCAAACTCGTGGTCCTGCTCATCGTGGTTGCGCCGATCCTCCTGGCGGCAATCCTGCCGATCCGCGGTGAACCCGCCTACCGCTGGATTGTCCGAGCGATCCGCTACCGGCGGGGCCGTCGAACCTGGCACGCCAGCCTTGAGCAACTCCCAGATAAGCCGCAGCTAAGCGACGCTCGCGACGATGTCCTGGCCGGAGGTCAGAAAACGGTGTCCCGGCGCACCGCAATGCGTTGGCGGGTGTGGTCAGTGCGGAGCACTCCGGTGGAGACTGCGCCGTACGCGGCGAGCGCCATCGGGGGTACCCAGGCTTCCCCGGTGCCCGACGTTGGCGTGTCCACTGGCCAGGAGGGAAGGCCGATGGCGGAGCAAGCGGCCCGACTGCGGATCGTCGGGTCCGACGAGGATCGATCGCCGGAGGGAGAGCCTCCGGACGACGACGGCGAGGCGCGCGAACGGCCGCTCGCGATCCCCCACGTCCTGCCCGGGCTGCGCCTCGTGTCTGTCCTTGGCTTCGCCGGTGGCACCGGCAAGACGACCCTCACCCTCGAGATCGCGACATTGATCGCCGCCCGGGCGCGGATCCGCCCGATCGATGGAGATGAGCAGGGCGTTCGGGTCCTGATTCTCGATGCGGCTCGGGTGGCGAGCGCCGTCGGGCTTCGCCTCGGGCTCGAGCCAGCTGCGCTCTCGGCGGCTTGGAGCCATCGGATCTGGCGGGAACCGTCCGCGGTCGGCGAGCTTGCCAAGCAGAGTCGCTGGCAGGCCGACGTCGTGACCCTGCCGCCCCATCCCCAGCTCGCCGAGCGCGACGGGCAGGGCGGTGAGCCGGGGCAACCAGCGTTTGGCATCCTCGAAGCCGACGCTCTGCTCGAAGGTGCCCAGCGCGCCGGCTACCACCTGGTCGTCGCCGACCTCGGGAGTGTCCTTGAAGATGGCCACCGCCAGCTGATCGATCAGGCCGACCTCGTTCTGGGGATCATCCGCCCGACCCTCGAATCACTCCCCGACATCTTCCGCCTGGCGAGCGTCCTCCGGGCGCAGGGGATGGGTCGCAAACTCGGCTTCATCGCCAACGCCGCCGACGACGACACCGAGATCCGCCGGCTGGCCCACGAGGTCGATGTCCCGTTGCTCGGGCGGATCCCGCCCGATCCGGCGTTCACGACTGCCGCCGACCGGGGCGAGCCCGCCTGGTCCTTCTCGAGCTCAGTGGCAAGCTCCATCGCCGACGCCGCACGGGCGGCCTGGCCGCTCCTCCCCGAGTCCGATGGTCAGGCGCGGCCGCGTCGCTCGCTCCTGCGCGTCGCACGCGATGCCGTGCCGGCCCCAGGGTCCGAGCGATGAGTCTGGAGCGACGTCCCGATCTTGCCCGGGTGCCGTTGTCGTCGGCGACCCTCGGAACGGTCCGCCGGATCCTCGTCGCGCGCTTGACGCCCGAGGTCCTCAATCCGTTCGGGCGGACACCGGATCAAGAGGCCCTCCTACGCCGGACGATCGGCGAGATCCTCGATGAGCCCGAGCTCGAGCTCGACGCCTCGCCGGGTCTGATCGCCGCGGTCGAGGCCGCCGTGTGTGGCCTCGGCCCGCTCCAGCCCCTCGTCGAGGATCCCGAGATCGGCGACATCCTGGTCAACGGACCAAACGAGACCTTCGTCGAACGGTCCGGGCGCCTCGAAGCGACGAGCGTCACCCTGGGCACCGCCCGCGACGTGATCGAGCTGTCCGAGCGGATCGCGGCCCTTGCCGGACGTGAACTCTCGGTCGCCCACCCGGTCGTCGATGCCCGGATGCCCGACGGGTCGCGGGTCAACGCGGTCATCCCACCGGTCGGCGGCCCGTATCTCTCGATCCGCAAGTTCAACCGCCTCCGCCTGGATCTCGTCCCAGGCGGACGCCACGGCCGGAGCTGGGTCGGGGCGGGTGGCCTCGACGCACCGATGGCCGACTTCATCGCCCGACTCGTGGCGGCCAAGGCGAACATCCTCGTCGCCGGCGAGACCGGGGCGGGCAAGACGACGTTCCTTCGCTCGATCACCGACCTCTTCGATCCGAGTGAGCGGATCGGAGTCGTCGAAGACACCGCCGAACTGGCCCTTGAGAACCCCGATCGGTTCAACCTCGAAACGCTCCACCCACACGACCTTGCGACCGGCGACGCCGACGCCCGCATCCTCGATGTCGGCGACCTCGTCGCGAACGCCCTGCGGATGCGACCCGACCGGCTGATCGTCGGTGAGATCCGCCTGCCCAAAGAGGCCTTCTACACGCTCCAGGCGCTCCACACCGGACACGATGGGTCGGCCACCACGATCCATGCGAGCTCAGCGGAGGATGCCCTCTTCCGACTCGAACTCCTCGCCCGTCAGAGCATGCACGACCTGACGGTGACCGACCTGCGCACCTACATCGCCCGGGTGTTCGATCTCGTCGTCGTCCTGCGTCGCCTGCGCTCCGGCCGACGAGTCGTGCGCCAGATGACCGCCGTCGACGGGCTGACCGACGCTGGTCAGTACCTGCTCGTCGATGTCTTCCGGGCCGAGTCGGCGACCGGGCCCGACGAGATCCGGTTCGTCCGCGACGAGGTCTGGACTCCGTCGGCCCGCCTCCTGACTCGGCTCGAGCTCGAGGGCGAACGATGGAGCTAGTCGGCGCCCTTGCCGCGGGCCTGGCCGTCTTCGCTGGCTTGATGGCCGCCCTGCCGTCGCGCGCCCAGCCGACGCTTGGGCTCCGCCTTCGCATCCGTGCTGCCTATGCCGCCCGGATCGAGGCAGCACGGACGCTCCTTGCTCGGGCCCGCCTCGAGATCTCGCCCGGCAGCTATCTCGCCCTCGGGGTCGTTGCGCCGCTCGCGCTCGGCGGCCTTGGACTCCTTCTCTCAACCCCGATGGCGGTCCTCGGCCTGGTTGTCGGCGCCCTGATTCCGCGCTGGTATGTCCGTTACCTCGTCGGCTCCGAAGCCCGGGCTGCAAGTGACGATGCCCCACGCGTGCTGCGCGCGATGGTCAACCGGGCGGCGGCCGGCGGCACGTATCCCGATCTCTTCGCCGCGGCGGCCGAGGCGGCCCGCCATCGCTGGGTGAAGGCGGACTTCGAAGAGATCCTCGGGCGCTACTACGCCAATGAGCCGCCGGCCGACGCGCTCGTCGAAGTTCGCCGCCGCCAGGCCGGCCGCAACCTGGGCCTCGTCTACGACGCCCTGATCGTCCTGACCCGGACCCACCAGCCGGCATCGGCCGCCGGCGAGGTCTTGGGGTCCCTGAGCGAGGCGTCGCGGGCGAACCAGTCGATCGCCCGGCAGGCGGCGGCCGAGAGTCGCGGCCTCCGGCTCCAGGCAGCGATCCTCGCGATCGTCATCCCAGGACTGTTCCTGTATCTCACCGTCGCCAATGGCGAGCTCATCAGCCCGGTGACGGCCACATCACTGGGTCGCTACGTCCTGCTCCCCGCGGCGGCCCTCCTCGAAGTTGCCGGGATCGTCCTGTCCTGGCGGATCACCCGGCTGGAGGCATAGCGGTGGAGCTCGTCGGTGCGGCCGCCACGGCGCTCGCGGTGTTCTGCCTCCTCGTGGCGATCTTCGGCGCCGAGCTCCTGACGCCGCGCCGGCTCGATGCGATCCGGGCCGTGGCGATCCCACGCCATCGCTACGAACGTCTCGTGAGCGCCGATCAGCCGCTCTGGGAGCGCATCCTCGCGCCCGTTGCGACCCGCCTCGCGGCGCGCGCCCCGGTGTTTGCCTCGCAGATCAGCGACCGCGAGATCATCCGGGCAGGCTTCGATCCGGCGGTCATCACGCCGGCCGAGATCTACGCGGCCAAGATCGTCCTTGCCGCCGCAATCCTCGCCACCGGCGTCGCGATCACCCCGTTCTTCTCGGGCGGGTTACTCCTCGCCCTCCCGCTTGCCTTTGTCGGCTACGTCTTCCCGACCGAATACCTCGGGTCCCGGGCAAAGTCACGCCAGGCCCAGATCGCCCGCGAGTTGCCCGACTTCCTTGCCCTGGTTCGGCCGCTCGCGGCGAAGCATGGCCTCGAGCACGCGGTCGCCGATGTCTCGGATGCCCTCCACGAAGCGTCGGCCGGTTCGAACCTGCTGGCCCGCCAGATCCGCAGCGCGGTCGCCGCCTATGGCACCGGCGCCGACTTGTACACCGCCCTGCGCGACATCGCCGCCGCCTCGGACATCGAGGCGCTCGATGAGCTGGCCGCGTCGCTCTCGCAGTCTCGCAAGCTCGGCAAGGGGGTCGCCGAGACACTCGCCGAGCACGAACGCGCGCTCCGCGATGCCGAGCGCAACCGACTCCTGGGCGCCGCATCCACGGTCCAACCCAAGCTCGCCGCCATTCTCGCGGGGATCTACCTGCCCGAGTTCGTCCTGCTCGTCGTGCTGCCCTTGTTCCTTTCGACCCTTGGCCGCATCTAATGTGGGAGGTCCTAGCGTGAACCGACATCGCGTAAACCGACAGAATGCGGTCCGCTTGCTCCGACGGGCGGTTCACGCGCTCCTCACCGACGACAGCGGCCTGACAACGCTCGAGTACGTCATCGCGGCGGCAATCATCCTGGTCGTTCTGGCTGCGGCGATCCTGGCCTGGAACAACGGCCTCGCCGCAAAGATCGGCCAGCTCGTGCACCAGCTGAGCGGGCAATGACGCGCGTCGGGCCTCCCGGTCAGACCCGACATCACCGCCGTGGCCAGGAAGGTGTCGCGACCGTCGAGGCTGTCCTGGTCGTGCCCCTCGTGCTCATCCCGGTCCTCTTCGCCGTCGTGATCTTCGGCCGGATCGCCCACACCCGGATCGTCCTCGATGCTGCGGCCGCCGCCGGCGCACGAGCCGCCTCGGTCGCCGGCGCCGACACGGCTTCGGTCAACGCACGGATCGCCACCGAGCTCCGTGACGGCGGCCTCGATCCAGCATCGGTCCAGGTCACGATCGAGCCGGCCAGCGCGAACTGGGGCGAACCAATTCGGGTCCGGCTCGCCACCGACGAGGACGCCAACATCCCGTTCCTGGGTACCTGGGCGATCCCGCTCTCGTCCGAATTCGTGACGCGCAGCGAGGTCACCCACTGATGACTCGGTCTCGAACGAGGGAGCGTGGTCAGATCGCCGTCTACGCGATCCTGTTGTTCCCGATGCTCATGCTCGTCCTGAGCCTCGTCCTCGCGGTCGGCACGATCGAAGGACTGCGGGCGCGGATCGGCGCGCAGCTCGATCTGGCTGCCCTGACCGCGACCCAGGCCCTCGATGTCCCGGCGCTCGCCCACGGCGGCCCGCCGACGCTCATCGTGCCCATGGCCGACGAGCTCGCGCGGGAGTACCTTGCCCGAAACCTGGCTGCCCTCGGAGACCAGCTCGGCAGCTCGCCCGCGGCGATCGCCCAGGCCGCCGAGGTCGTCGTCTCGAACGTTCCCGGCACGGACCCGATCACCGGCGTCCTGGACACCGCGCCAACCGTGAGCATCCGGATCCGGGTTCCGGCTCGGGTGCCGCTTCTGGGCCTGGCGGGGCTAGGGCCAACGGTGGAGCTAACCCTCACTGGCTCGGCTGCGGCCCGGAGCTGATGATGCTGCCGCCGACCGGCCGTCGGACGCCGATCCTCGCGCTCACGGCTGTTGCCGTGGGTCTGTTCGTGGTTGGCGGGATCCTGCTCGTGGGTCGGCTCGGCGCGCCTGCAGAGGCACCTAGCCCGTCCTTCTCTGGTCCCTCCGCCGCCCCGACAGATCCCACGGCAACGCCGGAGGGAGCGGTCCGGGCGTTCTTCATGGCCTTTGCGACGGCGAGGCGGACGGACGACCCGACGGCGATCGCGTCGCTGGTTACGAGCACAAACTCTTCCGCTTACTTGACCGTGTCTGGATTCCTGGCGGGCCAGAAGGCTGTCGGGACGGCGTCTGTGCTGACGGTCAATGACCTCACCAACTTGGTTGTTGCTCAGGCCGGAGCCCAGGCCACGGTGACATTCCTCCACCACCAGGTGGGTTTCGACGTTTCCGTCGATAGCGGTCAACCGAAGGAGAGCCCCACCGCGCTGCCTGATGTTCGGGTGCAGGTCGTTGTGATCAAGACCGGCGCTCGATGGCTCGTCGACTCCTTCGAGAACCTTCCATGAGGCGATCTCGGCTGCGGGTACTCGCGATCATTGCCGCCCTCGCGTTCTCTGCACTGCCACTAGTTCGGGCAAATGCTTTGGAAGACGTAACCGTGACGGTCAATACCTGGACCTCGGGCGCGGGCCACGGCTACGTCGCCGTTCAGGCCAATGGGAATTGGGCGCCTCCTGCCTCGACGCCGTCGAAGGTCCAAACGGAGTTCTTCTCGCAATGGCAGAACATGGGCAATCCAGGTGCTTTCTGCCACGACTGGTGGGTCACGGTTCTCCGCAGGGCGGATGGCACGGTCGTAAATCCCGGTAGTCCGACGATCTTGGTCCAATGTGGCCCGGAGCCAGTCCTCGGGGTTTCGCCGTCAGGGACGGGCGACCTGAGCCTCTATCTTGCTGTGACCGTCGATCCGGTGTCCGCGCCGGCGCGAACGGTCCGGACGGTCACCGCACAACTCACGGCGGGTTGGCTCGATTGGATCGGCGATGCCATCAGTGCCTACGTCGTGCGCGATTCCGTGCGAGTCCAGAGCTGGACGGTCGACTTCGGAGATGGGACGACACAGACATTTCCGGGCGATCCGATCGTGACGGATCGCCTGCTGACGACCCACGCCTCCGCGGTTGGTCACTTCAGTGTTGTCGTGACGGCCCACGTTACCGGGAACGCATACGGAGCCTTTTTCGCGCCCGACGGGACCCCCTCGGAGCAACTCCTGCCGTTCACTCTCGACATCAGCAACACCGCTCCGACCATCGCCGCGCTGCCGATCGACTACGTCCCACCGGTTGTGACCGTCGGTGGCAGCCCCTCGGGCACCTTGCCGAGCGGCGTCGCCGTGCCGCCTGATCTGGCGGGCCATGCCGACCTGTGGTGGCCCCGAGGCCTGCCCGCGGAACTCTTCGTTCGGCCGATCATCGAGCGCGAGGGCTTCATGAGCTCGGGTGGTCTCGTCATCGGCGGCGCGACGACGCGCCTTCTCGCCGACCGCTACGAAGCGGGGCTGAACGAGGCCTCCGCCCCGACCGCCAGCGGGACCTATCCAGCCGCGGCTCCGATCCAGATCCAATGGGACACGCCGTTGCCCCGTGCCGAGACGTATCCGGT
Organism: Candidatus Limnocylindrales bacterium; assembly: GCA_025450915.1. Taxonomy (GTDB): domain Bacteria; phylum Chloroflexota; class Limnocylindria; order Limnocylindrales; family CSP1-4; genus Palsa-1033. The sequence goes on along the minus strand of JANWLH010000014.1, from coordinate 212 downwards.
CCAGCTCGTCCTCGATCTCGAGACGACCTACGCCGATGGGACTGTCGTGACCTCGACCGTCTCAGGCGTCGTGGCGGTGACCGTCGTGTACTCGGCCGTGAGCCAGTAGGGGAGGAGACGTTCATGCGCGCTCGTCGAACCGTCTACATCGTCATCTTCGTCGTCGCCAGCCTGGTCGCCGCCGGCGCCTACTACCTCGCCCAGCCGCGGGT
>JANWLH010000013.1 GCA_025450915.1 Candidatus Limnocylindrales bacterium | reverse complement strand
GCCAAGCCCGCGGCCAAGGCGGCCGCCAAGCCTCGCGCGACGAAGTCCACCGAGGGGGTGGCGTCGTAGGCCGCGCTGTCGCGCCGCTCCGTCCCCGGCCGGTCCCGGCCCGGACCTGCGTCGCCTGTCGCACCACCCGTCCGAAACGGGAGCTGGTCCGAATCGTCCGGACCCCCGAGGGACGGGTCATCGAAGATCTCAGCGGCCGGCTCGCCGGTCGCGGCGCATATGTCTGCGCCGACGGCACCTGTCGTGAACAAGCATTGAACAAGGGCGCCCTGTCCCGGGCGCTGTCCGTCTCGATCCCAGCGGGGGACCGGGCGCTACTGATGACCGGAGGAGACAATCGTGGCAAGGAGTAGGAGCGGCACCCGCGGCCGGCGCGGACCGCGCAAGCCGCCGCGCCGCGATACCGGCGTCGGTCCGGGCGGCGTGCAGGTTCTCGACCCGCGCGAGCGCGGAGCAATCGAGCTGCCGGCAACGATCACCGTCAAGGAGCTCGCCGAGCTGCTCGACGTCAACGCCGCGGACGTGATCCGCGAGCTCATCAAGAGCGGCATCTTCGCGACCATCAACCAGCTGATCGACCGCGATACGGCATCGCTCGTCGCCGGCGAGCTCGGCTTCGAGGTTGCCGAAGTCGTCGTCGCGAACAGCCCGCGGGAGGCGGTCGCCGGCGAGGAGCCGGTCGCCGAGGCGGCGACCAAGGAGGTCCTCTTCGAGCAGGATGACGCCGCCCTGCTCGAGACCCGGGCCCCGATCGTGACAGTCATGGGTCACGTCGACCATGGCAAGACGAGCCTGCTCGACGCGCTCCGGACCACGACCGTGGCTGCCGGGGAGCGCGGTGGGATCACCCAGCACATCGGTGCCAGTGAGATCACCAAGGACGGCCGCCGGATCGTATTCCTGGACACGCCGGGACACGAGGCGTTCACGGCGATGCGCGCTCGCGGTGCGCGGGTGACCGATATCGCGATCGTGGTCGTGGCCGCCGACGACGGCGTCATGCCCCAGACCCTCGAGGCGATCCACCACGCCCGGGCGGCCAAGGTGCCGATCATCATCGCCCTCAACAAGATCGACAAGCCCGACGCCAACCCCGAGCGAGTCAAGAACGAGCTGTCCGAAGCCGGCGTCATCGTCGAGGAGTACGGCGGCGACACGCCGCTCGTGCCGGTCTCGGCCAAGACCCGGGTCGGGCTCGACGAGCTGATGGAGATGATCCTGCTCGTCGCGGACCTCCAGGAGCTCAAGGCCAACCCGAAGCGCCCGGCGGTCGGCACGATCGTCGAAGCCGAGCTCGACAAGGGCCGCGGGCCGGTGGCGACCGCGATCATCCAGACCGGGACGCTGCACGTCGGTGACGTGATCGTCGTCGGCGGCACGTACGGCAAGGTTCGGGCGCTCGAGAACTCACTGGGCAAGCGCGCGACGAGCGCCGGTCCGTCGACCGCGGCCGTCATCCTCGGCCTGTCGGAGGTCCCGGAGGCCGGCGACATCCTGCGCGTCGTGGCCGACGAGAAGGAAGCCCGGACGCTCGTCGAGGCGCGCAACCTCGCCGCGGCCGCCAAGACCGGCGATGCCAGTGGCCGGGCGACCCTCGAGGACCTCTATCGCCAGATCCAGGCGGGTCAGGCCAAGGAGCTCAGGATCATCCTCAAGGCCGACGTCTCGGGCTCGCTGGGGGCGATCACCCACGCCCTCGACCAGCTCTCGAGCGACGACGTTCGGCTGAACGTCCTCCACGAGGCGGCCGGTGACATCACCGACAACGACATCCTGCTCGCCTCGGCATCCAACGCGATCGTCGTCGGCTTCAACACGAAGATCACCGACACGGCCCGCCGGGCGGCCGAGTCCGAGGGCGTCGACGTCCGGATCTACGACATCATCTACAAGCTGACCGACGACATCGATGCCGCCCTGGGTGGCCTCCTCGAGCCCGAGATCGTCGAGGTTGTCGAGGGCCGGGCCGAGGTTCGCCAGATCTTCAAGGTCGGCAAGTCGACGGTGATCGCCGGCTGCTTCGTGACCGACGGCCGGATCGTCCGCGGTGGTGCCCGGGTCTGGCGGAGCGGCAAGGTCGTCGCCACGGACAGGATCGAATCGCTTCGCCGCTTCCGGGACGACGCCCGCGAGGTGGCCGCGAACCTGGAATGCGGCATCGGCCTGGCCGGCTACCAGGAGCTCCAGGAGGGCGACATCATCGAGTGCTTCAGCACGAAGACGGTCAGCCGGGCCCGAGCCAGCTGATGACTGCCAGGACCGACCGGATCGACGAGCTCCTGCGCCAGGAGATCGGCGGCCTGCTGTCGCGCGAGGTCAAGGATCCCCGGATCGGCTTTGCCACGGTGACCAGGGTCGAGACGACCGCGGATCTCGCCCATGCCCGCGTCTGGGTCAGCGTCATCGGCAGCCCGGCCGAGCGGACGGAGACGGTCCGGGCGCTGGAGCACGCCATGCCGTTCGTGCGTCACGAGCTCGGCTCGCGGCTGCGCCTCCGGCGAATCCCCAACCTGCACATCCGGCTCGATGAGACGGCCGAGACGGGAACGCGGGTCCTCCACCTGATCGAGGAGCTCGAGCAGGGGCGCACGCCCCAGGAGGAGGCACCGCTCGGCGAGACGCTGCCGACTCCGGTGATCCGGCGCCACCAGGAGGGCGATGCCGAGCCCGAGCCGGCGGACGATGCCACGCCGGAGCTGATCGTGCCCCTGCCTCCGGTCAACCGTGCAGCCCGCCGCGGCCGCTGCCGGGGGAGCGGAACCTCCCGACCGACGAACCGCACGGCAGGGAGCCGAAGGCCGGGTCGGTGACCGTCGAGCTCGAGGCGTACCTCGGGGCCGTCCCGGACCTGGTCGCCGAACGGATCGCCGGCGCGCGCCAGGCGCTCATCGTCAGCCACGAGAGCCCCGACGCCGATACCCTCGGGGCGGCACTCGGGGTCGCCCGGATCGTGGAGTTCCATGGCGGCCAGGCGACCACGGTCTGCACCGACCCGGTCCCGCCGCTGTACGACTTCCTGCCGGGCATCGAAGCCGAGAAGCTCGACCCGGACCCGGCGACCGCCTACGACCTCCTCGTGGTCGTTGACTGCGGGACGCTCGAGCGAGTCGGTGACGTCGGCCGGCGCCACGCCGAGCTCTTCGAGCGCCTGCCGCGGGTGATCATCGATCACCACCTCTCGAATCCCGGCTCCACGACGCCCGGTGCCGACTGGATCGATCCCCACAGCGCTGCGACCTGCGAGATGGTCGTGCTGCTCGCGGATCGCCTCAAGGTGCCCCTCGGGACGGCCGGCGGAGCGCTCGCCACGGCCCTGATGGCCGGGATCGTCATGGACACCTCGACCTTCGCCCACTCCAACGTCACGCCGCGCACCCTGGAGGTGGCCGCGGCCCTCGTCGAGGTCGGTGCGCCGCTGTCCGAGATCTCGCGACGCCTCTACCGCACGAAGCCGGACGGCCAGCTGCGCCTGTTCGGCCGGGTCCTCGAACGCCTCGAGACCGCCGACGGTGGACGGGTCGTCTGGTCGAGCCTCCTCGAAACGGACCTCGACGCGACCGGCACGAGTCCCGCGGACTCGGAAGGAATCATCGACCTCCTCTCGCAGGCGGATGCCGCCGAGGTCACGATCATCTTCAAGGAATCCCCCGACGAGACCCGGATCAGCGTCCGGACGAAGCCGGGTGGCGTCGACGCGACGGTGCTCACCGGGGCATTCGGTGGCGGCGGTCATGCCCGCGCGTCGGGCGCGACGATCCACCTGCCGCTCGACCAGGCCCGTCCGGCGGTCCTCGCCGAGGCGAGCCGGCTGGCGATCGCCGTCAGCCGATGAGCGCTCCGGCGCGGCGAAATCCGGGCGGGATCCGCCTCGACGGGATCCTCGTCGTCGACAAGCCGGCCGGTCCAACTTCGCACGATGTCGTCGGGCTCGTCCGGCGGCTCAGTGGGATGAAGCGGGTGGGCCACGGCGGCACGCTCGACCCCTTCGCACGGGGTGTCCTGCCGATCTTCCTCGGGCGGGCGACCCGGGTCGTCGAGTACCACCTCGGCGATCGCAAGCAATACCGGGCGACCGTCTGCTTCGGGGCAAGCTCGACGACCGACGACCTCGAAGGCGAGCTGACCCCGATCCCGGGTCCGCTCCTCGATCGCGCGGCCGTCGAGGCCGCCCTCGGTGCCTTCCGCGGCCCGATCGTCCAGGTGCCGCCGGCCTACTCGGCAATCAAGGTCGCCGGCCGGCGCGCCTACGCCCTGGCCCGGGCGGGCCAGCGGCCGGAGCTGAGCCCGCGCTCGGTGGAGATCGATCGGATCGAGCTCCTCGACTGGGATGCGTCCGACCCGGAGCGCCCGATCGCCGTCGTCGAGGTCGACTGCTCCGCCGGGACGTACATCCGGGCCATCGCCCGCGATCTCGGGACGGCCCTTGCGACGGGTGCCTACCTCGGCGCGCTGACGAGGACGGCCAGCGGTCCGTTCCAGCTGACCGACGCGGTGCCCCTCGACGCGGTCCGAAGCGCGGTCGAAGACGGGCCGGCGGCGCTCGCCAAGCTGCTCAAGCCGATCGACGCGGGCCTCCACCTGGCGGCGATCAGCCTGACCGAGGACGAGCTCAAGGCGGTCGTCCGCGGGCAGTTCATCCGGCCGACGACCGGGGCGAGCGGACCGCCGAGCGACGATCCGGTCCGCCTGCTGTCGCCGGCGGGGGAGCTGGTCGGCTTCGGTCGCTGGGACGGGACCCGGGTGATGCCCGACAAGGTCCTCGTCGATGCCTGATTCGCCGAGGGTCATTGCCGGAGTCCTGGGCGACGCGCCGGCCGGCCCTGGCGGCGATCTCGGGTCCCTGTTCTTCGTGGTCGGGGCCTTTGACGGACTCCACCGCGGCCATGCATACCTGCTCTCCCGCCTGCGGGCCGCGGCCGCCCGCCACGCCGCCCAGCCTGCCGTGATCACCTTCGACCACCATCCCGACGAGATCCTCGTCGGCGCCGCTCCACCGGTCCTCTGCGACCCGGCCGAACGCCTCGTCCGCCTCGGCCGAGCCGGGGTCGAGGTGGTGGTCGTCCAGCACTTCGACGCGACCGTCCGGATGACGCCGTACGCCGACTTCGTGGCCGCGATCGCCCGCCGCTTCGAGCTGGCCGGCTTCCTCATGACCCCGGACGCGGCGTTCGGCCATGAGCGCCGGGGCACGCCCGCGGCGCTGGCCGACCTGGGACGATCGATGGGCTTCAGCCTCGACGTGGTCGAGCCGTTCTCGGTCGACGGTCGAGCCGTGAGCAGCACCGTGATCCGATCCGCGATTGCCTCGGGCGACCTCCCCGCCGCCCGCCGGCTGCTCGGCCGGTCCGTGGCGGTCGTCGGGCGGGTCGACGACGGCCAGGTGCCGTTCCCGGTGACGTTCGACCTGCCGGTTGCCCTGCCACCGCCCGGTCGATACCGCGTCGACGTCGAGCCTGCCTGGGCACCCGGCCGACCGCGATCCGGCCGGCGGACGTCGGCAGTCGGCGTCGTCTCGGCCGGAGGGAGGCTGGCCCTCGAGGTCGGCCGTGGCGGCGAGCTCCCGACCGCAGCCCGAGCCCGGATCAGGTTCATCGAAGCCGCCTGACCCGGCGCCAGGACGCGTCGCGCCTCGGACCGGTCAAGAACCCGCCGGCGCGGGCCACGGGCCACGGGCCGGGGATCCGCCACGCAACCGGGGCAGGGGAGCCCGAGCACGGCCCACGGGGTGCTCACGAGGGGTGTGGTACCATCCGCCGGTCAAACAGATGAACAATCAACGAATTCGTGTTCGGAGGACCGAGTGCCGCTCGCGCGGGAGATGAAGCAGCAGGTGATCGGGGAGTACGCCGTCGTCGACGGTGACACCGGCAGCCCGGAAGTCCAGGTCGCGCTCCTGACGGAGCGGATCAAGACCCTCACGGAGCATCTGCGGAGCTTCCCCAAGGATAACCATTCGCGTCGCGGCCTCCTCAAGCTCGTCGGTCAGCGCCGTCGCCTTCTTGCCTATTTGATCAAGAAGGACAACACGCGCTACCGGACCGTCATCGGACGGCTCGGACTCCGCCGCTAGGCGCACGCCGCTCCCGGACCTCGGGTCAATCCCGGGGTCCTCTCGCGTCAGACGCCAGCGACGACCCGGGTCACGCGCCCGCAGGTCCCTCCTCCGCACGTCAAGGAGGATCAGATTTCCGTGCCTCAAGTACCGCAAACCTTTGAGACCCAGCTCGGCGGTCGAACGCTGACCATCGAGACTGGCCGGATGGCCCGCCTCGCCGGTGGCTCGGTCACCGTTCGCTACGGCGACACGATGGTCCTGGGGACCGCCAACCGCTCGGAGCCGCGACCCGGCCTCGACTTCTTCCCGCTCACCGTCGACTTCGAAGAGCGGATGTACGCCGCGGGCAAGATCCCGGGCGGCTTCATCAAGCGCGAGTCGCGTCCGTCCGAGGCCGCGATCCTCGCCGCCCGGCTGACCGACCGGCCGATCCGGCCGCTCTTTCCCGAGGGCTACAAGG
>JANWLH010000012.1 GCA_025450915.1 Candidatus Limnocylindrales bacterium | reverse complement strand
GGGGCGGCGTGTTTCAGGGGGCGTCCTTGGGATCGAAGCGCGCCCACGCCTGGTCCCAGCGGTAGGAGTGCCGGCCAGGAGGCTGGGGCGCCTGGGTCTCGAGCCAGCGGACTCGACCCGGTCCGTCGTTGTAGAAGCCGTGGCTGACACCGACCGCCGCGAAGGCGACGTCGCCCGGACCGAGTCGGCGGGTGACGCCGTCGAACTCGGCTTCGACCTCGCCCTCGAGGATCACGTAGGCCTCTTCGAACGGGTGGTCGTGCGATTGGGCGGCACCACCGGCCTCGTAGTCGACCGTGAACATCGTCAGGTGGTCGGCACCCAGGCCGCGGTCGATCAGCATCTTTACCGAGATCCCGGAATAGGCCAGGATCGCCGTGTCCATGCCGGCCGGCGCCCGGCCTCGGGCGGGATCGCTCAGGGCAAAGGCCTCGGCCTGGGGTGGGGTCCCGACGTAGTGACCGACCCCGTGGACGGTCGGCACGCCGAACGACGGCGCAGGTGCGCCGGCGAGAGCCGAGAGGTCCGGCGAACCGGGCCGGAAGAACGTGTCCCGGCGTGGATCCGACGGCGGCCGGCGAAGTGGCGAGTTGACGGAGACCCAGCGGACCGGCTCGACGCCGAGGTTGGCCAGCAGGTGCCAGGTTCCGATCGGGACCAGGACGTAGTCGCCAGGACGCAGCCGCCACGCGTGTCCATCGAGCTCGAAGGTCAGCTCACCGGCGAGCAGATAGAGCCCCTCCTCGAACGAGTGGACATGGCGGCCCAGCCAGCCGCCCGGCTCGAGGCGGCCGATGGCGAGCTCCGTGTGGACCGCGCCAGTGGCGGCGCCGACGATCACGGTTCGCCCGAGCCCGGAGACCGAGCCGTCGGCCGCGGCCGGGTTCGTCGGGAAGGACCAGTCGAGGGGCCCGAGGAACGAGGTCATCGCGGGTGGGCGGCGGCCGCCCGGCTGACGGTCTCGGCCAGGTCCTCGACGGGCCGTCGGCCGAGCACGAACCAGATCCCGTGGACCGGCTCATCGCCGACGTTGTAGAGCCGATGGGGGATCGACGAATCGATTGCGATCGCATCGCCGGGACCGAGGACGTGGTCGTCGAAGCCGATCGTCACGCCGAGCGTGCCGCTGACCACATAGCCCCACTCGAGGCCGCCATGACGCTGGAACTCGTGCTCCGGGCTCGAGGCGCCGCCGACCTCGTAGGTCACGGCCAGGAAGTCGATCGCCGGGTTCGATGCCGTGGTCAGGCGCTCCCAGACGACACCCGAGGCCAACCGGATCGCCTTGCGGTTGTCCGCCCGCTGGATCGGCTGGACAGGGCTGCCGATCGCGGGCGCCGGGGCAGCGCCGTTCGACGCGTGAGCGCGCCGGCCGCGAACCGGTCGATCGGGGTCATTGAAGAGGAGCTCGTCGAGCGAGACGCCGAGCTCGGCGGCGATCGCGTAGAGCGTGCTGACGGACGGTTTGGCCTTGCCGGTCTCGACCTGCGAGAGGAGGCTCGGAGAGACACCCAGCCGGGCAGCCAGCTCGCGCAGGTTCAGTCCGTGAGCGTGGCGGGCGGAGCGGAGATGCTCGCCCATCCCCGGATACTCGAGCTCGCTGCCATTGCCTCGGACACCGGTCCGCGCCACATCACCTCCCGAAGATGCAACCCCGTTCGGGCGATTGTAGAGTGTCGTTGAACAGGCGACCCCGCCGCCGCGCCAACCAACGCGAGGATGCAGGATGCCCCAGCTGATCGCCGCCCCTGGCTCGATGACGGTCGATTGGGAGGACCGCGTCAACCCCGACCGCCTGCGGGCCTATCGACTGGGGCGAGCCAAGGCGGCGCTTGCGGCATCCGACCTTGGCGCGGTCCTCGTCTTTGACCACAACAACATCCGCTACCTGACGAGCACCCACATCGGCGAGTGGGCTCGCGACAAGATGACCCGCTACGCGCTCCTCACCCGGGGCGGCGAGCCCTACATCTGGGACTTCGGGTCGGCCGCCAAGCACCACCGACTCAACTGCCCCTGGCTGCTGCCCAACAACATCCGGGCCGGGATGATCGGCTTGCGCGGCGCCGTCGCGCCGGAGGTGGGCCTGGCCGGCGCGGCGGCCCGGGAGATCAAGCAGATCCTGATCGCCGAAGGCGTCGCCGACATGCCGGTCGGCGTGGACATCCTCGAGCCGACCCTCCAGGCCGCCCTGGCCGAGGCCGGCATCGTCGTCCGTGACGGGCAGCAGACGATGCTCGACGCCCGCCAGCAGAAGTCGCGCGACGAGCAGACCTTGCTCAACACGGCCTGCGCGATGGTCGACGGCGTCTACCAGATGATCAGCGAGGAGCTGAAGCCCGGAATCCGCGAGAACGAGCTTGTCGCGAAGGCCACGAAGATGCTCTACGACCTCGGCTCGGACGATGTCGAGGCGATGAACGCCGTCTCCGGTGAGCGCTGCAGCCCGCACCCCCACGTCTTCTCGGACCGGATCATCCGGCCGGGCGACCAGGCGTACTTCGACATCATCCAGTCGTTCGCGGGCTACCGGACCTGCTATTACCGGACGTTCGCGGTTGGCAAGGCGACCGACTCGCAGCGGGATGCCTACAAGCGGGCCCGGGGCTGGATCGACGCGGCGATCGAGCTGATGAAGCCAGGCGTGACCACCGACCAGGTCGCCAGGGTCTGGCCGAAGGCCACCGAGTTCGGCTTCGACAGCGAGATGGAGTGCTTCGGCCTCCAGTTCGGCCACGGCGTGGGTCTCGGCCTCCACGAGCGGCCGATCATCAGCCGGCTCAATTCGCTCGAGCACCCCGTTGAGCTCCTCGAGGGGATGGTGATTGCCCTCGAGACCTACTGCCCGGCAAGCGACGGGTTCTCAGCGGCCCGGATCGAGGAGGAGGTGGTCGTGACCGCCGATGGCCCGCAGGTGATCACCCACTTCCCGTCGGACGAGCTGTTCGTCGCGAACGCGTACTAGCCGATGGCCGGCGAACTCTCGGTCTCGCGTGATGCCCGCCTGGCGATGTACCGGACAATGGTCGAATGCCGGACGTTCGAGGAGCGCGCCCAGCAGCTGTTCTTCGAGGGCCTCGTCCGGGGGACGACCCACCTGGGCAACGGCCAGGAGGCGGTGGCCGCGGGCTTCGCCGGGGCGATGCGCGCCGACGACTACACGTTCTGCACGTACCGCGGCCACAACCACACCCTCGCCCGGGGCGTGCCGATGGCCCCGATCTTCGCCGAGCTCTTCGGGCGGGGCAGCGGCCTGATGGGCGGCAAGGGCGGCTCGATGCACCTGACCAGCGTCGAGCACGGCGCGATGGGCTCGTATGCGATCGTCGGCGCCCACCTGCCGATCGCGGTCGGCGCGGCCTGGTCGGCCCAGTACCGCAAGAGTGGCCAGGTGGCGGTGTGCTTCTTCGGTGACGGGGCGACGAACATCGGCGCCTTCCACGAGGCCCTCAACCTCGCCGCGGTCTGGCGCGTGCCGGCGGTCTTCGTGTGCGAGAACAACCAGTACATGGAGTACACCGCCATCGGCTCGGTGACCGCCGTCGAGCGGCCGGCGGCCGACCGGGCGGCGGCCTACGGCCTCGAGGCGATCGTCGTCGACGGCAACGACGTCCGGGCGGTCCACGAGGTGGCCCGGACCGCGATCGATGCCGCCCGCGCCGGCGATGGCCCGGCCCTGATCGAGGCCCTGACGTATCGCCACGGCGGCCACTCGCGGGCCGATCCGGGCAAGTACCGGCCGGATGCCGAGGTGCAGGCCTGGCTCGCGCGCGACCCGATCCCGGCCGAGCGGGCACGGCTCCTTGCCGAGGGCGTCCGCGAGGCCGAGCTGGCTCGGATCGAGGCCGAAGCCACCGCCGCGGTCGCGGCGGCCGAGGCGATCGCCCGCGACGGCCCGGAGCCGGATCCGGCCACCCTCGAGACCGAGCTGTGGAGCGACGGAGGCTCGGCATGGCGGAACTGACCTACCGCCAGGCCGTTGCCGCGGGGATCGCCCAGGAGATGGACCGCGACCCGCTGGTCGTGTTCATCGGCGAGGACATCGGCGCGGCCGGCGGCGTGTTCAAGACGACCGAGGGCCTGTTCGAGCGGTTCGGGCCGGAGCGGATCCGGGACACCCCGATCAGCGAGCAGGCGATCGTCGGCGCGGTGATGGGCGCGGCGATGACCGGCTTGCGTCCGATCGGCGAGCTGATGTTCAGTGACTTCTTCGCGGTCGCCTGGGACATGGTCGCCAACCAGATCGCCAAGACCCGCTACATGACCGACGGGCAGGTCAGCCTGCCGCTCGTCCTGCGGACCGCCAACGGCGGTGGCCTGCGCTTCGGGGCCCAGCACAGCCAGTCCGTCGAGAGCTGGGCGATGGCGATCCCCGGGCTGAAAGTCGTCGCGCCCTCGACCCCGGCCGACATGCTGGGCTTGATGGCCGCAGCGATCCGCGATCCCGACCCGGTCATCGTCTGCGAGCACAAGGCGCTCTTCGCGGTCAAGGGCGAGGTGCCCGACGGCGAGCATGTCGTGCCCCTCGGGCAGGCGCGGATCGCGCGCCCAGGCTCCGACTGCACGATCGTGGCCCTCGCGGCGATGGTCCCCCGGGCCCTCGAGGCCGCCGAGCGGCTGGCCGCCGAGGCGGGGATCAGCGCCGAGGTGATCGACCTGCGGACCCTGATCCCGCTCGATGCCCGGACGATCCTCGATTCGCTCGCCCGGACGGGCCGGCTGTTCACGGTCGAGGAGAACCCGCGCGTCCTGGGCTGGGGCGCCGAGATCGTCTCGATCGCCGCGGACGAGGGCTTCGACAGCCTCGACGCGCCCCTCGTGCGGATCACCGCACCGCAGGTCCCGCTGGCCTCGGCCGCGGTCCTCGAGGACCTCGCGATGCCCTCGGTCGAGCGGATCGCCGCGACGGTCCGGCGACGCCTGGACGAAGCCCGGTGAGCGGGGCCGCGAGGGGCGACGCGACGACGGTCGCCGTGCTCGGGATCGGACGGATGGGCGGCGCGCTGGCCGGGCGCCTGGCAGCGTGTGGCCTCGACGTCGTGCTCTACAACCGGAGTCCCGAGCCTGCCCGGGCGCTCGCGGCGTCGATCGGGGCGCGCGTCGCGGCGACGCCTGCCGAGGCCGTGGCCGGCTCGGCCGTCGCGATCAGCATGGTCAGCGACGACGCGGCGGTCCACGACCTGTTCGAAGGCCCGACCGGGGCGCTTGCGGGCCTCGACTCACGGACCGTGGCGGTCGACATGAGCACCGTCCTGCCGGGCACGATCCAGGGCCTCGAGGCGGCCGTCCGGGCAACCGGTGCGGGCATCCTCGACGCGCCCGTCTCGGGCAGTGTGGCGTTCGCCGCCGCGGGCGGCCTGACGATCATGGTCGGCGGCTCGCCGGCCGACGTGGAGCGTGCCCGGCCCGTCCTCGACAAGCTCGGCCAGCGGGTCATCCACCTCGGGCCGTTGGGGGCGGGGGCGACCATGAAGCTCGCCGTGAACACGGTGATCTACGGCCTCAACCAGTCCCTCTCGGAAGCGCTGGTCCTCGCCGAGCGGGCCGGCCTGGACCGGGCCACTGCCTACGACGTCATCCGCTCGAGCGCGGCCGGCGCCCCGTTCGTCGAGTACAAGCGGGCCGCGTTCATCGAGCCCGACTCCACGCCGACAGCGTTCGCGCTGGCCCTGGCGGAGAAGGACCTTGGGCTGATCCTCGAGCTGGCGGCGGCCGTCGGCACGGAGATGCCCCAGGCGAAGACGAACCTCGAGCTCGTCCGGCGGGCCGGATCCGGCGATCCCGGGCGCGACATCGCCTCGATCGCGGCCTACCTCCGGGATTCGAGGTCCGTCGGAGGGAGCGAATGAGCTAGTTCGAGGTCGGTATCCGGCGCATCAATCGTCGATCCCCCGCCGACGCAGGGGATCCCCGACCCCAGCAACCGGGCAACGAGGAGACAGGCATGGTCGATCGACTGCTCATCCGCGGTGGGATCGTTCTCACCCAGGACCCAACACTCGGCGAGCTCCCCAACGCCGACATCCTGATCGAAAGCGACCGGATCAAGGCGATCGGACCGAATCTCAGTGCCGATGGCGCGAAGGTGATCGACGCCAAGGGCGACATCGTCATCCCCGGCTTCATCGACTCGCACCGTCACACCTGGGAGACCTCGATCCGGACCTGCGCGCCCGACTTTGCCCTGATCACCTACTTCGGCAACATCCTCGACAAGTTCGCGCCCCACTACCGGCCCGACGACGTCTTCGCAGCGAACCAGTGGGGATCGCTTGAATGCCTCAACGCCGGCATCACGACCCTCGTCGACTGGTCGCACATCATGAACACCCCGGCCCACGCGGACGAGGCGATCCGCGGGCTCGCCGTAACAGGCATCCGGTCGGTGTTTGCGTACGGGTTCCCGAACACGTCGCTCCAGGACTGGTGGTTCGGACCCGACTATTCGGGCAGCATCCTGACGAGCGACGGCGCCGAGGCACGCCGGATCAAGGCCCAGTACTTCAACTCCGACAAGGGCCGGATCACGATGTCGCTGGCGACGCGCGGTCCCGGGTTCTGCAAGCCGGAGGTGGTCCGGCACGACTGGGAGCTGGCCAAGGAGCTGGGCATCCTGATCACCGTCCACGTGGCGATGGACCGGTTCGGCTACACGAAGATGCAGGTCAAGGCCCTCCGCGACATGAACCTGCTGTACCCGGGCACCACCTACGTCCACGGCTCGCACTTCACCGACGAGGAGTGGGGCCTTGTCCGCGAGTCGGGCGGCAACGTGTCGTTCGCTCCCCAGATCGAGATCCAGATGGGTCATGGCTGGGCGCCCGCGGTGACGGCAACGGCCTACGACATCCCGATCGGGCTCTCGTCGGACGTCGCGACGACCGCATCCTCCGACCAGTTCACCCAGATGCACGCGATCTTCGGCTCGGAGCGTGGTCGCAAGCACCAGGAGGCCTGGGATGCCGACCTCGACGGCCTGCAGGCCTCGCCCGGCCTGATCACCGCCCGGCAGGTCCTCCACTGGGCCACGCTGGGTGGCGCTCATGTGGCCGGGATCGCCGACCGGACGGGTTCGCTCACCCCCGGCAAGAAGGCCGACGTGGTGATCATCGATGGCGGAGCCGTCAACGTTGCCCCGATCATTGACCCGGTCGCTGCCGTGGTCTGCGCCGCGGATGTCTCGAACGTCAGGACCGTCATCGTCGACGGTGAGATCGTGAAGGACGACTTCCGGCTGAAGGCCCCGCTCGCCGGCCCGCGCAAGGCCGTCGAGGCATCGCGCGACTACCTCGTCGAGAAGTTCGGCGAGCCGGAGCCCGGCTGGCTGCCAAGGGCGTAGGCACTCGCCTGATCGTCCGACCAGTCGCGGTCGACCTCGACCTCCTGGTGGAGGCTGACCGCGACCGAACCCTCCTGCGCGAGGCGGACCGGCCAGACCGCGACGAAGGCGCTGCCCTGGTAGACCCGCTCGAAGCCGAGCTCGGAGTTTGAGATCGTCTCGATCGGCGACCACCAGGCCGCCGCCGCGGGCTCGATCGTTGTCGTGAGACGGATCCCGAGAGCGTCGTTGCCGCTGGCGATGCGCCCGAGCGAGGCCCGCTCGTCGCGCGCGTCATGAGCCGTCCGCTTGCCGTCGATCTCGTACCAGGCGGCCGGGTTGGCCCCGCCGCCGAGGAGCATGACCGGCCATTCGATCGCCAGGTCGGCCGTGATCTCGCTCGAGCCCTTGTTCTCGATCCGCACGTCGAGACGGATCGACGGTGTCCGGCGGTCGCCGTTGAAGGTGAAGCGCTTCTCGATCCGGATCGCGCCGGCGTGCTCGCCGAAGGTGGCATCCCGACGGAGCAGGACGTGATCGGCCCCAAGCTCCTCGACGCCATAGGCGCCAATGTGGCCGTCGCTCAGCTCGTCGGCCCGGGCGTCCTCGAATGCCTCCGGTGAGGTCCCGGCCGCGAACAGGTGGACGAGGCCCAGCCGGCGTTCGTAGGCGTCATAGATGAGGTGGGCGGCAAGACCGGGCTCACGGGCACGCACCACGCTGTGGATCGAGGGCGCCGAGCCGGCAGGACTGCCGGCATCCGGGTTCAGGCCGGCGGCCAGGGCGACCGCCCGCTCATCCGCCTCGAGCAACCGGACGTGATACGCCTCCGGCCGGCGGCGCAGGACCGCCGCGAGCGCATGGCGCGCCGGCCTGATGTCCCACGAGCCGATGCCGCCGCCATGGGCGGGATCGAGGACCACCACCTGGCCCGGCGACGTGACGAGGATCTCATCGACGCCGTCGAGATCGGTGTCCCGCCGTTCGATCCGATCGACGGACCGGCCCGCCCGCCGGCCGGCCGCATCGGCCAGGTCCTCCGCCCCGATCAGGTGCTGATACGTGGCGAGGCGCATGTGGGTGATGTAGATCCCGCCGAAGACGCCGTGCCAGTAACAGTCGTTGCTCTGGCCCTGGAACAGCTCGAGCCGGGCTCGCTCGGTCCCGGCTGACGTTGGCAGGGCGGCCACCTTGGCCGACGCCCGGAGCATCTGCTTGTGGAGCTCGTTGATCTCCCGGTACTTGACCTGGAAGTTGCGCCAGAAGCCGCCCCGCAGCCAGCGGACCTCGGGGCTGCCCTCGCGCTCGGCCCGGACGAGGGCCGCCTCGAACGCCGGGCCCTCCGCGGCCGGCAGGGCCCACTCGCCCATCTCGACATAGGCCGCGGTCGGGATGTAGGCGTGGCCGATCGGCGATTCCCGCTCGATCCACTGGCTCGGCGTCACGAGCTCGAGCCAGTCGGCGTTGGCAGCAAGGGCTTCGAAGAACGAATCCACCCAGCGGCCCGCGCCCCAGCAGTGCTCGAATGTCTCCGGCCAGGCGCCGAACTTCTCGCCGTCATCGCCCATCACGCCGAGCAGCCTGCCGCCCTCGGTTGCGTGCTCGCGGAGATAGTCGATCGTGTCGGGCACGGTGCCGAACGGCAGCCGGTAGCGGAGCCCCTGCGCCGAGGCGAAGACGGTCAGCCGGCGGCCCTGGTCGTCGGTGGTGTACGAGCCCCATAGCTTTGATTCGTCGACCGAGGCCGCCCGGAAATGAGCGTCGTCGAGGACGGTCCAGGCGTAGCCCGCGTCGACCAGGCTGACCGGCACATCCGGTTCCCAGACGCGCTCGGCGAGCCACGCCCCCGTCGGCCGACGGCCGCTGATCCGCTCGATCGCAACGGCCATTGCCCGGAGCTGGCCATCGCGGTCCCGCTGGGGCAGGGCCGCGAGGATGGGCTCGTAGTAGGCGCCGCCGAGCAGCTCGACCCGACCGTCGGCGACGAGTCGCCCGACCCGCTCAAGGAACTCCGGCCGCTCGGCCTGGAGCCAGTCGAGGAGCGGCCCGGAGTAGTGGAGCGAAAGCCGAACGTGCGGATGGCGTTCGAGGGCGGCGATCAACGGCGCGTAGGCGTGTTCGTAGGCGTCGGCGATCACCCAGCCGAAGTTGCCGACCGGCTGGTGGTTGTGGAGGACGAGGGCCAGGGCGACACGGCGCACCCGGTCATCATGAGGCCGCCGCCGGGCGCCTGCCGCCGGGAGGGTTGTCGATCCCGGCTCGATTCCGGTACCGTGTCCGTTGCCCAACCCCTGGTCGACCCAAGCGTCGCGCCAGCCTGCCCCGAGGAGATCGTCATCGCGACAGCCATCGCTGCTCACGGCCTGGTCAAGGTCTATCGCTCACGCAAGAGCGAGGTGCGTGCGCTCGACGGCATCGATCTCGAGGTCGAGGCGGGGACGGTCCTGGGCCTGCTCGGGCCGAACGGGGCGGGCAAGACCACCACCGTCCGGATCCTGGCCACGCTCCTGCGGCCCGACGCCGGAACCGCCACCGTGGCCGGTTTCGACGTGGTCCACCAGCCCCAGGAGGTCCGCTCGATCATCGGGCTGTCCGGCCAGTACGCAGCCGTCGACGAGAACCTCACCGGCCGCGAGAACCTGTGGATGTTCGGCCGGCTCTACCAGATGTCGTCGAGCGCGGCCCGCCAGCGGGCCGTCGAGCTCCTGGACCAGTTCGGCCTGGTCGAGGCCGCCGATCGGGTCGTCAAGACGTACTCGGGCGGGATGCGCCGGAGGCTCGACCTGGCCGGCTCGCTCATCAGCCACCCGCTGCTGCTCTTTCTCGACGAGCCGACAACGGGCCTCGACCCGCAGGGCCGGCTGGGGATGTGGGAGGTCATCCGCGGACTCGTCCGCGAGGGTGCCACGCTCCTGCTCACGACGCAGTACCTCGAGGAGGCCGACGAGCTGGCCGACACGATCGCGGTTGTCGACCACGGCAAGATCATTGCCCGGGGCACCGCCGACGAGCTCAAGTCACAGGTCGGTGGCGAGCGGATCGAAGTGATCGTCCACGATCAGGTCGATCTGGGCCGTGCCCGGCAGCTCCTCGCTCCAACCGGGATCGGCGACCCGCATGTCGATGAGCACACCCGGCGGATCTCGATCGCCACGGACCGCGGTGCCCAGGGCCTTGTGCAGGTCGTGCGCGATCTCGACGAGGCGTCGATCCGGATCAACGACATCGGCCTGCGCCGGCCGACCCTCGATGATGTCTTCCTGTCGCTGACCGGGCACGAATCGGAGTCGGGCGAATGACGAGTGGAGCGAGTCGCACGAAGCCCCGGACCGGCGTGGGCGGCCTGCGCCAGTCGGCCAGCGACGGCCTGATCATCACCTGGCGCAACCTGAAGCGGATCCCCCGGATCCCCGAGCTGGCGATCTTCGCCGTGCTCCAGTCGATCATGTTCGTGCTGCTCTTCGCCTTCGTCTTCGGCGGCGCGATCCCGCTGCCCGGCGGGGGCAACTACCGCGAGTACCTGATGCCGGGGATCTTTGCCCAGACGATCGTCTTCGCCGCGGCGACGACGGCGATCGGCATGAGCGAGGACGTCCACAAGGGCCTGATCGATCGGTTTCGGTCCCTGCCGATGGCCCGCTCGGCGATCCTCATCGGCCGGGCGCTCTCGGATGTGGTCTACAACGGCGGGATCCTGATCGTCCTGATGCTGTCGGGCCTGCTCGTCGGGTGGACGGTCCGGACGGGCATTCCGCCATTCCTCGAAGGCGTCGGCCTGCTCCTCCTGTTCGCGTTCGCGATGTCCTGGATCGGCATCTGGCTGGGCCTGTCGGTGCCGTCGGTCGAGGTGGCCCAGCAGGCCGTCTTCATCGTCCTTTTCCCGATCACCTTCGTCTCGAACGTGTTCGTCCCGCCCCAGACGCTGCCGTCCTGGCTCCAGCCGATCGCCGAGTGGAACCCCACGAGCACCCTGACCGCCTCACTGCGGGGCCTGTGGGGCAATCCCAATCCGTACGCCTCGACCGGCTTCCCGTCCCAGCACCCGGTCCTCGTGACCCTGCTGTGGGTGGTCGTGATCGTGGCCGTCTTTGCCCCGCTCGGGATCCGCCGCTACCGGTCGATGAGCCATTAGCTGCACTGGGCGCGGATGCAGATCGCGGCCGTGCGGGGAACGATGCACTCGATCTTCCCGTCGCCGGTCGCGATCACGGACTCCGCCAACCAGGGCTGATCGCCGCAGGGACGGGCTCCCTGGCGTGAGTCGTCCATCACCGGCTAGGATTGGGCCTCCGGGGCCGGCCTCGTCGGTGAAGGAATCTTGATCGGGCGACCACCCCGGTTGAATGGGCCCGCCCCGAGGATAGGGCCGTGTGAGGGATTCGCCCCGCGCAGGTCGCCCATGACCGGCGCGCCGAGTGAAAGCGAGTGGATGAGAACACCATGACAAGAAGGCGCCTGGCCGCGGTTGTGCTGTCGGCCGGACTGCTGCTGATGACCGGCATCTCGACAGTCGCGGCCGCGACGGCATTCGACCTGTCGACGCCCTACCCGGCGGTCACGATCGAGCCGGGCAACACGGTGACGTTCAATCTCGATGTCTCCGTCCCGAAGCCCGAACGCGTGGCGCTGGCGGTGTCGGGCACGCCCACCGGCTGGACGGCGTACGTCCGTGGCGGCGGCAACATCGTCAACTCGATCTTCGCCGGCGGGTCGACGGCGGCGACGATCGACCTGTCGGTCACCGTGCCGGCGTCGGCGACCCCCGGGACGTCGCACCTGACCGTGACTGCAACTGCTGCCCAGGGAACGCAGACGCTGCCGATCGACGTCACGGTCCTCGGTGCGACCGGCGGCGGGCTGACCCTGACGAGCGACTTCCCGCAGCTGTCGGGCGCCCCGACGAGCACGTTCAGCTACAGCGTGACCCTGACCAACACCGGTACCCAGAAGCAGACCTACACGCTGACTGGGCAGGGTCCTGATGGCTGGACCGTCTCCGTCCACCCTTCGAGCAACGCCCAGGCCCTGACCGACACGGTTGAAGGTGGCGGGAACGACACGCTGAGCGTCACCGCCCAGCCGCCGGCCACCGTGCCGGCCGGCCAGTACCCCCTCCAGGTCACGGCGACGGCCGGCGGCCAGTCGGCAAACACCGCCCTCGAGGCGGATGTGACGGGTTCGCCCGCCCTGACCCTCGGCACGCCCAACCAGGTCCTCAACGCGACGGTGACGGCCGGCGGGACGGGCACGGTCTCGCTGCTGATCACGAACACGGGGTCGACGGTCCTCCAGAACGTGACGGTGACCGCAACGCCGCCGACCGGCTGGCAGACGACCTTCGACCCGGTCACGATCCAGACCATCCAGCCGAACACGTCGGCAACGATGACCGCGACGCTCAAGCCGTCGAGCGACGCGCTTGCCGGCGACTATGACGTCACGTTCACTGCGACGAGCGGCAGCACGACCGGCACGGTCGACATCCGGGCGACGGTCCAGACCTCCCCGTTGTGGGGCTTCATCGGGCTGGCCTTGATCGCCCTCGTGATCGTCGGCCTGCTGTGGGTCTTCCGCCGCTTCGGTCGGCGCTGATGGCCCGGAAGCGCGCTCGCGTCGGGCGGGCCGCATCGGCCGCCGAGGCCGGCCAGGAGATCGCGATCCAGACCCATCGCCTGACGAAGGCGTATGGCGAGCTGATCGCGGTCGACAACCTGAATCTCACGATCCGGGCCGGCGAGATCTTCGGCCTCCTGGGCCCGAACGGGGCCGGCAAGACGACCACGATCCTCATGCTCCTGGGCCTGTCCGAGCCGACGAGCGGCCGGGCGGAGGTCGTGGGCTTCGACCCCACCCGCGAGCCCCTCGAGGTCAAGCGGCGGGTCGGCTACCTGCCCGACGACGTGGGCTTCTACGGCGGGCTCTCGGGCCGCCAGAACCTGCGCTATACCGCGGCGCTCAATGGCCTCGACCGTTCGGCGTCCGACGTCCGGATCGGCGACCTCCTCGAGCAGGTCGGGCTGGACAAGGCTGCCGACCGGCCAGTCGAAGAGTATTCCCGAGGCATGCGCCAGCGGCTCGGGCTGGCCGATGCGCTCGTGAAGGACCCCTCGATCGTCATCCTCGACGAGCCGACGGCGTCGATCGACCCGGCCGGCGTGACCGACGTCCTGGCGATCATCGAGGCACTGGCCCGCGATCGCGGTGTCACCGTCCTCTTGTCGAGCCACCTGCTCCACCAGGTCCACCAGATCTGCGACCGGGTGGCGATCTTCAACCGGGGCCGGATCCTCGCCCAGGGCAAGATGGCCGACCTCGCCGAGTCCCTGGCCGGCGACCAGCTCGAGCTCGAGGTGGGGATCGACGGACCGGTCGAGACGGTCGAGGCGGCCCTCCGCGCCGTCCCCGGCGTCGTCAAGGTGACCCGCGACCCGCACGACGCCCACCTCTGGCGGGTGAGCGGGCCGCAGTCGATCCGGAACCACATCGCCACGGACCTGGCTGCTCGGGGAATGGGCATCCGCCAGCTCCGGCGGGTCGGCGACGAGCTCGACGAGATCTACCTGCGCTACTTCCAGCGCGACGAGGGCGATCGTGACCACGCAGCCTGACGCCGTCGCGGTGACCCGCCCGATCCCGACCCGGCCACCGCGCTGGGGCTGGCGGGTCGTGGCCGCCAAGGAGTTCTCAGACGGCATCCTCAGCGTTCGCCTGTTCATCCTGATCCTGGTCCTCGGCCTGCCCGCGGTCCTCGCGATCTACTCGACCGCGGCCTTCGTGGGCAACAACGCCCAGACGCTCAACGGCGTCCCGGGCCTGTTCGTGGCGATGTTCGCCCACCAGGATCCGAACTCGCAGATCCCGTCGTTCGTCGAGATGATCGCCCTGCTCGGGCCGTTGCTCGGGATCGCCTTCGGCTTCGACGCGGTCAACGGCGAGCGCTCCGACCGGACCTTGCCCCGGCTCATCGCCCAGCCCATCCACCGCGACGCGGTGATCATCGGCAAGTTCGCCTCCGGCCTGGCCCTGATGGGTCTGGTCCTTGGGGCCGTGACCCTGCTCGCCTCGGGGATCGCCTTCTGGAGCCTGGGCGTCACCGTCGGTCCGGACGAGGTGGCCCGCCTGCTGGCCTGGTTCGTCGTTGCGCTCGCGTACCTTGGCTTCTGGCTCGCATTCGCGATGCTCTGCTCGGTCGTCGTCCGGCGGGCCGCCACGTCGGCACTCGCCGCGATCGCACTGTGGATCGTCTTCACGCTCTTCGCGGCGCTGCTCGTGGGGATCGTGGCCAACTTCCTGTCGCCGGTCCCGGCCAATGCCACGACCGACCAGCAGGTCGCCAATGCCGAGCTCACGGCCGAGCTCCAGCGGATCTCGCCCGGCACGCTCTATGCGGAGGCCTCGCAGTACCTGCTCGATCCGACGGTCCAGTCGGTCGACGTCGGCCAGCTCGTCGCCCAGCAGTCGAACAACCGGGCGATCCCGTCGGTGCTGCCGCTGGACCAGAGCCTCCTGCTCGCGTGGCCGCAGGTGGTGGCGCTGATCGCCCTGAGCGTCGGCTGCTTCGGCTTGGCGTACGTCGCGTTCATGCGCCAGGAGGTCAGAGCCTAGCCACGCCCAGCGCGGTTGCGGCCGGGGCGCGCTGCACTGTTCCGTCTCAAGCACGACCCTCGAGATCGATGATCCGCGCGGCGACAACCATCAGGTCGGCGCCGACGATATCAGGCGTCGGAGCGAGCGGATCGAGCACGACGCCTGGCCGCGAGACGAACGCTGCAGCGGCGCCGGCACGAAGGGCGCCCGCCACGTCCCACGCGTGGGCGGCGATCAGGCGGATCTCGCCAATCGGAACATGGAGCTCGCGGGCCGCCATGTGATAGGGCTCTGCCGCCGGTTTGAGCCGAGAGACAGTATCTGCCGAGAGGACCCGTTCGAAGAACGGAGTGAGGCCGGAGCTCTCTAGTTGTGCAGCGACGACGCCCAAGGTCGAGTTCGTCAGGGTCGCGAGACGGAAGCCGGCAGCTCGCAGATTCGTCAGAGCGTCCCTGACCTCCGGATGCGGCGGCAGATGCCGCATCGTTTCGAGGATCTCGCGTCGGACGTTCGTCGGGAGAGTCAGGCTCCGGCGAGCCGCCGTCATGTCCAGCGCGGCCCCACCGACCGTCCCGAAGTCGCGGTACGCGCCGGTGACGGTAGCGACGAGAGCTGACTGGATCATCTGACCGAACCACTGCTCCCGGACCCCCGGCTCGCCGAACGCCTCTTCGAACAGTGGATCCAGCGCGCGCATGTTGAGGAGGGTTTCGTTGACATCGAACACGCAGACCCGCATCACACTTCCTTCCCGGCTTCGAGTTCCGACTGAGACTGTCAAGCCGTCCTCGTGCCCGATCGCTGGCCCCGATGATGTGCGTCCAATATTGACAAGATTGTATCTCAAGGGATTGACATTCGGCTCCATGGAATGGTACGTTCGCTCGACCCCGTTCATCGCCGAAAATCCCAGAATTGAGAGGGATCAAGCATGGCAAGCTCTGGCCATTGGACGCGTCCCCGAGTGTCAGTCCTGGCTGTTGTCGCCGCGATGATCGTGGCGGCGTGCGGCAGCAATGCGGGCACCACGGCACCGACCATCGGACCGACGACAGCGGCGAGCCAGGCGCCCGCCTCGGGGGCAAGCGTGGCACCCAGCGGCTCACCGTCGGCCGTCGCGACATTCACCCCGCCGAGCCTGACCGGCAAGACGATCCGCATCGTGATCGGCGCCGATCCGCAGCTTACCGACACGCAGTTCTACATCATCGCCAAGACCCTCCGATCCTGGGGTGCCACGGTCAAGATCACGAACGTGACCGGCGCCCCAGAGGCCGACCGACTGGTGCTGTCCGGTGGCGCAGATATCGCCAATGACCCGATGAACTCGGTCGTCAACGCGGGCCTCATGACCTTCGGCCCCGCCCAGCCCCGTGTCGAGTACTTCATGGCCGGCGGAAAGAACGTGACGAGCGTCCAGGGCCTGCCGGGCCACGTCTTCGGCGTGTCCAATACGAAGGGTTTGGAGGCCCTGATGCTGGCGGCCGAAGAGGCTCACTACTCGATCGATCCGAAGTCCGTGACGCTCCAGATCTCGGGCGGCGCTTCGACCCGAGCCACCGAGCTGATTGCCGGCAAGATCGACGCGACCTTCGTCCATTTCGACGGCTGGTTGACGCTACAGGGTCAGGGCTTCAACCTCTTGGCGACCGTCGCAGACGACATCCCGCAGCTCGCCGATGGCTTCATGGACGCATCGCCGACGTATCTCCAGGGGAATGCCGACGTGGCGCTCGCGATTGACGAGGCCTGGATCGTCGCGGCGCAGGAGTTCCAGAATGACGAGACGACGTGGGTCGCCGACGAGCAGGCCTACACCAAGGGTGCGGACCCGACGCCGTTCGTCCAGAACGCTTGGACGATCTTGCACGCGGCCAACGTTTGGCCTGCGGCCGCTTCCGCCTTCTCGACTGACACGATCACCTACAACCTGCAACTGGCGGCCAATACGACCGGGGCCCTCAACGCGTCAGCACCGCCGCTGTCGGCGATGTCGACCACCCAGTATTGGGATCAGGCTGTCAAGGCGCTGCTCCCGTAATGACCGAGGCTTCGACCGTCCTCGATATCCGCGGCATTTCGAAGGTCTATGGGGGCCGTTCAGGGCACCGCGGCGTCCAGGCGCTCGAGTCCATCGACCTCTCGATCCGTGAAGGCGAATTCATCAGCTTCGTCGGGCCGAGCGGTTGTGGCAAGACGACGCTTCTCAAGATCCTCGACGGCCTTCTCCCGGCATCATCGGGAAGGATCCTGTTCGATGGGCGGGAGCTCGTCGGCGTATCGAGGGAAATCGCATATGTCTTCCAGGACATCAATCTGCTGCCCTGGAAGTCGGTGGTCGAGAACGTGGAGATTGGGCTCGTGGGTAGGGGACAAGCGCCGGTCGAACGCCGACGCCGCGCCATGGAGGTTCTCGAACTCGTCGGGCTCCATGGCGTCGCCTCCCATCCGCCTTACACCCTGTCGGGCGGGATGCAGCAGCGCGTCGGGGTCGCCCGCGCCCTTGCCATCAATCCGCGCGTCCTCCTCATGGACGAGCCGTTCGGGCATCTTGACAACATGACGCGCGAAACGCTTCAGATCGAGGTCTCCAAGATCTGGCACAGAATGCGCATGTCGGTCGTGTTCGTGACGCACGACGTCGACGAGGCAATCTTCCTGTCCGACAGGATTGCCGTGTTCGATCTGGATCCGGGCCGGATTGTTGAGGTCCTCGATGTCAATCTCCCCCATCCGCGGTGGGAGATTGACGTTCCGGCGCAACCGGAGGCAATTCGACTCCGGCGAGCCATCATCGAACGGCTCGAGCTTCGAAAGCGGGTCTTGATATAAGCGCGCCCGATATCGCGAGATCACCCGCCCGGCAAGAGCCAGGCGTTGATGCCCGGGGCGCACCGGATACGCCCGAGAATCGGCGCCAGTTGGGACGACGACTCAACGATCGATGGCTGCGCGTCGCCTCTCTGATTATCTTCGCCGTGGCCTGGCAGCTCTACGCCGCACCGATGAACCCGATCCTGTTGCCAACGCCGATCGCGGTCCTTGCCGACTTCGTCGCACTCGTCTCGGACGGAACCCTCGTTAGCGCGTTGGTCGACAGCTTCTCCGAACTGATCCTGGGCTTCACGATAGCTGTGATCGTCGGGATCGGGCTTGGGGTTCTGATGGGCCGCTATCACCGATTCGAGGTCGTTTTCGACCCGTATGTGACGTTCATGAATGCGACACCGCTGGTGGCGTTCATTCCTCTGCTCATCATCTGGGTCGGTATCGAGTTTCCGGCGCGGGTTATCGTCGTGTTCCTGCTGAGCCTGTGGCCGATCCTGATCAACACCGTCGCCGGGATCAAGAATGCGAATCGAGGACTCGTCGAGGTCGGAACCTCGTTCGGTCTCTCGGAAGTCCAGCTGCTGCGCTGGGTCAATCTGCCGTCCGCGGTTCCATACATCCTGGCCGGCATACGGAACGGGATCGCAAAGGGGATCGTGGGCATGATCATCGGCGAAATGGACATGGCCCTGGCGGGCCTTGGGGGCATGGTCGCCGTCTTCGGCGACTCGTTCCAGACCTCGAAGCTGATGGCGGTCATCTTCTGCACCTCCATCTTCGGGGTCGTGTTCGTTGGACTCCTGGGCCTCATCGAGCGGCGCTGGTTCGCTTGGATCAAGGAGACGGCCGGCTCCCAGAAGTAGGCCGGGACGGCCGGCGCTGAAACCCTCGTATGCATGGTGAACTCGTGATGGCTGAGCGTTCATGCGCACAAAAGTAGTCTCCTTCTTCAGCGACGGCGTCCGGCTGCAGGGGCTATTGCGTCTGCCCGACGAGATCGCCTCGGGTCCGATCGCCGCCCTCGTCCACGGCCCAGGCTGGCTTGGCCTCGCCGATGCCCAGTCGTACGTGCCATGGCACGAAGGGTTCACGGCGGCCGGATACGGTGTGCTGGCTTTCGACTACCGCGGGTTCGGCGCCAGCGAGGGCGAGCCGGGATGGGTGCGGCCGGAGTGGCAGCTCGAGGACATCCTCAGCGCCGTCACATGGCTCGAGACGTGCCCAGAGATCGACGCGAATCGCATCGGCGCGTACGGGATGGGCGGCACCGGCGGTGGGAACGCGGTGTTGGCCGCAGCCGTGGACACCCGCATTCGCTGTGTGGCGGCGCAGTCGGTTGTCGCGGATGGTGCGGACTGGCTGCATCGAATGCGCCGGGAATCAGAATGGGTGGCGTACCGCGAGCGCGTCGCCGCCGATCGCAGGACCTGGGTCTCCGACGGTTCCGGCGAGATGGTCGGTCCCCGTGAAGACCTGATGGTAGCCACTCCCGAGCGAGCAGCCCTGAGCCCGAAGAAGGACGTCGACAACCGGATTGCGGAACAGTTCTACCTGCGCAGCGCCGATTACATCATGCGCTATCGACCCATTGACCACGTGCACCGCATCGCGCCACGAGCGTTGTTGATGACCAGCGTTGTCGGCGACGTGGTCACCCCAGAGGACCACGCGGTCGCCCTGTACGAGCGCGCCGGCGCTCCCAAGAAGCTGATCCGACAAAGCGGCACGAGCCACTACCGGTCGTACGTCGAGAATCGCGACGTGCTCCTGACCCAGATCGTGGCGTGGTACGACCAGTACCTGCGGTTCTCGCCGGTCTCATCACGCTCGATGGACCGAGAGGAGACGGTCGAATACCTCAATCGAGACGCGCTGCCCTCGGCTCCTTGACCCCAATGGGAGATCTCCAATGACGTCTCAGGCGGACCTACTTTTGCGGGGGGGCAGGGTCGTCACCTCGACCGGCACCAAGAGCTGGGACATCGCGGTCTCTGCGGGCCGAATCGACGCCCTGCTGCTCCCGGGCACGCCCGTCGATGCTGCCGAGACGGTCGAGGTTAGCGGCCTTACGCTCCTTCCTGGCGGAATCGACACGCATACCCACCTGCGCGAACCGGGCTACACCGACAAGGAGGACATCACCACCGGGACCAGGGCCGCGGCCGCTGGGGGCTACACGACGGTGTTTGGGATGCCGAACGTCCAGCCGCCGACGAACACGGTGGAGCGGTATCAGGAGGTCCTCGAGCTTTATCAAGCCAAGTCGATTGTCGACTTCAACCACAATCCATCGCCGACGGTGCTGAGCGAGATCGAGGGGCTGGCCGCCGCCGGTGCAGCCGGTTTCAAGATCTACATGATCGCCGACACCGGGCGTGATTACCCGCACATTCCGGGGATCGGCGTTCACGATCACGGACAGCTCCTCGAGATAGCCGAAGCGGTCGCGGCAACCGGGCGGCCGCTCATGGTTCACCCACATGACCAGGATCTGATGAATGTGATCGAACACCGGTTCTGGGCTCGTGGCGAGCGCGACCACCGCGCCTACGCGCAGGCGTTCGCCTCGTACGGCGGAATGGTCTGGGATACCGCATCCAGCTTCCTCGTCCGCCTGCAGGAGGCAACGAACGTGCGGATGCACATCCTCCACGTCAAGACGCCCCGGATGGCGGCGATTGTGCGTGCGGCCAAGGTCCGTGGCCTCGACGTGACGGCAGAGTTGAACCCGGTGGCAGTGTTCCTGTGCAACGAATGGGAGAATATCGAGCGCCTCGGGCCGTACAGCCTTTCGACTTGGACGGGACCAGACGCCACCGAGCCCCTCTGGGAAGCCATCAACGACGGGACGATCGACGTGATCGGCACCGATCATGCTCCACACACACGCCAAGAGAAAGAGATCGGCTGGACTGACATGTGGAAGGCGGCCGGTGGCGTGCCGCAGATCCAGCATGCGCTCAGCCTGTTCCTGACGGCCGTCAACGAAGGGCGGCTCTCGCTGGAGCGGCTGGCCGAGCTGATGGCGACTGCCCCAGCCCGGCGCTTCGGCCTCTACCCGCGCAAGGGCGCCATCCAAGTCGGGGCCGATGCCGACATCGTGGCGGTCGACATGGCTGCTCGTACGACGATCCGGGAGGCTGACGTTCTGAGCAAGTGTGGCTGGACCCCGTTCGACGGCCGGGAGGTCCACGGTATTCCGATCCACACGCTGGTTCGTGGTGGGTTCGTCATGCGCAACGGCGATGTCGTCGGCCAGCCGGGCGGGGGCCTTCAGGCAGTCCCGGGCGCCGCATGAGGGAGCTTCCGGATTAGCGAGCAACAAGGAACCCGAGACATGTCCGGACCCTATGACCTCCTTGTCCGTTCCCGGCGCATCTACAGCAGCGGTGGCTGGTTCGATGGCTACGTGGCGGTCCGCGACGGGCGGATCGCGGCGCTCGTGGCGGCCGGTCCTGCTCCGGCCTCGCACGACGTGATCGACGTGGGGGATCGGCACGTGATCCCGGGCCTCGTGGACACCCACGTCCACCTCCGCGATCCAGGCTTTACCCACAAGGAAGACTTCGAGACAGGCACGCGTGCCGCGGCGGCCGGTGGTGTGACGACCGTATTCGACATGCCGAATGTGACCCCGCCGACGAACACCGTCGAACGCTTCCGCGCCCACGTCGAGAACGCGGCCGCCAAGTCGCTGGTGGACTTCGGGCATAACGCGTCCGGGACAATTCCTGAGGAGATCAGGGGTCTTGCCGAAGCGGGCGCCACTTCGTTCAAGGTATTCATGATGACCGACATTGGCCGCGACTACCCCCACATGCCTGGGACAGCAGTCTCCGATCACGCGACCTTGCTGCGGATCTGCGAGGAGGTAGCGGCAACGGGCCTCACGCTGTACATCCACCCGCACGATCAAGCCCTCTACGAGCTGTATACGCAGCGGGCGTGGCAGGAATGGGGCCGAGACTTCCGCTCCTACGCGCGGGCGTGGCGTTCGGGAGACGGGATCATCCTCGATTCGGGCATCGCGACGATGCTCGAGATGCAGCGAGCCACCGGCGTACGGCTCCATCTCCTCCACATGTCAACGATCCACGGCTTCGAGATGGTCCGGGCGGCGAAGGAGGCTGGCCGGGCTGTCACGATCGAGCTCAACCCATTCTCACTATTCGTTACCAACACGTGGGACGCGATTGAGCAGCTCGGGCCCTACTGCCTTGGCATGTGGGTCCCGGAGGCGCATGCGGCGGCCGCCTGGGAAGCGCTGGTCGATGGATCCGCCGACGTCATCGCCACGGACCACTCTCCGCACACCAAGGAGGAGAAAGAGGTCGGTTGGACAGACATGTACGCCGCCCCGGGCGGGAGTCCAATGATCCAGCATTACCTGGCGCTCCTGCTGGACGCCGTGAACGCCAAGCGCCTGACGCTCGAGCGCGTCATCCAGATGTGCGCGGCCAACCCGGCCCGCCTCACCGGCCTCTATCCACGCAAGGGGGTCATCGCGCCCGGCGCCGACGCGGACCTTGTGGTCCTCGACATGGACCGGGACTGGGTCGTCAGGGCCGCCGATAGCTACTACAAATGCGGCTGGACGCCCCTCGAAGGGCGCCGGCTCCGCGGGGCACCTGTGCTGACCGTCAGGCGAGGGGCCGTCATCGCGCGGGATGGCGAAGTCCTGGCCGACCCAGGTAGTGGGCGGTTTGTGCGACCGCTTCGCGTCGCGCCTCAGCCCTAGGTCACGGAGGTTCCCACGGCCGTGCCGACGACCGCCGCGCCCCTCGCCCTCATCACAGGGGGAGCTACCGGCCTCGGGCGCGCGATCGCGCTCAGGCTCGGTGAGGCTGGCTTCGCGATCGCTCTGACCTACCGCCGCTCGGAGGCCGACGCCCGCAACACCGTGGCGAAGCTGGAGAGCCTTGGCGTGCGCGTGGCCGCCTTCGCGACGGACCTCGTCCTGCCCGAGGCGCCCGACCGCCTGCTGGGCGAGGTTACGGAGCGGTTCGGACGCGTCGACGTGCTCGTGAACAACGCAGCGGAGACCGAGGTCATCGCATTCCATGACCTTGCCGGTCTGACCGCAGCCACCTGGGATCGAATTCTCGAAACCGACCTCCGGGCGCCGTTTCTGTGTGCGCGCGCCGCGGCGCCATGGCTGCGGACTGCGGGCGGGGTGATCGTCAACATCTCATCAACCGCCGGGCTGGCGCCAAGAGGCTCATCCATCGCCTACTCGGTGGCGAAAGCCGGGCTCGTGCACTTGACCAAATGTCTGGCCGTCGCGTTCGAACCCGACGTCCGTGTTGTCGCGATCGCTCCTGGTGCCATGCCGACTCGCTGGCCGAGCCCGACATCGGCAGCGTTCGAGGCGGACGCTGCTGCGGATACGGACGGGATGCTGCAATCGGTCGCCGAGCTTGTCCTTGTCGCGATCCAGAATCGGGCCCTCAACGGCTCCCTGCTCGTCGCGGACCGAGGCTTGCTCGTCGGGGCATCCGGCTCGAATTGAGCCCACTGAGCGGGTTTCCGATCATTGAATGCCACGAGTGTCGGGCGTATCCTTCGGACTCGGCAGGCGGGCCTCCGCACGCGGAGCTCGACCGACCGCGGGGAAACACGGTCGGCGGCAGGTTTGGCGGCGGGTGGCCGCGACTTCTTCCCGACAGGGGCCGGCGACCGTCCCCGCGGAGCAGCCAACCGGTCTCCGGGGGAGGTATCCAACCAGATGGTTCGGTCGACGCAGCTGACCAGCGACGAGGAGTCCGCGACCCGACCTGAGGCGAGCCTTGCGCAGGTCATCGAGACGCTTCGGCCGATGCACGTCACGATCCAGGCGCTCGTCATCGCCGCCCTGCGGAAAGGGATCCTCGACGGGATCCTGATGCCTGGAACGCGGCTCCGCCAGGAGGAGCTGGCCCTCGTGTTCAACACGAGCCGAATCCCGATCAGGGAGGCGCTGCGGCTGCTCGAGCACGAAGGGCTGCTCGAATCCGAACCCAACCGCGGGTTTTCCGTCAAGCCGATCGGAGCCGACGAGATCGACGAGATCTACGACTTACGGATCGTCCTCGAGTCCCACGCGTTGCAACTCGCGGTGCCGCTCTTGACGGACGCCGACCTGGTCGCCCTCACCGAGCTTTTCGAAGCGATGGAGACCGTGGAGAACCGCGAGGAGCGACGGAGCAAACGAGAGGAGTTCTACTTTCGTCTGTACTCGGTTCCTGCAAGGCCTCGGCTTCTCGGCCTCATCGTGACCATGCGACGCGAGCTCGCTCGGTCGTTGAGATGGTATGCGGTACCAGCGTCGGAGGCCCACCATCGGGCCTTCTTCGAGGCCGTGATGCAAGGGGACGTTCACACAGCGGAGAAGCTGCTCACGACCCACTATCGCAAGGTCGCTTCCCTCCTGCGCCGGTTCATTCGCGAGGCTGAGCTGCGCCAGCGGAACGACGCGTCGGAGCCGCCTGCGGCACGAATCGCGGCAGGCCTCCCCGCCGGCAATCGCATCGCGCACCAACGTAGGCGGCGGCGGCCGGTGGCACGGGCCTCGGAGAACTAGTCGAGCGCGGCAGGGCCCCGAACGCCAGAGGTCCAGCCCAGCGCTGACGAACGAAGGCAAGACCTCGACCACCTCCGGTTGCGATCGGGGGCTGTCCATGGCCGTCCAATTCGACGCCTCCCGGATTCTTCTGAAACGCGAGCGTGCGGCACGAATCGTCTACATTCTGTGTACCAGATTACCTATTTGATGATACAATCTCGGCAGTATTGAGACCAGCCTGGTTCCACGGCATGAGTCCGGGCGTCGGGGTCCCAAGCCCAGGGAAGAGCGTTACCGAGGAGCGAACGATTATGGCGACGCGCTTTGGCCTCCTTCTCCCACACTTTGGGACCGAGGCGAGTCAGGACCTGCTGATCGAGGGTGCGCAGCTCGCGGAACGGCTCGGGCTGGATTCTCTGTGGGTCCGGGACCATCTGGTCTTCCATCCGCACGGGATGGAGGGCACCGACCGAACGTTCATCGAGCCCTTTGTGACCCTGGCATTCCTGGCCGGGGTGACCACGAGCATCGGACTCGGCACGGCCACCGTCATCCCGTTCCGACACCCGATCAACCTCGCCTATAGCGTGGCATCCCTGGGCTGGATTACCCGCCGGCGCTTGGATCTCGGTATCGGGTCCGGCACGTTTGACCACGAGTTCGACGTGATTGGGATGGGCGATGCTGATCGCCCGGCTCTGATGATCGAGCAACTCGAGATCATGCGCGGCCTGTGGGCCGGTGGCACCATCGAGCACCACAGCCCGACCTACGACTTCGCAGACGTTGACCTCAAGCCTGGATTTACCTCGCCGCCGCCCATCTGGTGGGGCGGTGGCACGCCAGCGTCGACGCGGCTGGCAGTCGACTTCTGCGACGGCTGGCTGCCCGGTCGGATCACCTTCCCTACGTACGAGAAACGCGTCCACCAGATCCGCGAACGCTGCGAGGAGCAGGGTCGAGCGATGATCAAGGTCGGCGCTGTCCCCATCACGAGCATCGGCTCGACCTCGGAGGCCGCCCTGGCGAACTTGAATCAGGCCGGCCTGATCAAGAATGCGAACAACCAACGCTTCTGGCTCAAACCCGAATCGGGGGAGTTCCAGACGATGGCGGACCTGGATGGCTCCGTGCTCTTCGGAACGCCAGCCGAGGTCGCCCGTGGGGTGGATCGTTACCTGGAGATCGGCGCTGACCTCCTCATCTTCGACTTCCGGTTCCGGTTCGTCGACTGGTTGGAGCAGATCGAAACGCTCGTGAGCGAGGTCCTGCCGAGGGTCGGAGCGACGGCGCCCTCGGTCCCGCGCCGAATGGCTTGAGGACGGCCGAGGCGCGCGAGGCCTGCTCAAGTCTTGGCTTCGGCCGACTGATTCGTCGAGATCCGATCGTGAGCGTAGGCGCCGATGCGTGAAATGGAGGAGTCCGGTGCCCATCCTGCGACTCGGTTATAAGGCGTCTGCTGAGCAGTTTCCTCCGCGGCGCCTGCTCGACCTGGCGATCGCCGCCGAGGCATCCGGCTTCGATTCCGTCTGGACCAGTGACCACTTCCAGCCGTGGCGGCACACCGATGGCCATGCCCCTAACGCGCTGGTTTGGCTGGGCGCGGCCGCCCAGGCGACGAGCCGCGTCGTACTGGGCACGAGTGTCTTGACCCCGTCCTTCCGCTATAACCCGGCGATCGTCGCCCAGGCGTTCGCAACCCTGGGCTGCCTGGCCCCTGGCCGGGTCATCCTGGGGGTGGGCACGGGCGAGTCGATGAACGAGGTGCCGGTCGGGGTCGACTGGCCCGAGCAGGCTGAACGGTTCGCGCGTCTCCGCGAGGCCATCGGCCTGATCCGCCAACTGTGGAGCGAGGAGTTCGTCACGTTCGATGGCGAGTACTTCCACACCCATGACGCGACCATCTACGACCTGCCCGACCAGCCGGTCCCGATCTACGTCGCGGCGTCGGGGCCGGCGGCCGCGCGCCTGGCCGGACGGCTCGGGGATGGGCTCATCTGCACATCGGGAAAGGGCGCAGAACTTTACACGGACACCCTCTTGCCTTCGTTCGCAGAAGGCGCTCAGAAGGCGGGCCGGGATACCGCCGCGATGGACCGAATGATCGAGATGAAGGTCAGCTTCGATCGAGACCTCGGGCATGCGATGGAAGACACCAAGGTGTGGGCAGCGCTGGCGCTACCCGGCGAGAAGAAGGTTGGTGTCCATGACCCGCGAGAGATGGAGGCCTTGGCCAAGGATGCCGAGCCGTATGCGCACCGGCGCTGGCTCGTTTCGTCCGACCCCGACGAGCACATCGAGCAGATCGCCCCATACCTTGCGTATGGGTTCAATCACCTCGTGTTCCACTTCCCGGGCAACGATCAGGAGGCGGCCATCGCACGCTACGGTGAGGTGATCCTGCCCCGTCTCAGAGAGAAGTGGGGTTAGCCCCCGCAGGACGTCATTCGTGCTCGAGTGTCCTGGGCCGGCGCTCATCCGCCTCGTGGCCAGGCCCAAGGCATCCTTTGACAGGAGAATCCCGTGTCGACGCTCACCCTACGTAATGCCTTCACCGTGTTCGAGGATGGTGGCCGACCAGCCGATATCTACATCGATGGAGAGGTGATCGTCGGAGTCTACGGACCAGGGAGCGCCCCTCGTGGCGATCGTGTCATCGAGTGCTCCGGCCTCGCCGCGCTCCCCGGACTTATCGACCTCCACTCCCACCATCGCGAGCCCGGGTTCACGCACAAGGAAGACATCACGTCGTCCGGGCTGCAGTGCGCCGCAGGCGGCGTGACCGTTTCCGTCGGCATGCCGAACGTCAGTCCCATTCCGAACACCGCGGCCGTGGTGGACGAGATCCTCGACATCTACCGCGCGAAGTCCATCGTCGACTACAACCTCAATCCCGCCGCCACAAAGCTGGAGGAGATCGAGGCCATCGCGCAGCGCGGAGTCCTCGCCTTCAAGATCTTCATGGTCGAGGACACCGGGCGGGACTACCCGCACATGCCCGGTCTCGGTGTGCATGACCACGGTCGACTGTTCAGCACATTCAGGGAAGTTGCCAAAACCGGCCGGCCTCTCATGGTCCACCCCCATGACCAGTCGCTGATGGACGTTATTGAACAGGAGTTCTGGCAGCGCGGCGAGCGGGATGCACTCGCCTATGCGAAGGCCTATTCCTACGGTGACGGGCTCGTTTGGGACGTGGCGGTGGCGACCTTGCTCCGCTTGCAGGAAGCGACGGACGTGCGGCTGCACCTGCTGCACACGATGACCACGAGGACCGTCAAGATGATCGCGGCGGCGAAGCGGGCGGGACGAACGGTGACCGCCGAAGCGAACCCGTGGGCGCTGTGGCTCGGCAATGACTGGGCGAACATCGAGCGGCTCGGCTCGTATGCCCTTTCCTACTACGTCCCCCCCGCGGGGTCGGCCGCCGTCTACGCTGGCCTGATCGACGGCACGGTGGACATGATCGCAACAGACCATGCGCCACACCTGCGCGAAGAGAAGGAGATCGGCTGGACCGACGGCTGGAAGGCCCATACGGGAACGCCGTCACTCCAGTTCTATCTGTCCCTGCTCCTGACCGATGTGAACGCAGGAAAGATCAGCCTGGAGCGTGCCGCATACATCACGGCGACCGCTCCGGCAAAGGCGGTTGATCTCTATCCCCGCAAGGGCGCGATCCAGGTTGGCGCCGACGCAGATATCGTCCTGGTCGACCTGGCTCGCCGGCACACCATCTCGGATGCGGAGGTGCTCAGCAAGTGCGGCTGGACGCCCTACGCGGGGCGGGAGGTCGTGGGCATCCCCGTTTCCACGATTCTGCGTGGGAGCTTCGTCTTCGAAGACGGCCTCGTGACCGGGTCGCCGGGAGCAGGCCATCAGGCAACCCCAGTCGGATCGACTTGAGCCCGGCTCACGCCGTCGCTGAACAAGGCTGACCTCGGCGGGTCGGTATTGAGCACCGTCGAGGCAAAGGAAGGCAAGCCATGCGCCTGATATCCTTCCACGCCGCCGGAGGGGTGACCCTCGGCGTCGTGGCCGATGGCTACGCGATCGCCGCTGCGAGGCTGGTGCCGGATGGTCCGGCCACGCTGACGGCACTCCTGGCCGGTGGGGACGATCCACTCGAGGCGCTCCGGGCAGCCGCCGACCCAGCGCGCATCCGGGCGGCCGGCGAGCCGCTCGAGCAGTTCCAACTGGCTGCGCCTGTGCCCCGCCCTGGCAAGATCATCGCGATCGGCCGCAACTACGCTGACCACGCGACGGAGGGGGGCGCTGTAGCTCCTCCTGCGCCCCTCATCTTCGCAAAATGGCCGTCCTCGGTGATTGGACCCAACGAGGCGATCCGCTGGGACCCCGTATTGACCGCTGAGGTCGACTACGAGGCCGAGCTCGCCGTCGTCATCGGTCGGCGCGCCCGGCGCATCTCCGAGGCCGACGCACTGAGCCACGTACTCGGGTACACGTGCCTCAACGACGTTTCGGCGCGCGATCTTCAGTTCGGAGACGGACAGTGGGTGCGCGGCAAGTCGCTGGACACGTTCTGCCCGATGGGCCCTCAGCTCGTCACGCTCGACGAATTGCGCGATCCGAATGACTTGGCGATTGCCGCCACCGTCAATGGGGAGAAGCGTCAGGCAGCCCGAACCTCCGAAATGCTATTCAGCGTCAGCCGCATCATCGCCCACTGTTCGCAGGCATTTACGCTTGAGCCTGGAGACGTGATTGCGACTGGTACCCCGTCGGGCGTCGGTGTCTATCGCGATCCGCCGACATTCCTGGCCGACGGCGACGTGATCCGCATCTCCATCGAAGGCATCGGTGATCTCGCGAACACCTGTCGCATCGATCACCCGTAACAAGGCTGGGCGGAGCCCCTGTCGTTGTGCCCACTCCATCGTGCACGGCCTCGGAGCATCCGCCGCTTCCGCCGCCGGTCTCCGCGCTCGCGAATCGGGCCGGTCGTGCGCCGGCCGCGATCACCATCGGATCGGGGGTCGAGGGATGGTTCGTCGAGGACGAGACCGGTCGGGTGACGCGGCTCCCACTTCGGGCCCGCACGGGCGGCCATTGCGGGATTGGGCTACCGTCTGAGAGATGGACAAGGCAATGCTCCACGAACGGGTCGTCCTGGTCACCGGCGCGACCGGTGTCCTCGGCCGGGTGGTCGTCGCCCGGTTCGCGGCCGCGGGTGCCCGGCTCGGGCTGGTCGGGACCCATCTTGACCGCCTGACCGAGGTGGCCCGTGACCTGGGTCTCGATGCCGATCGCTGGGCGCCGGGCACGGCCGACCTGCGCGACGACGGTGAGGCACGCGCGGCGGTGAAGTCGGTGGCCGACCGCCTCGGCCGGGTGGACGTCGTCCTCCATCTGGTCGGCGGCTGGACCGGCGGCACCGCCGTGGTCGACCTGGATCCCGCGGAGCTCCGGACGATGCTCGACCAGCACCTCTGGACGACGCTCAACATCATCCAGGCCACGGTACCCGCGATGATCGCCGCGGGCTGGGGCCGCATCGCCGCTGTCGGATCGCGCCCCGCCCTCGAGGCCGTGCCGAAGTCCGCCGCCTACGCCGTGGCGAAGACCGCCGAAGACACCCTCCTGCGCACGGTTGCCCGCGAAGTCGCCGGCACGGGCGTGACCGCCAACCTCGTGACGGTCGGCACGATCGACGAGAAGCACGAGCGGGAATCCGCTCCGACACTGAAGAACGCAACGTGGACAACGCCCGAGGAGATCGCCGCTGCGTTCCTCTTCCTGTGCTCGGACGAGGCCGCGGCGATGAACGGCGCAAGGCTGCCCCTCGATCATAAGGGATGACCCGCTCAGGCCGCCTTTCGACCATGCCCTGACCGGTCGATCGCGTCAGGACGCTGCGGCGACCCCGGGCGCGGCAAGGCCGGCGAGGTACGCCTGGCGCCACTCCTCGGTGGTCTCGACCTGGTTGAACGTGTACAGGTGGACGCCGCGGACATCGGCCTGCGGGTCGAGCAGGAGAGGCACGAGCCCGGCCAGCAGGCCGTCCGGGCGGTAGCCGCCGGGGCGCAGGAACCGCCCGACGAGGGCCGTGTTCTTGGAGAGGAACCGGCGCGAGTCCCGAACGCCGATCCGGGCGCTGATCTCGACCAGCTTGTGGAGCTCGGCCACGCCCGGGACCCCGAGGGTGACCGGCAGGGTGATCCCGGCGGCCCGCCTGGCCAGGAGCCAGCGTCGGGTCCGATCCGCGTCGAAGCACAGCTGGGTCGTGATCGAGGTCGCGAACGGTTGCTTCTCGGCCAGGGCCGCCAGCAGGCGTTCGTCGGGGATCGTCGGATGGCCCTCCGGATAGCCGGGAATCCCGACCTCCGTGAACGGATGGCCAAGCTCGGCGAGCGCCCGGAGGAGGCTCAGGCCGTCGGGGAATTCGCCCGGCTCGCCGGCATCGCCGCCGACGACGAAGACCTGCCGGACGCCGGCCGCCCCGAGGGTGCCGACGAGTCCGCGAAGGTGGGCGCGATCCCGGATCATCCGGGCCGACAGGTGGGGAACCGCCGAAAAGCCCAGGCCGGCCAGCCGGGCGCTCAGCTCGACGGTCGCCTCGATCCCCTTGGCCGGCGATGCGGTCACGGTCAGCGTTGCGCCGGGGGGCAGGAACGCCAGCTGGGAATCGACGCTCTTGAGCGGAATCAGCTCGAAGAGCGGCGCCTCGAGCAGCCTGGTGATGGCCGCCCGGGCGGCTGCGTTGAGCGCGGCTGCGCGACCAAACATCAGCGCGCCCGGGCTACACGAACGCGTCGGGCATCGACGCCTTCTTGCGGGCGATGAAGTCGAGGAGCGCCTCGTCGACGGCCGGGTCGATCGGCGGTGCCTCGTACTCGGCGAGCATCCGCTTCCAGACGGCATTCGCCCGCTGGGCGGCATCGAGCGAGCCGTCCTCCAGCCACTTCTCGAAGCTGTTGTTGTCGGCGATCTCCGAGCGGTAGAAGGCCGTCTCGAAATTGGCCAGGGTGTGGGCGCTGCCGAGGAAGTGAACGCCGGGCTCGTTGGCCAGGATCGCGTCCACGGCCTGGCCGTTCTCCGAGAGGTCGATCCCCTGGGCGAAGACCTGCATCATTCCGCACTGGTCGGCGTCGAGGATGAACTTCTCGTAGCCGATCGCCAGGCCGCCTTCGAGCCAGCCGGCCGCGTGGAGCACGAAGTTGACCCCGGCAAGGACCGTCGGCTGGAGCGTGGCCGCCGATTCGTAGGCTGCCTGGGCGTCGGCGATCTTCGAGGCGCACAGGCTGCCGCCCGAGCGGAACGGGACGCCCAGCCGGCGGGCGAGGCTGGCCATCACGTAGAGGACGAGGGCCGGCTCGGGCGTCCCGAACGTCGGCGCACCGGACTGCATCGACATCGAGCTCGCGAACGAGCCGAGGACCACCGGGGCCCCGGGCCGGACGAGCTGGCAGAACGTCATCCCACCCAGTGACTCGGCCAGCGTCTGGGCGCAGACCGCGGCGGCGGTCACCGGGGCCATCGCCCCGGCGAGGATGAACGGCGTCATCAACGTGGCCTGGTTGTTCTCGGCATACGCCCGGGCGGCCCCGAGCATCGTCCCGTCCCAGACGAGCGGCGAGTTCGCGTTGATCAGGCTCAGGATCACCGCGTGGCTGTCGACGAACTCGGCCCCGAAGACGAGCTTGGCCATCTCGACGGTGTCGCGCGCCCGCTCGGGTGCCGTGACCGAGCCCATGAACGGCTTGTCCGAGTAGCGGATATGGCTGTAGACCATGTCCAGGTGGCGCTTGTTGACGGGCACGTCGACCGGCTCGCAGATCGTCCCGCCGGAGTGGTGCATGTGGGGGCTCGAGTAGGCCAGCTTCACGAAGTTCCGGAAGTCCTCGATCGTGCCGTAGCGCCGGCCGTTGTCCAGGTCGCGCACGAACGGCGAGCCGTAGTTCGGGGCGAAGACCGTGTTCAGCCCGCCGAGGACGACGCTGTTGGCCGGGTTGCGCGCGTACTGGGTGAACTCGCGCGGCGCGGTTGCCTGGACGATCTGGCGGCACATCCCGCGCGGGAAGCGCACCCGTTCGCCCTGGACATCGGCGCCGGCATCGGCAAACAGGCGGAGCGCATCGGGATCGCCGCGGAACTCGAGGCCGACCTCCTGGAGGATCGTGTCGGCGTTGTATTCGATGATCGACAGCCCCTCGTCGCCGAGGACCTCGAACGGTGCCAGCTTGCGAGTCAGGAACGGCTGGCGCTCGATGTGACTGTGCGCTCGAAGCGCCTGGCGGCCGGCGCGTCCGCCGCTTCGGTGGCGCGGGCTGTCGTCCATCAACGATCCTCCTGGCCGGCCGCGACGAGCGCGCGGCGGCGGCGTTGGGCGGCCCGCGGGTC
>JANWLH010000011.1 GCA_025450915.1 Candidatus Limnocylindrales bacterium | reverse complement strand
GCAGGTAGTGGTCGTAGAGCACGCCGTATGCCTCCGCATCGACGCGTGCCCGCACGACCAGCCCACGCTCGCGCTCAGGGTCCATCCGGCTTCTGGGTCGCTCGTTGGCCATTCGATCCTCGACGGTATCGACGGCGGGTCGCGGACACCATTCACCAGCGGTACTGTCCGCGGGCGTCGCAGGTACCTCCCCTCCCGCGAGAGCGATCCCGTGACGCGTGGTTCCCGCCCACACTTGACGGGCCTCCTCAAGGGTTCTACCTTCCCTAACGAACGTTCGGTTGACGCGCGTGATGCGCACTTTGGAGCACATCGATTGGTCGAGACACGGCGGCAGCAGATCGAAACGATCGCCTCCAGCCTCTTTCGCGAGCAGGGCTACGCGGGAACGAGCGTCCGCGACATTGCTCGAGGCCTCGACATCCAGGGTGCCAGCCTGTACGCCCACGTCGCCTCGAAGGAGGACGTCCTGTGGGCGATCGTCCGCCGGGCCGCCGAGCGCTTCGAGGCCGAAATCGAGATGGCCGAGCGGGCCACGGCCGGCGCAGCGCCGGTCGAGCGCCTCGAGGCGTACGTCCGGGGGCACGTCGGCGTGCTCACCGAGAACGTCGGCCAGGCGAGCGTCTTCATCCGTGAATGGCGCTCGCTGTCGCCCGATCGCCGGGCCCGGATCGGTGCCCGGCGCGATGCCTACGAGAATCGCTGGCGGCAGCTGATCGCGGAGGGCAGCCAGGCTGGCGCGTTTGCGCCGACCGACCCACCACTGGCGGCGGCCTACCTCCTCACGGCGCTCAACGGAATCGTGACCTGGTACCGGCCCGACGGTCCGCTCTCCGCCCGGGCGATCGCCGCCGAATTCGTCAACCTGAGCCTGCGTTCGCTCGGTGCGGAGGAACGACCATGACTGATCCACTCGCTCTCGACCCGGTCCTGCCCGAGCGTGAGCGGAGCAAGCTCCCGTTCAACCAGGACCGCCCCCACGACGAGCGCTACCAGGCGTTCGAGGCGCACGTCCTGGCCGGCGGCAAGATCGAGGCGGGCGACTGGATGCCCGACGAGTACCGGACGAGCGTCCTGCGCTTCGTCGAGATGCACGCAAACAGCGAGCTGATGGGCGTCCTCCCGGAACGCGACTGGATCATGCGCGCGCCGACGCTCCGCCGGAAGCTCGCCCTGACGGCCAAGATCCAGGACGAGGTCGGCCATGCCCAGCTCCTCTACCGGGTCGCCGAGGACCTCGGCAAGCCGCGCGAGGCGATGCTCGACGACCTGCTGGCCGGCCGCACGAAGTTCCACAACGTCTTCCACTACCCGACCCGGACGTGGGCGGACATCGGGGTGATCGCCTGGCTCGTCGATGCCGCCGCGATCGTCGCCCAGCAGGCGCTGCGCGACTCGAGCTACGCGCCGTACGCCCGGACGATGAAGAAGATCTGCTGGGAGGAATCGGTCCACATCATGCACGGCCGAGATGTCGTCGTGACCCTGGCCGGAGGCACCGCCAGCCAGCGGGCGATGGTCCAGGAGGCGCTCGATCGCTGGTGGCCGCCGTTGATGCAGATGCACGGCCCGCGCTCGGACCGCGCAACGGACCGCGACCTGCACTGGCGGATCAAGGCCAAGACTTCCGAGGAGCTACGCCAGGAGTTCCTGGGCATCTACGTGCCCCGGGTCCGCGAGCTGGGCCTGAGCCTGCCGGATCCCGAGCTGCGCCTCGATCCAGAGACGCGCGAATGGCGCTACTCAGAGCCCGACTGGGCCGAGTTGCGGTCCGTCGTGACCGGCCACGGGCCGGCGAGCGAGGCCCGGATCGGCTTCCGGATCGCGCAGCGCGAGGAGACACGCTGGGTCCGCGAGACGGTCCTCGGTCCGGCGGTGGCGGCCTGATGCTGCCCGGGCGGTCCGCCGGCGAGGCGGAACCGGGTCGAGCGCCGGCCGGCGGCCCGAACCTCGAGCCTTTCGAGGTCTTCCGCCAGGAGCGCGAGGGCGAGCCGATGCGCCACGGCGGCAGCGTGGTCGCGCCCGATCCGACCCTCGCCCTTCATTACGCCCGTGAGCTCTATTCCCGGCGCGGTGAGAGCCTCCGGCTGTGGGTGGTCCGGCGGGCCGACATCGTCGAGCTCGACGACCAGGATCTCCTGAATCCGCCGCTCGATCGCTCGTACAAGAAGCCGGGCGGCTACGTGATGCGCGACAAGCTCGCCGAGGCGCGGGCCCGGACGGGCCAGGTGAAGCGCAGCG
This sequence comes from Candidatus Limnocylindrales bacterium, assembly GCA_025450915.1. Taxonomy (GTDB): domain Bacteria; phylum Chloroflexota; class Limnocylindria; order Limnocylindrales; family CSP1-4; genus Palsa-1033. Next base: position 3,188 of record JANWLH010000011.1, on the reverse strand, counting down.
CGTCGAGCGGGCGATCCGCCAAGCCCGCCGCCACCGCGGACGGAGGCGATCCGGCGTGACGACCCGGGCGAGTCGCGCCGGGGGCACCGGAGCCGGCCTGCCGCCGGGCCTGGAGCCGGCCACGGCCGAGCTCCTGCTCGCCCTCGCCGACGACGACTTCGTCCTGGGGTTCGCCGACAGCGAGTGGACCGGGATCGCGCCGCACCTCGAAGAGGACGTCGCGATGAGCTCGCTCGCCCAGGACGAGCTCGGCCATGCGAGCGCGTACTACGCGCTCCTCGCGAGCCTCACCGACGGCGACCCAGACCGGATCGCCTACGACCGCCCCGCCGAGGCATTCCGGCATGCGCGGCTCGTGGATCACGGCCGGGGCGACTGGGCCCGGACGATGACCAGGCGCTGGCTCTACGACACGGCCAACGCCGTCCGCCTCGAGGCGCTGGCCGGCTCCACCTGGCGGCCCCTCGGCGAGCTCGTCGTCAAGGTTCGCCGCGAGGAGGCATACCACCTGCTCCACGGCGCGGCCTGGCTCGAGCGCCTGGCGCGGATCGAGGGCGAGCCCCGGCGGCGCGTCATCGAGGCGCTCGAGCTCGTCGGGCCGGATGCGCCGAGCGTCCTCGCGCCGCTGCCGATCGAAGCGCTCCTGCTCGATACGGGGATCCAGCCCGTGCCGGGGGCCGAGCTGCTCGAGCGATGGGCGGCGCGGATCACGCCGGTGCTCGAGGGACTCGACCTGGCCCTTCCGGAGCCCCACCCGGCCGCGCTGGACCCCGCGCGCGCCCGCTCCGGGCACGGGCCCGCCTTCAGCGCGCTGTGGACGGAGTTCGAATCGGTCCGCGGGCTCGATCGCGAGGCGACCTGGTGACCGCGTCGGCCCCCGTCCGGGGCATTCCCCGGAGCAGGGTCGTCGAGGATGTCCGGGCGATCCTCGCGGAGATCGTCGATCCCGAGATTCCGGCGATCTCGATCGTCGACCTGGGCATCGTCCGCGCCGTCACGATCGTCGACCGGACACTCGAGGTCGAGATCCTGCCGACGTTCATCGGCTGCCCGGCCCTTGACCTGATTCGGGCGACCGTCTCGGAGCGGCTTGAGCCCCTGCGCACGGATCCGGCGACGGACGTCGACGAGGTCCGGGTCACGATCAGCTACGCGGAGCCCTGGACCGCCGCCCGGATCAGCGAGCGCGGTAGGGACGCCCTCACGGCGAGTGGCTTTGCCCCACCCGACGGCGGCCCCCGGCTCGTCGAGGTCGGGCGCCCGGTGGCCTGCCCGTATTGCGGCTCGCGCCGAACGGTGGTCGAGAACGCGTTTGGCCCAGCCCGCTGCCGGTCGATCAACTACTGCACCGAGTGCTGCCAGCCGTTCGAGCAGTTCAAGGAAGGTTGATCGGCTTGGCGCCGGACATCGCGGTGATCGGGGCCGGGACGATGGGCGCGGGGATCGCCCAGCTGGCCCTGGAGCACGGCCACGCCGTGCGTCTCCTGGATGTCGATGCCGCCGCCACCCAGCGCGCCAGCGATGCCATCAGGGAGCGATTGTCCCGGCGCCTCGCACGCCAGGGATTGTCCGGGGCCCAGTTCGAGGCAACCCTGGCGACCATGCTCGGCCGACTCGACCTGGGCTCGGGTCCGGACGACGCCGCGGGCGCCGACGTCGTCATCGAGGCCATCGTCGAGGACCTCGCGACGAAGCAGACCCTCTTCGCCCGGCTCGACGACGTCTGCCGGGCCGACACGATCCTGGCCACGAACACGAGCGCCCTGTCGATCGGCGCGATCGCCGCGGCGGCCCGGGCCCATCCGGAGCGGGTCGTCGGGCTCCATTTCTTCAATCCCGCCCCGGTCATGCGGCTCGTCGAGGTCGTCGCCGGAGCAGCCACTGCGCTGGCGGTCGTCGAGGCTGCGGCAGGTCTCGTCGAGGGCTGGAAGCGCAGCCCGATTCGCTGCGCCGACCGGCCCGGATTCGTGGTCAACCGGGTCAACCGCCCGTTCACGATCCAGGCCCTGCGCGCGATCGAGGCCGGCGAGTCGACGATCAGCGCGATCGACGCCGCGATCCGCGACCTCGGCTTCCCGCTCGGCCCGTTCGAGCTCATGGACCTCGCCGGGATCGACGTCAACCTCGCCGCGGCGACGGGCGTCTGGGAGGGCTTCGACCGTGCCCCCCGGTTCCGACCGTCGCCGATCCAGGCGGCGCTCGTCGCAAGGGGCCGGCTCGGCCGGAAGTCCGGCGAGGGCTTCTATCGCTACGCCGCGGACGGCGTCCGGCTCGGTCCAGGCGCGGAGTTCGACGCGCCCACGACAGGGCCGGCGGCGACCGGCACCGCCGCGGCAGCTGCGACCGCCGAGCGGATTCGCCTGGCGATCGCCAATGAGGCCTTCAAGGCCCTCGATGAGCGGCTCGTCGGGGATGAGGCGACGATCGACCTGGCGCTGACCCTCGGCGCGAGCCATCCCGAGGGGCCATTCGCCTGGGCGCGCGGCCGGAGCCTGCCGGCCGTGGTAGCCGGACTCGAGGCGCTTGCGCCAACGGAGCCCGATGCCTTCATGCCCGCCGACGGGCTCCGGGCGGCCGTCGCCGAGGCGTCCAGGGCGGGGAATCGGCCTGCGATCGACTTGCGATCGGCGTGATCTGTACTGGCGCAGGACGGGCGATGGTTCCGTGGCCCGTCCGCGTCCCGCGGCGCGACCCTGCGCTACGATGTGCCGCGCCTGTCTTCGGAAACCCGCCCAAGAGGTTGACCATGGCCCCCCGATCGACGTCCATCCGCCTCGCCGCCGTCGGACTCGCCGCCGGCGCGCTGCTGCTCGCCGGCTGCAGCTCGTCCGCCACCACCGCCCCGGGCGGCAGCTCGGCGCCGGCCTCCTCGACCGCCCTGGGCGGCAGCTCGGCGCCGGCCCCCTCGACCGCCGCAGGTTCGAGCTCGGGTCCGGTCCTGCCCGGCTTCTCGCTGCCGAACGACGACAAGGACCTCGAGGCGCTGCTGCCCAGCACGCTGTGCGGCAAGACCGACGTGAAGACGAGCCTGAGTGGTGCCGACCTGTCGTCGGGTGCCGATCCGGCGTTCGCCGCGACCCTCGCCCAGCTCGGCCAGTCGACCAGCGATGTCGGCTTCGCGATCGCCGCGCCGGACCCGACGACGGCTTCCGACTGCGCAGTGACGATCGGCGTGTTCGCCGTGAATG
>JANWLH010000010.1 GCA_025450915.1 Candidatus Limnocylindrales bacterium | reverse complement strand
GGTGCGCTCGCCGAGCTCGGCCTGGCGATGGGCTTCGATGTCAGCGTGATGGACCCGGTCGCCGAAGGCGGCCATCTGCCCGACGCGATCCGGGTGTTCGCCGGCGACGACTTCGCCGGCCTGCCCAAGCCGGCGGTCGGCCCGTACGTCGTGGTCGCCAGCCAGGGGACCTGGGACGAGGAAGCCGTCCTGTCGGCACTCCGCCTCGAGCCTGCCTACATCGGCCTTGTCGCCAGCCCGACGCGCGCCGAGACCGTTCGCGCGTGGCTCCTCGGGGAGGGGATGGCCCCGGAGCGGGTCGCCGCCCTGCGCGCGCCGGCGGGTCTCGATCTCGGCGCCGAGGGCGCGGCCGAGGTCGCGGTCTCGATCCTTGCCGAGCTCGTCCAGGTGCGCCGCGGGCGGGCACCGTTCGTTGCCTCGCCGGGGCCCGCGACCCTCGCGGCCGACGGGGCTGGTCACGAGGCCGCACGAGCCGCCCCCGGCGCACCGCCCATCGACGAGATCGTCCTGCTCGACCCGGTCTGCGGAATGACCGTCGACCGGGCCGCTGCCCGGCACCTGGCCGAGCATGCCGGTGTCGTGTACGCCTTCTGCTCGATCGGCTGCCGGTCGAGCTTCGTCCGAGAGCCCCACGCCTACGTGGGCAGCGGCGCACCCAGCGGCGGCTGAAGCCCGTCGTTTCCGGAGGACCCCATGCACTTCGAAGGCACCGTCGAGATCGCCGCGTCCCGGGCCAAGGTCTGGGAGTTCGTCACGAACCCGGTCGAGGCCGGCTCGTGCGGACCCGGCGTCGAATCGGTCGAGCCCAGCGACGCCACCCATTTCAAGGCCAGGGCCAAGGTGGGCATCGGCTTCATCAACGCCCGGTTCGTGCTCGACGGGGAGATGGTCACGGTGACCGAGTCCGAGGTGGCCGAGGTCAAGGCCCACGGCCAGGCACCGGGCAGCGCGGTCGATGGCACGGCGACGATGCGCCTGAGCGACGGGACCGCCGGCGGAACCCGGATGGACTGGAGCGCGGACGTCAACATCTCGGGGACGCTGGCCAGCCTGGGCGCCCGGCTGATCGAAGGGACGGCGAACAAGATGATCGGCCAGACCTTCGTGTGCATGAAGACGAAGCTCGAGGCCTGACGGGCCGATCACGCCGTTCGTCATGGACCTCCTGAGCCGGGCGGTCGGCCCGATCGACACGAACGTCCACATCCTCGCCGACGGCGCGACCCGCGAGGCGATCGCGATCGACACGGCGACGCCGTCGCTCGCCTGGATCGGTGGCGAGCTCGCCGCGCGTGGCTGGACGCTCAAGCTGATCGTCTCGACCCACGGCCACTGGGATCACATCGGCGACAACGCCGCCCTGTCGGCCCAGACCGGCGCCCCGATCGCCGTACACCCGCTGGACCGGGAGCGCCTGGTCCATCCCCAGCCGATCGCGGCTCCGTTCGAGATTCCGCCGTCAGTGCCGGCGGTCGAGCTGGCCGAAGGTGGGACGATCCGCTTCGGGTCGCTCCGCCTCGATGTCCTCCACACGCCCGGCCATACCGAAGGTTCGGTCTGCCTCCTGGCGCCCGATGACGGCATCCTCTTCAGCGGCGACACCCTCTTCGCGGGCGGCTGGGGCCGGGTGGACCTGCCCGGCGGCTCGGCCGAGCAGATGGCCGGCTCGATCACCCGGCTCGGCCGGCTCGACCCCGGGCTCCGGGTGCTACCCGGCCACGGGCCCGCGACGACGATCGAGCGCGAGGCGGCGTGGATCGAGCTCGTGACGAGCGGCGGCCGCCTCTTCGCCTGATGCGACGCGCCGGCGTCGGGGTTGTCAGCCCGGCGCCTCGAGGCCCTTGCGGTACTTGACCGTCGTCCTGGCCCGCCGGAAGCCGAGCCGCTCGTAGACCTGCACGGCGCCGGTCACGTTCTCCGCGTCCGTGCCCAGGACCGCCTCGGTCATCCCGGCCGAACGCAGGCCGTCGAGGGCGGCGACGATCAGGGCCGAGGCCAGGCCCCGCCGGCGCCAGGGCCGGCGGACGCCGACGTGGTTGAGCCAGCCTCGGCGGATCCCGAGCTGGGCGTTCTCGGCCGGCCAGATCGAGGGCATCACGACGCCCGCGACCTCGTTGCCCGACCAGGCGATCCGCCACAGCCTCGTATCGAGCTCAGGCTCGGCGAACCAGGCCTCGTAGTCGGCCTCGGTCCGTTCGGCGCTGTTCCAGTGGTCGCGAAACGCCTCCGCGTCGGCGTCCCAGATCTGGCGGTGATGGGCCTCCTCCACGGGCCGGATCTCTAGCCCGTCGGGCAGCTCCCGGAGCTCGATCGGCGCCGAGATGTCGCGGGTCATCAGGAACCCGTACCGGCCGATCTCGTAGCCGCGTCCTTCGAGGAGCGCCACGGCACCGGCCTGGGTCTCGTCGATCCACGTCTCGAGCTCGCGCGGCCCGGCCCGGCCGTCGACGGCCGCAACCTCCGCGGCACGCTTCTCGGCCCAGTCGGCGAGGAGCGTGCCGATGCCCCGGCGGCGGAAGGCCGGAGCGACCCAGCCCTCGAAGTGGTGGCTGCCCCGCCCGTCCCGGGTCCGGGCGATCGTCCGGACCGCTCCCTGGATCGAGCCGTCGATCTCGGCCAGCAGCACGTCCGCGGCGGGATCGAAGCCCTCGATATGGGCCTGCTCGACGCGCAGGTTCTCGATGGACGGCAGGTCGTCGACCCCGTCGAACCGGTTGCTGGCGTGGATCAGCTCGACCAGCGCCGGGTAATCGCCGGCCGGGTCGAAGGCTCGCAGGCGGAGGCCGTCGAGCCGCTTCGCGCTCACCATCGGTCTGCTCCGTACTTGGCGTCCATGTGCTTGCCCACGGACTTGCTGATGGCCTTCCACTTCCGGCGCTCCTCGTTGCGGGCCAGCACGTTCACCTGCCGTTCGTGGTGGCGGGCTTCACGCTGGAGCTTGCGCCAGCTCTCGAGCCGCTCCACGGCGAGGGTCCCGGCCGCGATCGCCGCCCCGACGGCGCAGCCGGGCTCGGCGTCGTGGGCGCAGTCGCCGAATCGGCAGGCCGCGGCCAACCCGTCGATCTCGGCGAACGACTGCTCGAGGCCGTCGCCATCCCAAAGGGCCAGCTCGCGCATCCCGGGCGTATCGAGGACGAGTCCGCCTTCGGGCAGCAGGTGGATCTGGCGACGGATGGTGGTGTGCCGGCCACGCGCGTCGCCTTCGCGGATCTCGCTGACGCTGGCCCGTTCCTCGCCGGCCAGCTTGTTGAGCAGCGTCGACTTGCCGACGCCCGACGAGCCGACGAATGCGGCCGTCCGTCCGGGCCCGATCCGCGCCCGGACCGCGTCCACCCCCCGGCCGTCGAACGAGCTGACGATCAGCACCGAGGCTCCGGCGGCGATCGCCGAGACGCCGGCCAGGATCGCCTCCACGTCGTCGGTCAGGTCGGCCTTGGAGAGGAGGACGACCGGTTCGGCGCCGCTCTCCCAGGCGACCGCCACGTAGCGCTCGAGCCGGCGCAGGTTGAGGTCGCCGTTGAGCGACGCGACGACGAAGACGATGTCGAGATTGGCGCCGACGACCTGGGCCTCGGTCCGCCGGCCGGCTGCCTGGCGGATCAGCGCGCTGCGGCGGGGCAGGACGGCATGGATGATCGTGTCGCCGGTGAGCCCGGCCTCGACCGCCACCCAGTCGCCGACGGCGGGATAGTCGGCGGGATCGTTCGTCTCGAACCGGAAGCGGCCGGTCACGGCGGCGCGCTGCTCACCGGCCGGGCCGAGGACCCGGTAGGAACCGCGGTCCTCGGCCACGACCCGGGCGGGCACGCGGCCACTGAGGTCATGCTCGGCATGGGCATCGGCAAGGGTCGCGTTCCAGCCGAGGTCCTCGAGCCTGGGTGGGCCGGCTTCGATCACCATCTCAGCCAACCCGCTTGAGCTTGCCGGTGCGCTTGGCGTAGCGCTCGGCCCGTCCGAACGCCCACACCCCGAGTGGAATCAGGCTGACGCCCATGAGCAGCAGCGGCCAGATGTCGCCGAACAGGTTGGTGATCGGGACACCGTCGATCAGGCCGGCCCGGACGCCGTCGAGGACGTACGTCGCCGGCGAGATGTGCGAGAGGACCTGCATCCAGCCGGGCAGGATCGAGATCGAGTAGTAGACGCCGCTCACGAGGAGCAGGCATGACTGGAGGACGAACGTCATCTGCGCCCCGCGCTCGACGTACAGCAAGGGCAGGATCGCCGCGATCATCCCGATCCCGACGAAGCTGAACGAGCCGAGCAGGACGAAGGCGACGGCCGTCACCGGGTTCGCCCGGGCCAGGTCGAGCTGCGGGAAGAACAGGATCAGGACAACCAGGATCACGGCCGTGTGGACCAGGCCGTAGACGATCGCGTAGGCGGTCGAGCCGATCAGCTGGGTCGAGCGCCGGATCGGCGCCATCATCGTGTACTCGAGCGTGCCTTCCCAGCGTTCGACCGCGATCGTCTCCGCGATCCACGAGAAGACCACCGACAGGTAGTTCCAGAAGATCGCCCCGATCATCAGCGAGAGGAGCAGGCGCGGGTCACCGGCCTGGGCGCCGATCAGCGAGATCGACAGGGCCCCGGCGACGGAATAGACGAGGAACGCGAGCTCCCAGCCCCAGTAGCGGCGGGTCAGGTAGAAGTTGCGCTCGATGAAGGCGAAGCTCGTCTTCATCTCATGAGTGAGCACGGTCACGGAGGTGTCCTCAGGGTGGGTGGGGGCGCCCGGCCCGATCACTCAGCGTGACCGGACCGGGCGGAGATTCGGCTCGGCCAGGCGAATGCCGATGCGGACCATCGACCGGCCGATTGCCCGGCGAATCGGGCGAGGAGAGGGACGCTGGCCGGCCAGCCGGTCGGCCTCGCGCTCGGCAATGCCGCGAGCGAGACGTTCGGCGTGGATCACCCGGGCCAGCTCGTACGGGCTGTTCATGAAGAGTGGTTCCTTTCGGATGTAGCTGGCGTATGGGTTGCGGGGGAGCGTGCGTGCTCCGGAACGATCAATTCGGCTCATCGGTCTCCTCCGATTCTTCGTGGTCGTCGTCGAGCGAGCGACCCGTGTAGGTCATGAATGCCGCCTCGAGCGTGGCCGGCTGGTCATTGCGTTCCGCGACCAGCAGCTTCAGCCCGGTTGGCGTGGACTCGACGACCTTTCGGCCGCCGTTGAGGATCGAGATCCGGTCGCACAGGCGATCGGCCTCGGCCAGGTCGTGGGTCGTGAGCACGATCGTCGCGTCGTGCTCCGACCGGAGCTCCTCGATGAACATCTGCACGTCGAGCTTTGAACGCGGATCGAGGCCCGTCGTCGGTTCGTCGAGGAGCAGCAGAGATGGCGACGTGAGGAAGGCCCTGGCGATCGCGACCTTCTGTTGCATCCCCCGGCTCATCTGCTCGATCGGCCGGCCCGCCCGCCGCTCCGAGATGCCCAGGCGAGCCAGGATCTCGAGTGCCGCGACACGGGCCGAGCCGCCTTCGAGGCCGTACAGGTGAGCGGCGAAGCTCAGGTTCTCGAGCGGGCTCAGCTTCTTGAAGAACGCTGCGTCGACCGAGACCCGGTTGATCAGGCGCTTGACGGTCAGCTCTTCGCGGACGAGGTCGTGACCGAAGACCTCGACCCGCCCCGCATCGAGCGTGAGCAGGCCGCAGATCAGCCGGATGAGGGTCGACTTGCCGGAGCCGTTCGAACCCAGGATCCCGTAGATCTCGCCCCGCTCCAGGCGCATCGACACGTCGTCGATCGCGACCACCGGCCGGCGCTTGTCGCCGACCATGAACCGCTTGACGGCGTGGTCCACGACCAGGGCAGCCTCACGCGGCAGCGCTTGGACCCGATTCAGTTGTGGGCTCAGGGTTGCAGTCATGGTCTGGCTCCAGGCGGAGGAGGGGTTCGGTTGCCGGTACTGACGTCGACCCGCGAATCGAACGAGCCGCGGGTCGGCTTCGACGTCTCACGTCGCTGGTCCGCGGCTCCGGCCATCCGGCTGGGGAATGGCAACAAAAAACCGTGGGACCGAATTCCGGCCCACGGCTCGTGGCACTCCTGGCGGCCGTTGGCCGCCTGGGGATCTACGAGATGGGCAGGAACCCACTGCGCGCAGCGCCGAAGGCGCTGGTCAGGGCGCGGGAACGGACGATGTTTGTCATGTTCCGACGCCTCCTGCTCTCGCGATCTTCACGGGCACCCAGCGGGTGCGCTGGCAGGATACGGTGGCCAGGTTCGATTCGTCAAGACCTGAATCGCCCGGACAGGTGGAAACTTGCGGGCCGGGCCGCGCTGGAGTTGGCCGCGCTCGTCGGGGCGTGCCGCGCTCGTCGGGGCGGGCCGCGGGCCTGGCTCAGCCGGGCGCGGGTAGCAGCGCCCTTAGCCGGGCTGGCTCCGGGTCCATGGACGCTGCTCGTTGAAGCCGAGGCATTGGACGCCTGCCGGCTCGTGCCTGGGTAGTGCCTCCGCCCGAATCTGTGCTCGACGCAAGGCCTCCGACCGACAAGGCGAAGGCATTTGGGAGAGGAGTCGACGGTAAGCCGCAGCCAAGTGCTCAGCGCGACCATGGACCCGGAATGACGAAGCTCAAGCGGGCCGAACTGGTGGGACAGGCCCATCGGATCAATCTCGAACAGCTCGCCCGTCTTGGCGGTGATCTGAGATCCGCGCGCCTTCGGCGGCGCCTGACCCAGACGCAGCTCGGCCTGATGGCGGGGCTCGCCCGATCGACCGTCAGCGATCTCGAGCGCGGCCGGGGCGGAAGCCACACCCTCGACGCCTGGCAGCGTCTCGCCTTGGCCGTTGATCGGCCGATGCGGATCGAGCTACGTCGTGATGCCCGCGAAGAGCCGGCCGATGCCGGTCATCTCGCGCTCCAGGAGCTCATCCTGCGGCTGGGCCGGCGTTCAGGCGTCCCCGGCGGATTCGAGCTGCCCACCCGGCCGTCCGATCCGAGCCGCTCGAGCGACGTCGGCCTGCGGGACGATCGACGCCGGATTCTCATCCTGATTGAATGCTGGAACACGTTCAGCGATCTTGGCGCGGCGATCCGTAGCACGAACCGCAAGCTCGCCGAGGCGGCTGAGCTGGCGATCGCAATCGGTGGTGAGCGGCCCTTTCGGGTCGCCGGCTGCTGGGTCGTTCGGGACCTCGAGCGGAACCGCCGGCTCGTGGCCACCTATCCCGAGCTCTTCGCGTCCCGGTTCCCGGGTTCGTCGGCCCGCTGGGTGAGGGCGCTCACGGGTGACAGCGGCGACGCCTCCGGCTCCCGCCCGGAGCCGCCAGCGCAGCTTGGCCTCGTCTGGTGCGACGCCCGGGCGACGCGGCTCTTCGCCTGGCGACGCAACGGCCATTTGGTCTCGCCCATTCCGGCTTGAGGACACCTGGTCCGGGTGCATGGACGCCGGGCGCTCAGGGAAGGTGCTAAGGAGCGGCAGGCAACGCTGCCATCTCGAATCTGGCCAGCTGTCGTGCTCGAGCCTGCATCCGGTGGAGCATCTCGGGGACGGGATCACCCGCGGATCGGCGCCCTTCGGCCGGATGATGTGCGGCCGTCGTCGGTGCACCCGGAATTGCCGGGGCGAACCGTCAGCCTGGTCGGCCGGAGCGGACACGAAGCCCTCGCGCCGGAGGCCCTAGACTGCCGCCCGTGGACAGCGCGATGAGCGGGGCGGCAGACAAGCCCGAGGAGCCCGAGGCCGCCGACGGGCCCGAGGAACCCGCGGTCGATCCAGCCGTCGAACCGGCGCAGGCCGCACGGGGCGCCGCGATCGTCGTTCCCCTGACCGTCGCCGTCGTCGCCATCCTGGTCTACGTCCGGACCCTGATGCCCGGGATCGCCTTCGGCGACTGGGGCGAGATGGCCACGGTGCCGCATGTCCTCGGAGTGGCCCATCCGACCGGCTACCCGACGTACATCGTGATGGCCTGGCTGGCCGAGCTCCTGCCGATCGGCTCGGTCGCGTTCCGGGCGAACCTCCTCTCGGCGGTCTACGTCACGATCACCCTGGCCACGATCAGCCTGATCTCGCTGCGCGTCGGCGTCCGGCCAGTGCTCGCGGTCGCCGGGGCCCTCGCGACCGGCGCGGTCGGGACCGTGTGGGCGGCAGCCACGGTCTCCGAGGTCAACCCGCTCCACCTGATGTTCGTGGCCCTGATCGTCCACCGGGCGCTCGTCTGGGCGGACCGTCGCCGGCGCTCGGACCTCGCGATCGGCGGCCTGCTGATCGGGCTCGCCCTGGGCAACCACCTGCTGATGCTCTTTGTCGCCCCGTTCGTCGTCCTGTTCGTGCTGTGGGCGGGTCGGCGCGAGCTCCTGGTCCGCCCTTGGCTCCTGCTCGTCGCCGGGGCCATGATCCTTCTGGGCCTCTCGGTCTACGTGTACATCCCGCTCGCGGCGCTCGGCAATCCGCCGCTGCCGTACAACCACCCGACGACGCTCGACGGGGTCATCTGGCTCGTGACCGGCACCCAGTTCCGGGGCCAGTTCGACTTCCTCGCGCCGGAGGGCCCCGGTGACTTCCTCGCCGCCCTGCCGAGCCTCTGGTCCCTGCTCCTCGAGCGGGCCACGATCGTCCTCCCGGTCCTCGCGGCCGCCGGCCTCGTGCGGCTGACCTGGCGCCGGCCCGCCTTCGGCCTGATGTGCATCGCGATCATGGTCATGTCGATGTACATCTGGGCCAACTACCTCGAGCTCGAGCACTACCTGCTCGTGCCCTGGCTCATCATGGGGATCGGTGCCTCGGTCGGCGCCGAGGGCGCGGCTCGACTGATCGAAGGCGCGTTCCGGCGGACCATCGAGGCGCTCCCGGCGCGCGATGCCGCGCGGCTCAGCGGGGCTCTTGTCGGGACCGCCGGCCTCGCGTTCGTGCTGGCCTTGGGCGGGCTGAACTGGTCGACCGCCGATCTCAGCGCGGACCTCACCGGTCCGACCTATGTCAACGCGGTCTTCAACAACCTGCCGGAGAACGCGGCGATCCTGTCGTACTGGGACGCGTCGACGCCACTGTGGTACGGCCAGCATGTCGAGGGCCGCCGGCCGGACGTCCTGATCGTCGACGATACGAACATCGTCTACGAGAACTGGGGAACCCGGGAGGCGCGCATCGCCTCGCTCATCTGCAGCCGGCCGGTCTTCATCGAGCGCCTGGATCCGGCCGAGCTCGACCCGACCCGGGCGGCCTATCAGCTCAGGCCGTTCCTGTCCGTGTTCGTCGCGGCCGGCGGACCGTCCGCCGCGGCCAACGTCGAGATCTACCAGGTCCTGCCGCTCGCGAGCAATCCCTGTCCCTGACCCGACGCGGCGAGACGGCCGGCAGGCGTGACGTCGAAGCGTCCCGATGGGGCGCATCGAGCAAAAGATCCTTCGCCGGAACATGCCGTTCGGTGACGTGGGCGGGTCGTCGGGGACGTACTTCATCGGCTATGCCCGATCGCCGCTGATCCTGGAGCAGATGATCCGGAACATGTTCATCGGGGACCCACCGGGGACCTACGACCGGCTTCTCGACTTCACGCACGCGGTGTCCGGCACGAACTTCTTCGCCCCGTCGATTGAGCTGCTCGAATCGCTGGCAGCCGGCCCGGACTGACGGGGAATCCCTGCTGCCGCCGGACCGTTTGACGCTCCCGAAGCGCGGGCCTAGGCTGAACCGACCGAGCACGAACCCCTCACGAACCCTGCGAACCCCTTGCCCACCGGAGCGTGCGTGGACAACAACCCTGGCCAGCCTGATTCCGCGCCCCTCGGGACCCTGCCACGGACGGCCATGCCCGCCGCGATCACCGGCTGGATCCGCGGCGGCACCCTCGACGCGCCGCTTGCCGGTCTCGTCTCGATCATGGTCGAGCACGGCCTGCCGCTCGTCGTCGCCGCCCGGAGCGACGCATGGGCCGCCGGCTGGGCCGGGACGGCGGTGCGCGACGCCCTCGGCCGGACGCTGCTCGGCTGCGCGCTGCCGCCGGCGAGGCCGGTCAGGACATCCGCTCCGGTCACCGCCGACGCGGGTTCGCTCGAAGCCGTCCTCGCCCGGATGCCGTTGCTGAGCAGCGAATCCGCCGACGACGCGGGCGCGCGCGTCGCGCTGGTCCTCGTCCTCGGGACGGACGCTGACACCTGGCGGGTGAGCGCGGCCCATCTCCTCCGTCCCCCACTGCGCGACGGCCACGGCCACCTCCAGCGCCAGGGACCGGCCGTCCTCGCCACCTGGGATCCGGGCCCCCAGCGATTCGAGCACTTCTCCTGGGCGGTCACGGCCGAGCTTGCCCGGCTGGTCGATCGCAAGGCCGGCGACCTCGAAGGCGAGATTGCCGCCCGAACCGACCTGCTCGCCGGACTCTGCGATCACCGGGTCGAGGATCCAGGGGCGGTCCGGCTGGCGATCCAGGCTGCCCGCACCGCCGCGGACGCGACGTCCCGGCGGCATTGACCGAGACGACCCGACTGACCTGATCACGAGGTTCCCGATGTCCACGAAGTCCACCAACGCACGGGCCGACGGGATCGATCCCGCCGATCCCGGCGAGCGACCAGCTGCGCACACGATCGGTGAGCTGCGGGCGTCCGGCTGGCGGTCGCGGTCGGTCAAGGCCGAGCTCCGCTCGAACCTCCTCGCCCGGCTCGGCGAAGGCCGGCCGGTCCTGCCCGGCGTGATCGGCTACGCGGACTCCGTGCTGCCGGCCGTGGAGAACGCGATCCTCGCCGGCCAGGACCTCGTGTTCCTGGGTGAGCGGGGCCAGGGCAAGACGCGGATGGCGCGCCTGCTCGTCGGCCTCCTCGACCCGTGGCTGCCGATCGTCGCCGGTGGCGAGCTCAACGACGACCCATTCGCGCCGATCAGCCCGGCGGCGCGGGCACTCGTCGCCGAGGGCGCGGACGAGACGCCGATCGCCTGGCTACCCCGCGACCGGCGCTACGCCGAGAAGCTCGCCACGCCCGACATCACGATCGCCGACCTGATCGGAGAGGTCGACCCGATCCGGGTCGCCGAGGGCCGCTACCTGTCCGACGAGCTGGTCATCCATTACGGCCTGATCCCGCGTTCGAACCGGGGGATCTTCGCGATCAACGAGCTGCCCGACCTCGCCGAGCGGATCCAGGTCGGCCTGCTGAACATCCTCGAGGAACGCGACGTCCAGGTGCGGGGCTTCACGATCCGCCTGCCGCTCGACCTGTTCGTCGTGGCCAGCGCGAACCCGGAGGACTACACGAGCCGCGGCCGGATCATCACGCCGCTCAAGGACCGGCTCGGGTCGCAGATCCGGACTCACTACCCGCGGACCCTCGACGACGAGATCGCGATCGTGCGCCAGGAGAAGGTCGGCTTTCCGCCCGAGGAAGGCGTCCCGGTGGTCCACGTTCCGCCGTTCATCGAGGAGATCGTCGCGGAGCTGACCCACCTGGCCCGTCGATCGGGCGAGATCAGCCAGCGCTCGGGTGTCAGCGTGCGCGTGTCGGTCGCGAACCTCGAGGTCCTCGAAGCGGCAGCTCTCAAGCGAGCGGTCCGGCTCGGGGAGCCCGCGGCGGCACCCCGGATCAGCGACCTCGGGGCGGTGGTCGCCTCCACCGCCGGCAAGATCGAGCTCGAATCGGCCGGCGACGAGTCCCCCGAGGACCGGATCGTGGAGCGCCTGATCACCAAGGCCGTCTATGCCACGTTCAACCGGCGGATCGCGGTCGAGGACCTCGAGCCGCTCGTCGAGGCCTTCGACGAGGGCCTGACCCTCGAGACCGGCGACCGGATCCACTCCGCCGAGTACGTTCGCTGGGCGAGCGAGGTCCCCGGCCTCGCGGAGGCGATCCGCAGGACGGGTGTGCTGGCGGACGACGGCGTCTCCGGATCGAGGAATGCACCGGCCCGTGGACCGGCGGCCGAAGCTGCGCTCGTCGCGTCCGCGATCGAGTTCCTGCTCGAGGGCCTGCACCTGGCCCGGCGCCTCAACAAGGATCGTCTGGGCGGCGCGGTGATGTACCGCCGGTGAGCAGCTGGACGCCGGACCCGCGTGATCTCGACGAGGCTGGCGTCCCGAGCCGCGCGCCGGTCGCGAGCGGGCAGCCGGCCGTCACCGATCCGGCGGATCCCGAGGCACCGGCCGCTGCCGGACCATTCGCCCATCGCGCCCGGTTCGGACGGTGGGACGGCAGCCAGCTTGTCCCCGACCTGTCCGCGGACGAGATCATCGATGCCCTGACCGATGACGTCATGGCCGACGGCGACATCAACGAGGCACTCCGCCGGCTCCTCGAGCGCGGCTGGCGATCGTCGGACCGCGATCGCCCCGACCTGCCCGGCCTTGCCGCGCTCCGCGAGCGGCTGCGTGCCCGCCGCGACGACGTGCTCAACCGCTACAACCTCGGCGACGTCCTCGGCGACGTCCGGGCGGAGCTGGAGGCGATCGTCGAGAGCGAACGGGCCAGGATCGAGGAGCGCCTGGCGAGCTCGGCGGGCGACGCGGCCGCCCCGACCCCCGAGCTTGCCGACCTCCTTCGCCAGACGATTGCCAAGCGGCTCGACCGGCTCGAGGCACTGCCCGCCGACGTAGGCGACCAGGTCCGGGCGCTCGAGGAGTACGACTTCCTCGATCCGGAGGCGCGGGAGCGGTTCGAGGGCCTGGTCGAGCGACTCCGGCGGTCCGTGCTCGACCGGTACGCCGCCGGCATGGCCGACGCCGTTCGGACGATGAGCCCCGAGGACCTCGCCGCAAACCGGTCGATGGTTCGCGACCTGGATCAGCTCCTCCAGCAGCAGCTCGCGGGCTCGGAGCCCGATCCGGGCGAGTTCCTTGCCAAGCACGGCTCGTTCTTCCCGGGTGCGACGACCGTCGAGGAGATCATCGAGCAGCTCGCCCAGCGGATGTCGGCAATGCAGTCGCTCCTCCGGTCCCTCACCGCAGCCCAGCGCTCAGAGCTCAACTCGCTGGTCGATGGGCTCCTCCGCGATGACCGCCTGCGCTGGGACCTCGCCCAGCTGGCCGCGACCCTCGACCAGGTCCTGCCCGACGGCCTCGGCGATCGCTTCCGGTTCGGCGGCGAGGAGGAGCTGGGCCTCGAAGGAGCGCTCGGCCAGCTCGAGACGCTCGGTCGCCTCGAGGCCCTCGAAGCACAGCTGGACGAGATCGGCGCGCCGGGCGAGCTGGCCGGCATCGATCGTGACGACCTGCGCGAGCTCGGCGGCGAGGATGCCGTCCGGGACCTTGACCGCCTCGACGAGCTCGCTGCCCGGCTGGAATCGGCCGGCTACCTTACCCGGGCGGGGGAGCGCCTCGAGCTCACCCCGCGGGGCAGCCGCCGGATCGGCCAGAAGGTCCTCGACGATCTCTTCGCCCGCCTCCGCCGGGATGCCTTCGGCGACCATCGGATCGACCGGGCAGGTCGCGGCTCGGAGCGCAGCGATGGCACGAAGCCGTTCGAGTTCGGCGATGTCTTCGACCTCGACCTCGTCGAGACGCTGGGCAACGCCCTCGCCCGGCCCGAGAACGCCCCCTCGAGCGAGCGCGGCAAGGGAATCCAGCTGGAGCCCGGCGATTTCGCCGTCCACCGGACCGAAGAGTCCACCCGGACCTCGACCGTGCTGCTCGTCGACATGAGCCGCTCGATGCTGCTCCGGGGCTGCTTCGTCGCCGCCAAGAAGGTCGCCGTCGCGCTCGACACGCTGATCCGCACCCAGTACCCGCGCGACGACCTGACCGTCATCGGCTTTGCCTACTACGCCCGCGAGATCCGGCCGGGAACCCTGGCCGAGCTTTCGTGGCACGGCTACGAGTACGGGACGAACCTCCAGCACGGCCTGCTCCTCGCCCGGCGGATTCTTGCCCGGAGCGGCGCGGCCAATCGCCAGGTCGTCGTCATCACCGACGGCGAGCCGACGGCCCACTTCCAGGACGGCCAGGTCGAGTTCAACTATCCGCCGACCCGGGCAACGATCATGGAGACGCTGCGCGAGGTCCAGCGCTGCACGAAGGCCGGGATCACGATCAACACGTTCATGCTCGAGCGCTCGCGCGCCCTGACCGAGTTCGTGGCCCACATCACCCGGCTCAACCGGGGCCGGGCCTTCTACGCGGAGCCCGAGCACCTCGGCGAATACGTCCTCGTCGACTTCGTCCGGGGACGCACGGAGCACCGCCGGAACTGAGGCAGGTCCCTGCCGACCGTCCGCCACGGGCCCGGCGCCTCGAGGCGCGGCCCGGACCGATCACGGACTAGAATCTGGTTTCCGACGAGCCGTCCAGGCTCGGATCTTCGCGCCGTCACATACCGGAGAGTCCTGATGCCCACCGTCGCAGATTCCGTTACCGGGCTCCTCGCCCTGCTCGCGCCGGCGGCGTCGGTCAGCGATGGCCGGCTCGTCATCGCCGACGAGGCGACGTTCCGCTCGACGACGATCCGCGACCTCGCCTGGACATCGGCCTTCGCCAAGGAGGAGGCGACGATCGACGCGGCCCGCTGGCTGGTCTGGGAGGCGAGCCTCGAGCTCGGTGCCCATTCGGCGAGCATCCAGGACCTCTATCACGCTCGTTCGCGCGGTGAGGTCCACGGGTTCACGGTGCCGGCGATCAACCTGCGCGCCCAGACCTTCGACATGGCCCGGACGATCTTCGAGACCGCCGAGCGGGGCGGCGTCGGTGCCGTGATCCTCGAGCTCGCCCGCAGCGAGCAGACCTACACGTTCCAACGCCCGGCCGAATACGCCACGAGCGTGCTGGCCGGGGCGATCGCCGCCGGCTGGCAGCACCCGGTCTTCATCCAGGGCGACCACTACCAGTTCAATGCCGCGAAGTACAAGGCCGATCCGGAGAAGATGACCGAGGAGATCCGGGCCGCCTGCCGCCAGGCGATCACTGTCGGCTATCGCAACATCGACATCGACAGCTCGACGCTCGTCGACCTGTCCCAGCCGAACGTCGATCTCGAGCAGCGCGCGAACTACGAGCGCGCGGCTGAGCTGACCGCCCTGATCCGGGAGCTCGAGCCTGCCGGGATCACGATCAGCGTCGGCGGCGAGATCGGCGAGGTCGGCAAGCAGAACTCGACGGAGCCCGAGCTGCGTGCCTACCTCGACGGCTTCAACGCCGAGCTCGCGCGGCGGCGGCCGGGAGCCATCGGGATCAGCAAGGTCAGTCTCCAGACCGGGACAAGCCACGGCGGGGTGCCCCTGCCCGACGGCTCGATCGCCGCGGTCAAGCTCGACTTCGACGTGATCCGGCGGCTCGGCGAGGTCGCTCGCGAATACGGCCTGGCCGGCGCCGTGCAGCACGGTGCGAGCACCCTGCCGGATGAGCTCTTCCACCACTTCCCGGCCGTCGAGGCCGCCGAGATCCACCTGGCCACCGGCTTCCAGAACGCCCTGCTCGACAACCCGGCCTTTCCGGCGGCGCTGACCAAGGCGATCGACGGCTGGTGCTACAGCGACGCGGTCGACGAGCGCAAGCCCGACCAGACCGACGAGCAGTTCGTGTACACGACCCGCAAGAAGGCGATCGGGCCGTTCAAGCGCGACCTCTGGGACCTGCCCGAGAAGGACCAGATCCTGGCCGACCAGGGCGCCAAGATTGCCTTCCTGTTCAAGGAGCTGGCGGTCCTCGGCACCCGTGAGATCGTCGATCGGTACATCAAGCCGGTCGTCCATCACCGGGCCGCCCCGGATGCCGTTCGCGAGGCGCTCGCCCCCGCCTGACCCGGTACGTGCGAATCGCCGTTGACTCTGCTCCCAACCGCTCCTATCCTGCGGCCCACATGTCCGGTGAGGGAGCCGGAACGTGCCGGTAGCAGGTGTCCTCGCGGCTCTGGTAGGGCAGGGTCCCGCGCGACGTTCCCCAGTCGACGCGTGGCGCAAGTGGAGGGTCTTGTTCGTGTCGGGTCCAACCAGTGCTGCAGACCAGGCGGCGCGCGATGACGCGCACCTGCAGAGCCTGGGCATCAAGCCGGAGCTGAGGCGCTCGCTCGGCTTCCTGTCGAACTTCGCCGTCGCGTTCAGCTATATCAGCGTCTCGACCGGGACGTTCACGCTGTTCGGCCTTGGCCTCTTCGTCGGCGGTCCGCCCTTCTTCTGGTCCTGGCCGCTGATCGTCATCGGGCAACTCTTCGTGGCCCTCAACTTTGCCGAGCTCGCCAGCCACTTCCCGGTCGCCGGCTCGATCTACCAGTGGTCGAAGCGGCTCTCGAACCGGACCCTCGGCTGGTTCACCGGCTGGTTCTACTTCTGGGCCGGAGTCCTGACCACCACGGCGGTCGCCATCACGGTTCCGCTCGTCCTGTCGTCAATCCTGGGCGTCGACGGCACGGTCAAGTACGGACCGTTCTCGTGGAACGTCTGGGTGGCCCTCGGCACCCTGGTCATCACGACCCTGATCAACGGCTTCGGGGTCCGGCTCATGTCGATCATCAACAACCTGGGCGTGGCCGCCGAGATCATCGGGATGCTCATCTTCGGCGGGATCCTGCTGATCTTCTTCAATCACCAGCCGCTCAGCGTCCTCACCAATACGTACGGGCTCGAGGGGCAGGCCAACGGGAATTACCTGCCCGTCTTCGCCGTGGCGGCGTTCATGTCGCTGTTCGTGGTCTATGGCTTCGACACCGCTGGGACGTACGGCGAGGAGACGCTCGACGCGAGCCGCCAGGCGCCGCGTGGCATCCTCTCGGCGATCCTCCTGTCGGGGATCATCGGGGCGATCTTCCTGCTCGCGATCATCCTGTCGACGCCGGACATGGCTGCCGAGATCACGGCCGCCAGCAAGGGCGCCTTCCCGATCGCCGACGCGATCCATTCGAACCTCGGCGATGTGTGGGGCAACATCTACCTGTTCGTCGTCCTCGCCGCCGTCTTCGTGTGCACGATGGCGATCCAGGGTGCGACGACCCGGCTGATGTTCTCGATGGGCCGCGACGGCCGCCTTCCCGGCGGCTCGCTGTGGGGCAAGGTCAGCAGCTTCAAGACGCCGACCAACGCGGCGATCGCCGTCGGCGTCCTGGCCGCGATCCCATTCCTCGTGTCGGACAGCGCCGGGGTCATCGCGATCGGCGCGACGGGCACGATCTATCTCAGCTACTTCATGTGCAACCTGGGCGTGATGATCGCCCGGTCGAAGGGCTGGCCCCGCAAGGAGGCCTGGTTCAAGCTCGGCAGCTGGGGCATCGTCCTCAACGTCCTCGCCCTGATCTACGGCGGGGTCATGGTCATCAACTTCGCGCTCTGGGACAACCCGGCCTTCGGCGACTGGGGCAACAGCCTGCGCGATCTCACGAATCCGACGATCAACACCCTGTCGGTGCTGGGTAGCGACGCGTTGTCGAGCCTGCCGGCCATTCCGATCTTCGAGTCGTTCCTGGGGATCATCCTGATCGTCGGCGCAATCTACTACCTGGTCGCGGCCCGTGGCCGGGCTGATATCGTCCAGGCCGACGTCGCCACGGGCGAGGTCTCGATCGCCTGAGGTTCTTCGAGCCTTGATCGGCCGACGGCGCGACGAACGACTCGTCGCGCCGTCACCTTGTCCGGGTGCGCTGATTGCCGAGGAGGCCAGGTGACCGACGAAGAGAACCAGGGGGCAGGCGAGCGCCACGACGAGCTTGTGGCCGCGATGCAGCGCGTCCCCGAGCTCGCGGGACGGGCGCTGAACCTGACGGCGCTGTCCGGCGGGATCACGAACCGGAACTTCCTGGTCGAGGTCGCCGGTGAGACCGAGCGCTACGTGATCCGCCTGGCGGGCAACGACACGCACCTGCTCGGGATCAGCCGGGAGGTCGAGCAGGCCGCCACGGTCGCTGCCGCGGGCGTCGGGGTCGGACCGGAGGTCACCGCTTTCATCCGGCCGGAAGGCCT
>JANWLH010000009.1 GCA_025450915.1 Candidatus Limnocylindrales bacterium | reverse complement strand
TCCTCGTCATCAAGGAATGACCGGCCGACCCCGAGGTTCGCCTGCCAGGAACGCCGAAGCGTTGGCCGCGCCACGTGCCGCCCAAAGGCACGCGAACGGTCGACATCTCCCTCAACGGCGGGAGCGAACCATTGGCACTCGCCCGGGCATCGTGCGCCCCGGCGACGCAAGACCCTGAAGGTCGCTGGGCACAACACGTGCACAGGCTCGCTTTTGGGGCACCAGATCGCGGGGAGGAGGAGCGCGACCGGGACGCGGCGCTCTGCCCACCAGTCTTGTACGGGACACGCCGTCCTGCCTATTTCCGAAACGCGTCCCAGTGGAGGTAAGGAATTGAAGAAGCTCTTTGGTGCGGTCATCGTCGGAACGATGATCTTCGGCGCGATCTTCGCATCCGCGTCCAACCTGACCGTCTCTGGCGGGACCATCCAGAACGGCATGGTGAGCGTGACCTGCCAGACCGACCCGGTGGCGGTCAGCTACAAGACCCAGGTCAACGGCTCCGGTGTTAATGAGATCACGGACGTGATTCTCAGCGGCATCGACGGCGCGTGCTACGGCAAGTGGGCCGACATCGCCCTCATCCAGACACAGGTGCTGGGCAGCGGTGTCACGGCGTTCAACCTGTGGGGCACCCTCAACAGCGGGCCGAGCACGGACTTCCAGGCAAATGGCGGCTCGAACCACAGCGCTCTGCCGCTTCCGCTGTCATCCTCGGTCTATTGGGTCAACGTTCAGATCAAGGACGCCTAGGTCAGCGCTAGGCAAGGAGGACCGTCGGCAACCGACGGTCCTCCAACCTTCCCGGCCTCATCCATGAAATACCTCAAGCGTCTCCCAACCGTCGCAATGGCGGTCCTGCTCATCGTCTGGTTCGTTCTCTTCCGCCCCATCGCCCTCGGTGGCCCTGCGGCTTACGAGATCGTGTCCGGAAAGAGCATGGAGCCACTTCTCCACACAGGTGACCTCGTGGTCAGCCAGTCACAAGCCGTCTACGGCGTGGGCGATCTCATCGTGTTCCACGTCCCGAACGGCCAGCCGGGAGCAGGCTCCACGGTCGTCCACCGCATCGTTGGTGGTAACGGCACC
This sequence comes from Candidatus Limnocylindrales bacterium, assembly GCA_025450915.1. Taxonomy (GTDB): domain Bacteria; phylum Chloroflexota; class Limnocylindria; order Limnocylindrales; family CSP1-4; genus Palsa-1033. The sequence goes on along the minus strand of JANWLH010000009.1, from coordinate 17,533 downwards.
GCGGGCTTCACGACCAAGGGCGACAACAACCCGCAGGCCGATCCGTGGCACCCCAAGGCGCCCGACGTCATCGGCCGCAGTTGGATCGAACTGCCCGGCTCCGGCGCGTGGCTTCTCGTTCTCCGCAGGCCCTTGGTCCTCGCCGCGATCCTGGGCGGCCTGGTGGGCTTCTGGATCTTCACCACCGACTTCAAGGTTGGCGGTCGCTCACCCAGGAAGGTCCGTAGGCTCTGGCCGTGGGAACGTCGGGCGACTGCACCCGAAGAGACGATCGACTCATGAGCCGGCGTGGCGGGCGAAGGCTGTTGCTGCCAATCATTGTCCTGGGGGCGACCCTGAGCATCATCTTGGCGATGTCGATGGCATCGGCCTCGTCTCTGACTCTCGTCGGCGGCACCCTGCAGGATTTCACGCTTTCGGGTCCACCGCACCTGCCGCCCGACGTGACGCCGACCCCCACGCCCGACGTGACGCCGAGCCCCACGCCCGACGCGACGCCGAGCCCCACGCCCGACCTGACGCCGACCCCCTGAGAAGTCGACCAGTGCCATGAATGCCCGAGTTCGCGGAGTATGATCCGTGAGACTCGAAGAGGTCCTCGATGGGCGCGATCGAATCGGTTGGCTCCCAGGTGGCACGGCTACTGCCGGGCGCCGGCACCAGCACGCTGAACCGCCTCGAACACGCAGCCCAGCAGCAGACGTTCGACCGGCGCTTTGTCCTGCACTCAAGGGGGATCGCGCTCCCTCCCTTCATCGTGCTCGCTGGCCACGTCATGCATCGTCGCATCGCGGAGACGGGGCAGGTGTACGGCGCGCTGATCGCGGGGCCTGGCTACCTTGGCGGCCTTCGCTCGATCAGCGACCCGGACGCCGAGGCGTTCTATGAGCTGGTGGCCCTGACCGACGGGGCATGGGCGACATGGGACCCGCAAACCGTGCGAGCGCTCGCCCAAGAAGACGGCGGGCTGGCCGTCGGCCTCCTTGACCAGGCATCCGACTTCGGGGCGATACTGAGCCTGCGGCTCGATGAACGGTCGTTCCAGACGGCGCGTCAGCGGATGGCTTCTATCCTCATCCGCTACGGGAAGGCAATCTTCGACACACCCCACCCAATCGCGAGACGAGCGGATCTCGCAGCGATGATCGGTACCAGTCGAGTGATGATGGGTCGCGCACTACGCGACCTCGAAGCCGACGGGCTCGTGAAGCGCGAACATGGCGGCGGCATCAGGATCCTGGACGAGGAGCGGCTGGCGGGACTGGTTACGGTCGCGGCCCCGAACGGTGCTCCGGATCTCTGACCTTTGAGCACGCGATTCAATCGATCGGTGCAACGGGACGGTCGTCGGGGCTACGCTTCGCCCTCGACTCGACAGTCGATAGACGACGAGTCGCGCGTTGGCAAGGGAACGCAGCTACGCCGGAGCGCCGCTGGGCCGGAGCCGCTCCGAGCGTCAACCGCCGGCGAGTCCGTCTCCTTCGAAGGCGGCGACCGCCTGGCGATAATCGGAGGGCACGGCGATCGGCTTCCTCGTCGTCGCGTCGATCAGCACGACCGTCAGGCGCGCCGTGCACATCAGCATGTCGTCGCTGACCCGATACGCCGCGCACTCGTTGGTGATGCTCGACCGGCCGATCCGCGACGTCCGCACGAAGATCTCGAGGAGGTCGTCGAAGACGGCCGGCGCCTCGTACTGGACCTCGAGCGCGCGCATGACGAACTGCTCGTCGCCATGCCATTGCGCCGCCAGGTCCAGGTGGCGGAGATACTCCCGGCGGGCGTGGTCGAAGTACGGCAGGTAGCGGCCGTAGTAGACGACACCCTGCGCGTCGGTGTCGCTGAACCAGACGCGCGCGAGGGCCGAGTACCGAAATGGCGGCCGGCGATCCGACGGCCGGCCTGTCTCGAGCTCCATCGGCCGAGCCTAGAGGATCGCCCGGTGCCGTGCGCCGATCTGGTCGCGATAGCGGTTGCTCAGGAGCTTGAGGACGATGAAGATCGCGATCCACGTGTACTCGCCGACGCCCAGGTTGACCGCGGCGACCGGGATCGAGATCAGGAAGACCGCCGGCGTCACGAACGATCGGTACAGGTAGAACCGGCGCAGCTCGGGGGTGACGCCGTCGACCAGGGCGGGCTTGCTCGAGGCATACCACCAGACGGACGCCGCGGCCAGGCCCATCGCCGCCATCGAGACCGCGTACAGGACCCAGGCGGCGAAGTAGTTGCCGTAGTGGCCCAGGACCGCGGTCGGCCAGGGGATGAAGCAGACCGTCATCAGCAGGAGCAGGTTCAGGAGCAGCAAGGTGCCGTCGTAGCGCTGGATGAACACGTAGTGGCGATGGTGGGTGAGCCAGTAGGCGCCGACCACCCAGAACGTGAGCGCGAACGCGGCGATGTTCGGAAGCTGGCCCCAGAGCGCGTCGGTCAGGTCCTTCGACGACGTGCCGTTGGGCAGGTTCGGAACGGCGATGTCGATGACCAGCAGGGTCAGGGCGACCGTGAAGACCCCGTCGCTGAACTGAACCAGGCGGTGAGCGCTATGCGCCTCGGTCTCGTCGGTCATTGGTCCTGAATCGTAGCGGCCTCATTGTCCGCGGGCAGCCTCGGGCCGCCGATGGCGGACCCCGGGTGGGACCGGCTCATGCGCCGCCGGACTCGATCGCCGACGAAGCCCACGGCAAGCAGGATCGCGCCCTCGATCAGCAGGCCCACGTACGTCGACTGGGCCAGGTAGCTGAAGTTGAAGTCGGTCATCGCCAGGATCAGGCCGAGGGCGGCCGGCAGGACGAACGCGGTGGAGTCGCGCCGGAATGCCCGCTCGAGGAGGATCGCCGCCAGCACGACGATTGCGACGTCCGCGACCCACGGGTCGATCAGGCGTCCATAGCTGTCCTCGCCCAGGGACCCGCTCGCGGTCAGCTCGATCGACGCACCGATGATCGCGATCGTTCCGGCCAGGAAGCGGGTGATCGCCGCGCGATGAGCGGCCGACGGGTCGGTCGGCTGATGGTGCTCTTCGAGCAGCCCGAGCAATCCCAGGCCGAATGCCACGAGGAGCCACCACGCGGCCGAGGCCACGATCAGCCCGATGGGCTCGGCCGGCTGGGGAACAGGGTTCGTCGTGTACCCGCCGCCGCTGCCGAAATCTGTCGAATAGACGAACTCGCTGGCCCAGGCCAGGACCGCGCCGCCGAGAGCCGCGATCGATAGCACCAGGCCAACCTGTGTCGCGACGGCCGGCAGAGCGCGGCGCAGGCCGGCGGCGACGAGGACGGCGACCGCGGCGATCAGAATCCCGGGAGCCTGGTCCTGGAGGGTGTTTCGCAGGAAGTCGAGCTGGACGAAATAGGCGGCGGATCCGGCAGCCAGGATCGTCGTGACCAGGAAGGCGACGCCCGCGCCGCGCCGGCGACGACGATCGCCCCGGGCCAGGAACAGGCCAAGGCCGAACATGATCAGGGCGGACAGCGCGAGGGCGCCGGTCATGAAATCGGTTGGATGGGAGGTCGTCGAGAGCGTGCCGATGAAGGCGGTCCAGCCCCCGAGCACGAACGCCGCCCCGAGGTAGGCGAAGAGCTCGACGACGGTGATGCTCGGCCCAAAGAACGAGGTCGCCGCCCCGGCGATCGTCGATGTCGGCACCTGGTTCGCCGGCGTTCCGGCCGGGACCGCCGCCTGCGTACGCAGCCGCGCCGCAAGCGGTGCGTCAATCAGCCCGGCAGCCTCGAGCGCCGCGATGTGGACCTCGGGGTCGTCCATCGAATGGCCCTCGGCGTCGTTCATTGGGACTGGCAGCTGGGCATGTCGGCATTCGACGAATTGCCCACCGCGACATTCATGTAGCCCTGGAGCTCCACGATTGCGGTCCGCGAGATGCCGAAGGCCGCGTAGTCGACCGGAAGCAGATCTGCCGCGCCGAAACCCATCGAGTAGGTGAGGTCGCCGTCCGGGATCAGGCTTTCGCCGGGTGCGAGGGTCGGGACCGGCTTGAGGTCCGGGCAGCTGGTGAGGTCGACCGCCAGGCCAACCACGACTTCCGAATGGGCCGGGATCTCGAAGGGCTTGAACGCGTCGCTCGTCCAGGTCGGGTCGACGCCTGGAAAGACGGTCACCGGCCCGGTTGCAGGGCCACCTGGCGGGAGCAGGAACTTGTACTCCCGAACGTAGATCGGGTGCTCAGGAGGACCCACGCCGGTCACGGTCAAGGGCACATTGCCGTTGTTGGCCAGGCTGATTCCGGTTCGGATCTCCCCACCTGGCTGGAATGCATACGTGTACTGGAACCGGCCGTCGCCAACGTTGGTGACCTGGAGCAGCGCCGGGTCGTCTCCACCGCCCAGGTCCCCGTCCGCGAGCGGCTGCTCGTCGGGCCGGAGCGGCGCACCAAGGGCGAATAGGACGAACGGACTGGCGACAACAGCAATCGACACGAATTGAATTCGCCGGCGGACCACCGCGCCGGTGGCGAGCCAGGCGAAGAGCAGGCCGAAGGCGACCGCGAGATATGCCGCGACGACAAGCTCGTACGAAACGCCCACGCGCGATCGCCCCCAATCGACGCTCAGCTCGCTCCGGGAACGGGTCCCTCGCGCAGGCCGATCACGTTGCCCGAGGGGTCCTTGAACCAGGCTCCGCGAGCCGGGCCGATGGTGGCGATGAAGTTGACCGTCTTGGGCGTCTCGTATTCCTCGAAGGTCACCCCGCGCGAGGTCAGGTCGGCCACCACGGCATCGATGTCGTCGATCTCGAAGTGGGTCACGGTCTGGCCCACGTTGGGCTGGCCCTTGCGAATGCCGAGCTGGGATCCATGGCCAGCGCCGACGCGAATCGTGAACGGGGTTTCCTCGAGGATCTTCAGGCCAAGCTTCGTCCCATAGAACTCCCGTGCGGCCTCGAGGTCCGTCACTGCGATCGTCGTAACCGCCAACGAGTCGACAAGCACGCTCAGTCCTCCGCAGATCGATGCCCGCCGATCGCGTCGATCAAGGCCGGTCCGCCCATCGTAGACGCGCCACCGGTGGCCGAACACACCATTTCTGACGGCGGCGACATAAGCCCCAGCACTAGGAAACGCATTGGACCGCGTCTTTGACGATGATCGGTTGGCTGCACGCGCACCATCGTGCTCGAGCTCACGCCGTAATAGCGCAGGAGGTGGACAGATTCGACGGACCGGTGTCGATAGCCGACTTGCTAATCACCCCGCTTATACGGCGACGCTTGCGCGCACGAACGCGGCCCGGCACGAGGCGCAGCGGCCCGACAGCCGAAGCCTAGCGGGCGATATCGCGCCGCTTGATGCCCCAGCTGCCGAGCAGCACGCCACCGGCCGCCACCACGAGGCAGGCGATGATCCCGGGTACGTCCCACTGGCCGATCATCGGCTGGCCCAGGTGCGCCGTCAGGGCGAGCTGATGGACCCAGTCCGGCAGCTTGAGCGGCGGTGCGAGCAGGTCGATGAGGTAGGTGGCCACGACGACCAGGGCCGCGATCTCCGCGGCCAATGACGTTCGCCACAGGCCGCCGATGGCGAAGCCGACGCCAACGATCGCGACCGCGTAGAGCCCGAGGGATGCCGTGCCGAGCAGCGCGTCGCCGGCAGTCGCGCCGCCGGCCGACGCTCCGATGGCAATGGCCACCGCAACAATCACGGTCATCACGGCGACCGCCACGAACGCCGCGATCCCGCCGGACGTCACCCACCGGGCGGGCGACAGCGGGCTGGCCAGGACCTCCTCGAGCCGGCCGTCGGTCTCGTCCGACGCCCACTTCGAGACGAAGGTCGCGCCGGCCAGGCCGGCAGCGATGTAGAACAGCGCGACGTAGAGCTGGAGCCAGCCGCCGGCCGTGCCGAAGTTGTAGGCAGGAAAGATCGCAGCGAGCGCCGTGGTCAGGCTGGTGTCGGACCCGACCTGCTTGGCGAACGAGCCAACGAGCGAGGCGAGGAGGGCGCCCATCAGGCCCATCCCGAGCCCCCAGGCGAGCGCCCGCGGGAGCTGCTCGCCGAATGCCCGGGCAATCGGCCCGCGGACGCCGAGGACGCCGTCCGGCAAGGCAGGCAACGAGACGTTGGCCGTCACGCCGAGGTCACGCCGGCTGAAGACCTCGACGCCGACCGCGAGCAGGATCACCGCCACGACCAGCACGAGGCCCTGGCCCGGCCAGTCGAAGAAGCCGGCCAGCGGGAGGTGGGTCACGGTCCAGTTGAACGGGCTGAGGCTGACCAGCGGGCCACCGATGTTCAGCCCGCTCATGACCCACAGGACCATCATCACGACCCCGGTGATTGCGGCCGATCCGGCCCGCCCCAGGAGCGGGGCGAGGACAAAGGCCAGCCCGCCGAAGCACATCGCGAGGCTGCCCGCCCACACCCCGAACCCGATCGCACCGATCAGCGGGACGTGGTCACCGAGCGCGGCGTCGCCGAAGGTGTTCGCGCTGACGTAGACCATCAGCGCGACGAAGGCCATCGCCAGCCACAGCATCGTGAGGTGCGCGGCGACCTTCTCGAGCGCGATCCGGCGCTTCCCGAATGGCCCGGCTGCGACGAAGTCGAGGCTGCCCCGGTTCACCTCGCCCGCGAGCGTCCCGGACAGCGCGAGGATCGACCAGAGGGCGGTGCCCAGGCTGAACAGGGCGCCGTACTTCCAGCTCATGTAGCCACCGAGCGTCCCGAGCTTCGGCCCGAGCAGGGTGGCGTTGCCGAACAGGTTGATCATCGAGGCGGGCATGCTCCCGATGAGCTTGTTGACCTCGAGGCGCGCCTCCGGGGTCGGGAAGACGGCCGAGATCCCGGCGCCCATGACGAGCGAGATTCCGCCCAGGAGGCCGGCCGCGACGAGAAACGCGAGGCGGGAGTCGCGGACGGTCTTGCCGTAGATGCTGCCGAAGCCGTACAGGCGCCGGCGCAGCGGAATTGGCGCAACCTGGCGGAGGGTGACGCTGCCGGTATCAGCTGACATGGCTGGCGACCTCCCCGGCCGGTGCCGATCCTTGCCCGTACTCGGCCAGGAATGTTTCCTCGAGACTCGGCTCGCGGCTCACGAAGTCCAGCAGCTCGTAGCGCGCCGCGACCTGCACCACCGGCGCGATCGCGCCCGTCACCCGGAGGCGCAGGACATGGTCCTCGGCGCTGACATCGCTGACGCCCTCGATGTGCTCGAAGGCCTCCGCCGGGACCGGCCCCGCGAACCGCAGCTCAACCTGGTGGTGGGCGAGATCCCGGAGGGCATCGACCCGATCGACCTTGACGAGCCGGCCATCCCGGATGATCGCCACTCGATCGCACGACTTCTCGACTTCGGAGAGCACGTGGCTCGACAGGAACACGGTGTGGCCGTCGGCCACCGTCTCGCGGAGCACGGCAAAGAATGTCTGCTGGACCAGCGGGTCGAGGCCCGAGGTCGGCTCGTCGAGGAGGAGCAGCTCGGGCTTGTGCTGGAGGGCCGCGACCAGGCCGACCTTCTGCTTGTTGCCCTTCGAGAGCTCCTTGAAGCGGCGCGTCGGGTCGAGATCGAAGCGCTCGATCAGCGAAGCCTGGTAGGCCGGATCGACGCCGCCCCGCAGGTTGGCGAAGTAGGTCAGGGTCTGGCTGCCCGTGAGCCGGTCGTAGAGGCTGAACTCACCCGGCAGGTAGCCGATCCGGCGATGGATCGCGACAGGGTCGACCGTGCTCTCGATGCCGAAGACGAAGGCCTTGCCGCTCGTCGGCCGGATCAGGTCGATGATCGTCCGGATCGCAGTCGTCTTACCGGCGCCATTCGGTCCGAGGAATCCGAAGACCTCGCCCTGCTCCACGGCCAGGTCGACATCGACGATGCCGCGGTGCTCCCCGTACGACTTCGTGAGCTTGTCGGTCTGGATGATCGCCGTCATGGCTGCTCCTTGCTCTCACCCATCGTCAATCGAACCACAGGTGCAGGGTCTCGTCGTCGAGCATCACCCAGGATCCGGCAGGCAGGCCGAGGATCCGCTCATAGGCTTCGGTGAATGCGGCCAGCCGGGCCACGACCGCGTCGAACGTGATCGTCTTCGCCTGGCGGGCCAGGAACAGCTGCGTCGCCACTTCATTGGCGCCCAGCAGCAGTGAGACCAGGACGGCCGCCGCCCCGTCGGGCGACGTCGCGGTGAAGACGCCCTCGGCGGTCCCCTGGCGGACGATCGTCGTCAGCAGCGGCGTGATCCGAGCGGCTGCCTCGCGACGAAAGTGCTCGCGGACGACGCTATTGGGCGCGGACATCCAGACCCGCAGGAGCTCGACGAAGAACTCCTTGCGCTCGCCCTTCCACGCGGCGAGGGTCGAGAAGACGAGCTGGAGCTTCTGGACCGCCGGGAGCGCCGGCTCCTCGACGATCGGGACCATCACGGCGATCGCTGCGTCGACCATCCGCTCGATCACTGCCTCGAGGAGCGTCTCCCGCGAGTCGAAGTAGTGGTAGAAGGCGCCCTTCGACGAGCCGATCTCCTCGATGACATCCTGGAGGCTGAGCTGCTCGTAGCCCTTGGACTGGATGAGTCGCTGGGCGGCGTCGACGTACGCGTCGCGCCTGAGCGAATGAGCCTCCGGATCGAGCGTGCGTGCCATTTGCCGGGCAATAATAAACCGACCATCGGATTATTGATAGGGGCCAAATCGCGAAAGGCGGCGCTCGCCTCGAGCCGGAGTCGGGCGGATTCGGCGGGAGTCCCCGAGCCCCCGAGCCGAGGCGTGTGGTCAGAACAACAACCCGCCGATTGCCGCTCTCGGAGCACCAACCGTGGCCGCGCCCTTGGAGCGGGGCGAACGCCGCTGCGCCCATGGGTATCCGGTACCTCAAAACGCCGATTTCGGGCGGAGCGGAACCGGGGATGCCAGGGCTGGCCAGTGGGTTTGTCCCGGCACGAGCGTGACGCGGGATGAAATGGCCCAAATGCCGGCCTGGATCCGGAAATCCGGGTCGCAGATGGCCTCGATATCGGCCATTTGAGGTATGGCGTACCCGCGGCGGCGGGAAAGGAGGCGGACGAGGCCGAGGGACGGCGGCGGCGAAGGAGGCGAGGCCGAGCCTCAGCTGCGCTCGATGACTCCGTCGGCGGGCGGGTCCTCGTAGATCTTCTTCATCTCGCCGATCCGCCGGCCGAGGCGCTCGCGGGTGGCGGCCAGGTCGCGGCCGGCGCAGCGCGAGACCGTGATCCGCGGCCGGACCGGGTCGGGCTCGCTGCCGAACGTCGCCACGAACTCGGCGAGCCAGCTGGCCCGGAACTCATCGAGGCGCCCGAGCAGGTTCGAGTCGCCGGGTGCGCCGATCAGGATGAACTCGTCGCCGCCGTCGCGGATCGCCCGGCTCGCCGGGATTCGGGCGAGCGCCCGGCCGAACGCGCCGATCACCTCGTCGCCCTTGGCCTGGCCGTTGTCGGTGTTGAACTTGCCGAAGCCGGCCAGGTCGACGAAGGCGATGTCCCATTCCGCCCGAGCGAGGCCGGGGACCTCCTGGACCGAGCGGGCCAGGTCGGCGAACCAGGCATACGACGGCAGCTGCGTACGGCGATCGAGGTCGAGCTTGAGCGCCCCCGGCCAGCGGAATCGCTCGACGAACGGGCGATATGCTCGCTCGAGCCAGTCGACGACCGCTGCAGTGAGCCACGGCACCTCCGGATCGAGCGCTCGCCACCAGCCCTGGTCTTCCTGGGCATTGGCGAACCAGGTGATCGTGCGCTCCGGGTTGAAGTCGGGGTCGAGGCTGACCATCAGGTCGGCGGCGGCGAGGGTCGTGAGGATGTCGGTCGGCTGGCCGGGGTCGCCCCAGCCGCCGTCCTTGCGGATCTTGTCGGCGACATGGTCGACGAGCTCGGGAACGAGTGACGGGTAGATCCGGAGCTGCCAGAGGACGGTGCCCAGGGCGGCGCTCGCCGAGACGAGCTGCTCGCCCTCGAACGGTCCTGTGCCGATGACCGGTCCGGCGACGCGCCGGGCCATCGTCGCGTAGCGATAGGCGATCGCCGTCGCCAGGAACCACAGGTCGTTGAGCGTGTGCGGAGCGCTGGTGAGCTGCCACAGGGCGAAGAGGTCGCGCCACGGATCGTCGGCGGCGACGTGGAGCGCAAACGCGCCCTCGACCTCGGGCAGGAGATCGCGCCGGATCGGCGCCGCGGCTTCGCCCTTCGGGTTGGCCGTCTCGCCCAGCTCGGCGAGGAGCTCCAGGGTCTGGACCTGGGCGATCGGTTCGATCAGCCAACGAGCATACGAGGCCGGATCGGACGCGTGGCGAGCCGCCTCGCGCGGCCGCCAGTGGACGGGCTCGCCATCCCTGCGGGCGTAGATCGGTGACCCGGGCCCACCGTCGTCGGGGAAGACCCACGGCAGGCCGCGATCGAAGCCGCTGGAGCCGGCCGAGCGGCGGTTGTATGCCGCGAGCAGCTGGCTCGTCCGGTCCCGTTCGTTCCGGACCCGGGCGAAGCGCAGGACCGCCGCGATGATCGGGTCGGTGAGCTCCTTCGAGCCGATCTGGGCGTTCAGGTTGAGCAAGGCCGCCGTGCCCACGGCGATCGCGTCGCGGCCCGGGTCGCCGGTCCGCCTGACCCGCGCGACCGGATTCGGCGAGCTCTCGACGGGCCCGGCCGGAGGGGCGACGGCTTCGGGTCGCTCGAGGACGGCGACGGCCGCAACAGGGGTGAGCCCCGGGACGTCGGGATCCGGCTCGAACGGGCCTGGATCGACGGGGCTCCGGAGGCCGGACAGGGCGGCCTCGGCCAACGGCCGGGGTGTTCGGTCGTTGCGCCGTGATTTGCGAGGCTGCGGTGCCTCCCCCCAGACCTTCATGGTGAGGTACGCCCCTTGACGCGCGCTGAGGAGCGGATTGGAGATGCCTCCGGATGAGCTCGGGGTCCCGGTTCGTGCTACGGAGAGTTTCGGGTCGCGGACCCGGCCCAGAACATGGGCCGAAAGTACCCAAGGACTCCGAGGATCGGCGAAGATGGCGGCGTGACTCACGAGCACGTGCCCCTGCCAACCGACGTCGCCGGGCTGCCACCCGATCACCCCTATCTCGCCGAGCTCGACGGCGAGCGCCACGGCTGGTATGAGCTGGCCGAGCTGGTCCACCGGCTGACTCCCGGCGAGTGCCTCGTGCCCGGCTACTACCGCGACCCGGACTGGACCGTCCGCGACGTCGTGGCCCACCTGGGCACCTGGCTGGCCGAGGCCGAGATCCAGTTCCAGCGCATCCGGGCAGGGACCTACGAGGGTCACGACATCGATATCGACGCCCTCAACGCCGTCTTCGCCAGGGCGATGCGCGACCAGCCCTGGGAGGTGGTCTGGACCCAGGCGAACGCGGCCCGCTCGATGATGGTCCAGGACTGGCACGGGCTCCGCCAGCCGACCGACGAGGCCGCCTGGTGGATCCGCAAGTCAGGCGTCGATCACTACGCAGAGCACCTCGGCCGCCTCCACGAGTGGGTCGCCGAGCTCGTCGGCCGGCGATCCTCCCCCGGAGCGCGGTAGGCCGGCGGGGGCTGGATCAGGTCAGGCACGCTGCTCGCGCCGGCGATTGCCGAAGACGCCGCCGCCGTACGTCCCGGCATCGATGAGGACGGCGATCACGACCACGATCGGGGCGAGGCCGCCAAAGCCGGTCGGTGCGAAGAACACGTACACGAGCGTCGTCCAGGGCAGGAACAGGAAGCCCAGTACCGGCACGATCAGGTTGTCGAAGAGGGCACTCCAGCGGGCGGGGTCGACGAGCCACCAGAGGATCAGGACCAGGCGCGGACTGACCAGCCCGGCGAGCGCGACGAGGCAGCACACCGCGGGCGGTCCTCAGCCGGCCAGGCTGCGCAGCGCGACCGCCACGTACGTCGCCATCCCGACGGCCATCGCCGCCTCGTCGAAGACCACCTTGTTCGAGTGGTTTGCGGGCGCCGTCGCGGGGTCCTGGTCGGCGGGCCGCGCCCCGACGAAGGCCATCGCCCCCGGCACCTGCTGGAGGACGAACGAGAAGTCCTCGGCACCCATCACCGGCTCGATCGAGGCATCGACCGCATCCTTGCCGAGGAGCTCGACGGCGGTGGCCGTGACGAGCGCTGCGAAGTCCGGGTCATTGACGGTGACGGGATACAGGGTCAGCAGCTCGACGTCGGCCGTCGCCCCGTAGGCACCCGCGATCCCGTTGACCAGCCGGCCGATTCCCTCGTGAACCACGGTGCGTGTCTTCTCCGAGAACGTCCGAATCGTTCCTTCGAGGCGGGCCGTCTCGGGAATGATGTTGTTGGTGGTGCCCGAGGAGATGTGGGCGATCGTGATGACGGCCGGGTCGAAGACCTCGACCCGACGCGTGACGAATGTCTGGAGGCCGAGCACGATCTCGGCGGCCACCGTGACCGGGTCGAGCGCCTTGGCCGGCTGCGAGGCATGCCCGCCGCGGCCCTGGATGTCGATGTTTACGAAGTCCGCGCAGGCCATCATCGCGCCCGGCCGCAGGTTGATCGTCGACGTCGGGTATTCGGTGGAGATGTGGAGCGCGAATGCCGCGGTCGGCCGATTCGGGCCGGCGGCGTCGAGGAGGCCCTCCTCGAGCATCACCCGGGCTCCGGCGAAGCCCTCCTCGCCGGGCTGGAACATCAACAGGACCCGGCCGCCGAACGTCGCCCGCCGCTCGACGAGCATCCGCGCGGCACCGAGGAGCATCGCGACGTGGGTGTCGTGGCCGCAGGCGTGCATGATCCCGTCGACTTCGGAGCTGAAGTCGAGCCCGGTCTCCTCGGTCAGTGGCAGGGCGTCCATGTCGCCGCGCAGGAGGACGGTCGGACCGGGCCCGGTGCCCTCGATCACGGCGGCGACGGACGTGGTCTCGTGGCCGAGCTGGGCGGTCAGCCCCAGCTTCCTGAGCTCCTCGACCACGAGTGCCTGGGTCGCGGGCAGCACGAGGCCTCGTTCCGGCCGCCGGTGGAGCCGGCGACGGACCGCCACGACCTCGGGGAGCAGCGCCTGGGCGGCCGGCAGGAGTGACTTGATCTCGGGTGTCGTCATAGGCCAAGGATCGCACGATCGTCACGCGTCGGCGACGCCCAAGCGCCGCAGGAACGCTCGCCGAAGCGCGTGACCCGCCGCGACCTCTTGTTGTGCTGAGAACACGGTCTGCGGCGGCCGCCGGCGCGTGTATCCAGTACCTCAAAACGCCGATATCGGCCCAGGATCAGTTGCTGCCGTATGCCTCTGAGGGTCTGTCGGTCCGCGTTTGTCCCGAGCCACGCTTGCGCCGGGATGGGTGCGGGCGCGAGACCCGGTCCCACGGCGCGTGAGCGGTCCGATATCGGGGATTTGAGGTACGTGGTACACGCCACGACCACACCCTGAGCCGAGGCACGGATCAGCGGGTGAGCGTCACCTTGCTCAGGCCGGCGGGAGCGTCGGGGCTCAGGCCGCGCCGCACGGCGACCGCTTCGGCGAGGAGCTGGCCGGGCAGGATCAGCGCGAGCGGGGTCAGGGCCTCGGGCAGGGCGGCCAGGGCCGGGATCACCAATGCGTCGGGCAGGCCCGCAACCTCGGATGCTCCAATCGTCCACGGCCGGGCACCTAGCGTCCGGGCACGAGCCGCAGCCGGGTCAATTGCCGCGCCCATCGGCCCGTCGGGTCGGTAGACCACAGTCGGGATCCCGGGGCTGGCGAGGGCGATCGGGCCGTGCTCGATGTCCGCGCTCGAGTAGCCCTCGGCGAAGATCTGGCCGGTCTCCTTGAGCTTGAGCGCCGTCTCGAGGGCCGTCGCCAGGTTGAAGCCGCGCGACATGACGAGGGCCCGGCCGGCGACGGCGATCGCCTCGACGAGCTCACGGCCCGGGCCCGACCCTGGGGCAGCGAGCCAGGCCAGCGCAACGCCCAGCGTCTCTTCGAGGACCCCCGGCACGTGGGGCAGGACCGCGGCAATCTCCGAGTCGGGGGCGAGGGCGGCAACGATCCCAGCCAGGGCCGCGAGCTCCGCCACGTAGCTCTTCGTCGCGGCGACCGCCCGCTCCTCGCCGGCTCGACAGGGCACGGTCAACGCGGCTGCCTCCTCGAGCGGCGAGCCGGCGACGTTCGTCACGGCCACGGTCAGCGCGCCCCCCGATCGGGCCGCGTCGATCACCGCGAGGAGGTCCGGGCTGCGACCCGACTGGGAGACGGCGAGGACGAGCCCGCCGGACCAGTCCGTTCGGGCGTGGTAGATGGTCGTGACCGACGGCGACGCCAGGCCGACGGGCCAGCCGAGCTGCGTCTCGATCAGGTAGCGGGCATAGATCGCCGCATGATCGGACGTCCCCCGGGCGACGATCGAGACCCATCGGGGCCGGGCACTCCGAACCGCGTCGGCGACAGCCTCGAGAGCGGCCCCGCTCGCCGCGAGCTGTTCGTGGACGAGCTGAGGCGTCTGGCGAATCTCGTCGGCCATGATCGTCACTGGTGGATCTCCATTGGAGCGATCGCCGCCTCGGTGAGCGCGGCCCGGAGGCGGGCCACCACCGCGGGAGTGCCCGTGCCCAGGGCATCGAAGCCTAGCAGCGCTGCCCCCACGAGTGGTTGACGATCCAGGCGCCCTGTCGGGCGACCGCTCGCTCGCCCTCGAGGCGATCACGGCAAACCCGCTCGTGCCGGCCGGTGTCGCCGGGCCGCTCCTCGACGCCATGCTCGAGGCCAACCGGGCGCTCCTGCCACGATTCTTTCCCGGGGGCTAACGAGCCCGAGGGCTAGCGGGCCGGCTCCGCCATCGACGGCTCGAAGACGTCGAAGCGACCCTTGCCGCGGCCCTTCGCGACGTACATCGCGACATCCGCCTTGCGGACGAGCTCGGAGGCCGAGTCATCGGTCGTGCCGGCCAGCGCGATCCCCACGCTCGCCGCAACTTCGAGGACGAGGCCGTCGATCTCGAATGGCTCCGCGACCAGCTTCAGGATCCGCCGGGCGACCTGGATCGGCACCAGCTGATCGGCGCAGCCGGGCAAGGCGATCACGAACTCGTCGCCGCCGAGCCGGGCGACCGTGTCGCCTTCCCGGACGGCCTTCTGGAGACGTTCGCCGACGGCCACCAGCAGGGCGTCGCCGACCTCGTGGCCGTGGGTGTCGTTGACGTTCTTGAAGTCGTCGAGGTCGATCATCAGGGTGGCCAGGTTCCCGCCCGGCGCCCGCGCCTTGACGGAAGCGGTCAGCCGCTCCGAGAACAGGCTCCGGTTCGGGAGGCCGGTCAGGGGGTCGTAGAAGGCCATGTGGCGGAGCTGGCCGAGGAGCGACTCACGCTCGCGGAGGCCCTCGCCGAGCGTTCGCAGCGCTTCGCCGAGCCGGGCGATCACCAGGACTCCGATGAGGATCCCGCCGACCGCGTAGGGCGTGATGTCGACCCGACGCCCGGACGAGGCCTCGATCGCCAGGGTCGCCGGGTTGACCAGCAGGGCGAACGCGAGGGCGACGAACCGCCCCCGCCCGATCCGGTCCGTGAGCGCGTCCCGGTGCTCAACCGCGGCGTTCATTGCGGGATGGAGGGCCGCGGCGCCGGTGAACGCGAGCTCCAGGAACCGCAGCAACAGGTCCGCACCCGTATAGGCATTGGCGCCCAGGGTGGCCCGGATGATCTCGATGACGATGATTCCATTGGCCGTCAGGACATTGAGCGCAATGAGCCTCGTGACGGGACGGTGCTCGCCGGCGAGGAACCACATCCGGGCGACGAGGGCGAGGGCGACGAGCGAGGGGAAGAAGAGGACAGCCACCAGGATTGACGTGTTGCCGGCCACGAGGACGTACGGTGCGAGGCCGAAGGCCCAGATCAGGATGCCGGCGCCCGTCGCCACGATGGCCGCATCGAGGAGGGCGGCTCGATCGCCGCTCGGGATTCGGCCACGGGCCAGGAGGCCGAAGCCCAGGAACCCGAGCGCCGAGCCGACTCCGGTCAGGCCCGGGCCGACGTTGGCCAGCCCGCCCGGAGATGCGGCTACGGCCACACCGATGGTGGTCAGGAAGTCGCAGGCAGCCAGCAACAGCCACTGAACGCGATGGGTCGGACGGTGGAGGTGGATCCCGATCAGGATCGCCGCGGTCGTCGCGAAACCGAAGGCAGTCAGCCACGGTTGTGCCGCCGGCGCATCTCCGGTAATCGCCGCGACGATGGCCAGGGTCAGTCCGCCGGCCAGGAAGGCGAGCCAGGCAACCGGGCTCAGCCGGGCGAGCCCCTCGGGCAGCGGCGTCGCCCGGGAATCAGCCACGCTGTCGACGGCATGATTTCCCATTGCCATGTCACTCTCGCCCCCGAGAGGGGCCGCCGCCATCGACCATCGGTCATTTCGCGGCGGAACTTCTCGCGCCGCGCGCGGCCTCGCAGCCCGTGTTCCCAGAACAACAAACGGCGGTTCGCGGCCCGTTCCCAGGTGGCTCGCCCAGTCTGGAGGCTGGACTTAGCCGTCAGCGACTGATTCTGTCCTTCTCTCGCCCGGGCGACGTACCGTATCGTCCGTTTGTTGTTCCTGGAACAGCGGCACGCGGCGCCACGATCCGCCGTGGGTACGCCCTACCTCAAAAGGCCTCTTTGGGCGAGCTTCGTGCCCTCAGACGCCACGATCCGCGGCCGCAGTAGCTGCGAACGGCTAATTCCTCCCCATCGGTCTCCTCCAAGCACGGAGTGGGCCCTCGAAAACGGCCTTTTGCGGTACCACGTACCCGCGGCGCCGCGCCGTCTTCAGGGCAGAGCCGGCACCGGCCAGGGATCGAGCCGAGCCATGATCTCCCAGTGGTAGCTCGTCGGCACCACCGCACAGTCCTCATTGGGCCCGCAATCCGGTATCGAAAGGGCACGGAGCAGGAATGTTCCCGCTTCCGGCTCAGTCTTCACGCCGGTCACCATCGGGAGAGGCGCGAAGGAGTCGTACCCGCCGTCCTGGATTTCGATGCCGCCCGCGGGCAGCTTCACGGAGAATCCACCCGGAGTCACCGTGACCGGCTGGGTCGCATCGCCGATCAGGAACGAAGTCAGACCGCCGCAGGCATACTCGGGAAAGCCGTTTGCCGTCGCGATCGAGGTGGATGGACACGGCGAGGCAATTCCGACGCCCGAGATCCAGCCGCGAACGAGCCACTCACCAATGGTCGCCCCTTCCTTGGAAGGCGGCGGAAGCTGGCTCGGCAACAAGGGCTCGGTGCCATCCGACGTGGCGACAGGGCCTTCATAGTGCAGGGTGAATTCGCCGAGAGTCGCGAGAAATGGGCCGCTCACGGCCTGCCCGTTCTGGTCCCAGGGCCCGGGACCAACGTCTCCGACAGGCTCCACCATCAGCTTTGGACTCGACCCGACGAGGAAGGCGGGCGGGCATGACCAGGTTGCTCCCAACGGGATGCAGGCATGCCCAGTCGGGGGCGGGTTTCGTTGAATCGTGCCGGTGATCACCAAGTCGGGCCGCTGGGCAGGCGACTGTGAGTTCAGCGCCATGAACGCGTTGAGCTGGGCAACGGTCAGAGGCTGGACGGGCTGGTCTTGCGCGGGCGAAGGCGTCGGCTCGCCCGTGGGCGCGGCAGTTTCACCAGGTACCGGCC
>JANWLH010000008.1 GCA_025450915.1 Candidatus Limnocylindrales bacterium | reverse complement strand
GGATCTCGAGGTCCATCGTCGAACGATAGCGGTCCGCGACGCCCGGGTGCCGATCGCTGCCATCTACACTCCGAGCGTGAGCACGAGCCCCGACGACACAGCCCCGATCCTGCCGCCGGCCACGATCGGGATCATCGGTGGCGGCCAGCTCGGGCGGATGCTGGCGATGGCCGCCCGGGCGATGGGCTACCGGATTGCGATCATGGATCCGGATCCGGATTGTCCCTCTGCTTCCGTCGCCGACGAGGTCATCGTCGGTGGCTACGACGACGTCGCCGGCGCGGTGCGGCTGGCCGAGGCGAGCGTGGTGGTGACCTACGAGCTCGAGCACGTGGCGGCGGCGGTCGGCCGGGCCGTCGCCGGGACCCGGCCGCTGCGGCCGAGCGTTCGGGCCCTCGAGGTGACCCAGGATCGGTTGGCAGAGCGCCGATTCCTCGAGAACGCGGAGGCTGCGGTTGCCCCATGGCGGGAGGTCCGGACGAGGGCCGAGCTCGAAGCCGATGCCGCGGCACTGGGCTGGCCGCTCCGGCTCAAGGCGGCGATCGGCGGCTACGACGGCCGGGGCCAGGTCCGACTGGCCGGTCCCACCGACGTCGCACCCGCCTGGCACGATCTCGAGCGCTCGGCCAATGCCGCCGGCCTGCTGCTCGAGCGCGAGCTCGACTTCGCCTGTGAGCTTTCGGTGGTCGTCGCCCGCGGTCTTGACGGCCGGGCCGTGCCGTTCGCCCCCGGTCGCAATCGACACGATGCGGGGATTCTTTTCGAAACGCTCGTCCCGGCGCCCCTGCCCGTGACTGCCGCGATCGCCGGCCGTGCCCAGGAGCTGGCGGTCCACCTTGCCGAGGCGCTCGATGTCGTTGGGACGCTGACGGTCGAGATGTTCCTGCTCCGGGACGGCGCGCTGGTCGTCAACGAGCTCGCGCCGCGCGTCCACAACAGCGGTCACTGGACGATCGAAGGCGCCGCCACGAGCCAGTTCGAGCAGCACATCCGGGCGATCTGCGGCTTGCCCCTCGGCGATCCGACCGCCCACGGTTCGGCCGCGATGATCAACATCCTGGGGACCGGCGAGCGCCGCGCGGCGCACCTCGACGGTGTTCCGGACGCGCTCGCCGATCCGGGCGCTCATCTCCATCTCTACGACAAGCGGCAGGTCTTCGAGCGCCGCAAGATGGGCCACCTGACGGTCCTCGCGACGACGCCCGAGGAGGCCCTCGAGCGGGCCGTTCACGCCCGCGAGCGGCTTACCTGGGCCTGAACCGACGCCGGCGATTCACTTCGTCGATTCCGTCTCGGTCGGTCGGCCGTTGTGGGTACCCGATACCTCAAAACATGACTTTCGAGCCCGACGGCGTCACTGACCGGCTCAACTAGGCGGTCTTCATCCCGGCCCACGCTCAGCTCGGCACGAATCGCGTCGAGTGGCCTCGCCAGGCGGTGGCCAGGCAGTCGAAAACAGCCTTTTGAGGTACGCAGTACCCGCGCCGGCTCTGCGAAGCGCCGGGCCCGTTCGCGCCAAGGAGCCGGGCAAGGACAGCCGGGCAAGGACAGCCGGGCAAGGACAGCCGGGCAAGGACAACCGGGCAAGATCGAGCTCGCCTCCGTCGCGGCTAGAATTGGCAGGCCGCGAACCCAGCCAGGAGTGATCCACCGATGTCGTCTGCCTCGCACCGCGTGACCGTGATCCCCGGGGACGGCGTGGGTCCCGAGGTGGTCCGGGCCGGCGTGCGGGTCATCGAGGCCGCCGGCGTCAGGATCGACTGGGAAGAGGCCGCCGCCGGCGCGAGCGTCTTCGAGACGGGCGATACCTCGGGCGTCCCGGCCGAAACCCGGGCGTCGATCGAGCGGACCAAGGTCGTCCTCAAGGGACCGCTCGAAACGCCCGTCGGCTTCGGCGAGAAGAGCGCCAACGTCACGCTGCGCAAGCTCTTCGAGACGTATGCCAACGTCCGCCCGGCGCGCGAGCTGCCCGGCGTCCCGACCCGCTATGCCGGTGAAGGCGTCGACATGATCATCGTCCGCGAGAACGTCGAGGACCTCTACGCCGGGATCGAGCACATGGTCACGCCCGACGTCGGCCAGTGCCTCAAGGTGATCAGCCGGAAGGGCTCGGAGAAGGTCATCCGCTACGCCTTCGAGCTGGCCCGCCGGGAGGGCCGCGGGAAGGTCACGGCGGCGACCAAGGCCAACATCATGAAGATGACCGAGGGCCTCTTCAAGAAGGTCTTCGAGGAGCTGGCCCTCGAGTACCCCGAGATCAAGGCCGAGCACCTGATCATCGACAACGTCGCGCACCAGCTGGCCAAGGACCCGGCCCAGTTCGACATCGTCGTCACCACGAACCTCAACGGCGACATCATCAGCGACCTTGCCTCGGGCCTCGTCGGGGGCCTCGGCTTCGCCTCGTCCGGCAACTACGGCGACACGGTCGCGATCTTCGAGGCGGTCCACGGCTCGGCCCCGAAGTACGCCGGCAAGGACGTGATCAACCCGACCGCGCTGATCCTGAGCTCGGCAATGATGCTCAGGCATCTCGGCGAAGGTGCGGCCGCGAACCGGGTCGAGGACGCGGTCCTCGTGACCCTCGAGGAGGGCACCGCGACGACCCAGGACCTCGTCCGGCAGACCGGCGGCGATGTCGATACCGCCGCCTCGACGACTGGGTTCACGGACGCGGTCATCACCAATCTCGGTCGCGGACCGGCAACGCTCAAGGCTCGTCGCCCGGCCGTTGCCGCGGCAAACCCGCCGGTCCCACTGCCGGCCTGGTCGTACAGCCCGGACCACTACGCCGCGATCGAGCGGCGGACCGTCGGGCTGGACATCTTCATCGAGACGGAGGCCGAGGCGGATCGGCTCGGTCCCGAGCTCGAAGGCATCGCCGAAGGTGGGCCGTTCGAGCTCCACTTCATCGAGAGCCGGGGCACGAAGGTCTATCCGTCGGTCGGCCTGTCCGCGGACGGCGTGCGCCTCTTGCGAGCCCGCTTCCTGACCCGCGACGGGGGAGCGGCGGCCGACGCCGATCTCCTGGCCCTCCAGGGACGCGTCGCCGCCCGCCAGCCGGGCTGGACGCACATCGAGAAGCTCCATGTCTTCGATGGCGCCGACGGGTTCACGAAGGCGCAGGGCGAGTAGCCGATGGCCGGTGCCGCGGCTCCGCGCGTCGGGATCGTCGGCGGCAGTCGCTCCGATTTCCCGGTCCTCGAAAAGGCCGCCGCGCTCCTGACCGAGCTCGGGGTGGCCAACGAGCTGCGCGTCGTCTCGGCCCACCGGACGCCCGATCTCCTCTATCGCTACGCCGAGGAGGCGCCGGGTCGCGGGCTCCAGGTGATCATCGCCGGTGCGGGCGGGGCCGCCCACCTGCCGGGGATGCTGGCCGCCAAGACGCTCCTGCCGGTGATCGGCGTGCCGATTCCCACCCAGCACCTGGGCGGGCTTGATTCGCTGCTCTCGATCGTTCAGATGCCCCGGGGGATCCCCGTCGCGACCGTGGCGATCGGCAACGCCGAGAACGCGGCAATCCTCGCCGCGGAGATCCTGGCCCTCGCCGATTCCGGGCTCCGCGCGCGCGTGTCGGCCTATCGCGCCGCCCAGACGCAGGCCGTCCTCGACGACGAGTCGAACCAGCCGGCCTAGGCGGAAGCCGGCGCGCCATGGACGACGAACGCTGGGAGCCGGGGATGCCGGTCCTCGATCGCCAGGCAGTCCCCGAGGCAGGCACGCCTGGCCTGGGCGCTCCTGCCCGAGCCGGCGGCCGGCCGGTCGCGGGTCCGCTGCCACCCAGCCTGGCCGGCCTCCCGCCGCGGAGCGTGCCCGAGACCCGGCCGACGCCGCTCCAGCAGCAATATGTCCTGCTCTCGGTGCCCGGCCTGATCGCCGGCTTCATTGCGATCTCCGCCCTCGAGCTGGGCACCCTGATCGGCAGCCCGCTGATCAAGGTGTGCGTCCTCGTCGGGGCCCCGCTCCTGGCGGTGGCCAATGCCGACGCGATCCTGCGGATCTGGCGGGCCGCCTGGGCGTGGATGCCCGTCGATCGGACGAAAGGGCTCTTCCGGCTGGCGTGGGTCGCGACTGCCACGATCCTGTGGGTCGTCCTGATCGGGGTCGCGCTGTTGGTCCTGTTCGCATGAGCCACGCCGGGGACGCCGATCGAGACGGCCGCGCTCGCGGCCTGGACGGACGGTCCACCGACATCGCCTCGGGCGGCGGCGTGCCGCCGTGGATGGCTTCGGCGCTCAACAACTGCAGCCGCTGCGGGACCGCGCTCGTCTTCGGTGCCGTTGACGGCGATCATCGCGATCGGCTGGTCTGCCCGAGCTGCGGCTGGATCGCCTACGTCAACCCGCGTCTCGTGGTCACCTCGCTGCCGATCACCGACACCGGCCAGATCGTCCTGATCCGGCGGGGGATCGAGCCGGCAGTCGGCGCCTGGGCCCAGCCTGGCGGCTTCCTCGAGATCGACGAGACGGTCAACGAGGGCGCGGTCCGCGAGACCCTCGAGGAGACCGGCCTGCTCATCGAGCCGGGCGAGGTGATCGGGCTCTACTCACGCCTCGAGGCCGCGGTGGTGGTTCTCGTCTTCGAGGCCCGGATCGTCGGCGGCACGTTCCGGCCGAGCCCCGAGGCCACCGAGATCGTGGCCTTCGAGCCGGACGCGATTCCCTGGCCCGAGATTGCCTTCAAGACGACCTACTGGGCCCTGAGCGACTGGCTCCGCCGCCGCCATCCCGAGCTGCGCCCCGGCGACGTGATCGGCGAGCGCCGCCACTGGGAAGGCTGACGCCCCGGCGCGGGCCGCGTCACGGGCGAACTTCTTGCCGATTAGCGCCGTACGCGCTCCTATTCCAGGACTGTGAACGATTCCGACCTGAATCTGGGTCAGGCCGACTGACGGACCGTCCCATTCGTGCTCACACCGGGCGAGTGAGCTGGCCGATGGCCGCTCCGCTGGGTCGATTCCTCGCATAGCAGCACGCCCAGCGCTAATTGGCCAGATCGGACGCGGAACCGGAGCCCGGAACCGGAGCCCCGGCGCGGAACCTCAGCTCAGGTCGATGAAGATGTTCTTCGTCTCGGTGTACATGTCGATCGCGCCCATGCCCAGCTCGCGGCCGATACCCGACATCTTGTAGCCGCCGAACGGGGCCTCGGTGTGGACCGAGGAGTTCGAGTTGACGCTCAGGACCCCGGCCTGGATTCCCCGCGCCGTGCGCAGGGCCTTGCCGATGTCCCGGCTCCAGACCGAGCCCGAGAGGCCGTACGGCGTGGCGTTGGCCAGCCGGATCGCCTCTTCCTCGGTGTCGAACGGGATGATCGAGACGACCGGTCCGAAGATCTCCTCGCGGGCGATCCGCATCTCGTTGGTCACGCCGTCGAAGACCGCCGGCATCAGGAACGCACCGCCGGCCAGCGCCGCATCGGCCGGGGCATCACCGCCGCACACGAGCTTGGCGCCCTCCTCCTGGCCGATCGCGACGTAGTCCGCGACCCGGTCGCGCTGCCGGAAGCTGACCAGGGAGCCCATCTCGGTCGCGTCGTTCTCGGGATCGCCGACCTTCACGTTGCGGGTCGCCGTCACGAATGCCTCGACGACCTGGTCGTGGGCCGAGCGCTCGACGAAGATCCGGCTGCGGGCGCAGCAGTCCTGCCCACTGTTGTCGAAGACCGCGTAGGGCGACTCCCGGGCGAACTTGTCGAGATCCGCGTCGGCGAAGACGATGTTCGGGCTCTTGCCGCCGAGCTCGAGGCTGATCTTCTTCACGTTGCCGGCGGCCAGCCGCATGATCTCCTGGCCGGTGGTCGTCTCGCCGGTGAAGGCCACCTTGCCGATCCCGTCGTGGGCCGCGATGCTCGCGCCGGCCGTCCCGCCCGGTCCCGTGACGACGTTGAGCACGCCGGGCGGGAAGCCCGCCTCGAGGGCCAGCTCGCCGAGGCGCAGTGCCGTCAACGGGGTGTAGCTGGCCGGCTTGAGGATGCAGGTATTGCCCGCGGCCAGGGCCGGCCCGAGCTTCCAGGCGGCCATCAGCAACGGGAAGTTCCAGGGCACGATCAGGCCGACGACGCCGATCGGCTCGCGCAGGGTGATGTCGAGCCCCGGCTTGCTCACCGGGATCGTCTGGCCGAAGACCTTGTTCGCCGCACCCGCGTAGTACTCGAAGACCAGGCTGACGCCCAGGATCTCGCCGCGGGCGCCGCTGATCGGCTTGCCGCCGTTGCGCGACTCGAGGCGGGCCAGCTCTTCGAGGTTGGCCTTGACCAGGTTGGACAGCTTGGCCAGGGTCCGCCCGCGCTTGCTGGCCGACCAGCTCGACCAGCCCTTCGGATCGTCGAACGCCTTGCGCGCCGCCGCGACGGCCCGGTTCACGTCCTCCCGGCCGCCGAGCGGGGCCGTGGCGATGACCAGGCCCGTCGCGGGGTTGACCACCTCGAAGGTCTGGCTGTCGGCGGCATCGACGGACGCGCCGCCGATCATCATCCGGACGGCGGTTGGGGTCGCGATCGTCGCGGGCTGGTCGGTCATGTCGGGAGTTCCTCGCCTTGAAGCTGGGCCCGCGTGATGGGGCGTGTCGGGGCGTCGATCATACGTCGCCGTCACGGGTCAGCCCTGTGCGGCGGCCTCGCGCTCGATGTTGCGGACGAGGTGGTCGACCTGCGTGCGCAGCCCCTCGAGGACCTGCTTGCGGAACGACGTGAGCATTCCGTCGAGGGCCAGCGTGCCCCGGTAATCGACGTGCGAGCCGCCTGGGGTTGGCGTCATCTCGATGGGCACCGACAGGTGGAGCGTTCCGCCGATCCCGCGCGGCGCGCCGTCGAGGTCGAGCCGCAGGTGATGGGGCGCATCGAGGTCGTGGTAGGTGACGTGAAGGTCGATCCGGACCGTCATGAACATCTGCTTGACGGCGACGACGACATCCAGGCCGCCGCTGCCATCGGGCTTGATCGACTCGCAATCGGGCAGGGCCCGGCCCAGCGCGGCCGGATCCTGGATCACCGGCCAGGTGGCCTCGGGCGACGTCGCGATCTCGACGCTGCCCGAGAAGTCGTCGCTCAACCCGCCTCCGCGGTCGAAACCGGGGGCACGACCTTGAGCGCGGGTGGCTGCGGCTCGAGCGGACGGCCGTGTTCCGCCACGTCGCGCTCCTCGCGGACCATCTCCGTCTCTCGCTCGAGGCCGACCATCGCTGCGCCGACGATTCCCGCCTCGTTGCGCAGCTGGGCAGCCACGATCGGGACCGGTGTCTTGAGGAACGGCACGAAACGATCGGCTTTCTTGCTCACACCGCCGCCGAGGATGATCAGGCTGGGGCTGAACAGGAGGTCGATCGCCCGGAGGTGCTCGTCGAGATCCTCCGCCCACGCCTTCCAGCTCAGGCCGCGCCGGACCCGGGCGTTGGCCGACGAGCGCCGCTCGGCATCCCGGCCGCTGACCTCCATGTGGCCGAGCTCGGTGTTGGGCACCAGGCGCCCGTCGACGAAGATCCCCGAGCCCACGCCGGTCCCGAGGGTCAGCACGATCACCACGCCGCGCTTGCCATGGCCGGCCCCGAAGTGCATCTCGGCGACGCCCGCTGCGTCGGCATCGTTGACGACCCAGGTCCGGCGCTTGAAGGCCTTGGTGAAGGCTGCCTGGGCATCAAACCCGACCCACTCCGGATCGACGTTGGCGGCCGTCTTGGTGACCCCGTTGATCACCGGCGCGGGGAACCCGACACCGATCGCCTGGATCACCGGAGCCGGCAGGCCGGCCGCGGCCGCCGCCGAGTTCGCCGCCCGGACCAGGCGGCCAACGACGCGCCCGGCCGAGGCCACGACCACGCCCGGCTTGGACGGCATCGGGGTCAGGACCCGGATCCGCTCGCCGAACAGATCGCCCGTCTTCACGTCGACGATCGCGGCCTTGATCCCGGTTCCGCCGACGTCGACGCCGATTGCCAGCTCGGGTTCGTGCATCACGTGCCTTCGTGCATCAGAAGTAGTTCACGCTGATCCCGCCGTCGACGACGAGCTGGGCGCCGTTCGTCCAGCGCGACTCGTCCGATGCGAGGTACATCGCCATGTAGACGATCTCCTCGGGCTTGCCGAACCGGCCCGTCGGGTTGCGCGCGAGGCGGAGCTGCTTGGCGGCCTCGTCCTTGACCAGCCAGTCCATCAGCAGCGGTGTCTCGACGGGTCCTGGGCAGATCGCGTTCGTCCGGATCCCCTTCGGGCCGAACTGCACGGCGAGGCTCCGGGTCAGTGCGAGCAGGGCGCCCTTCGAGGCCGTGTAGGCGTCCTGGGGAACGCTGCAGCCGAGGAGCGCGACGAAGCTGGCGATGTTGATGATCGAGCCGGAGCCGCCGGCCGCCATCGCCGGAATCGCGTACTTGCAGCCCAGGAAGACACCGCGGACGTTCACAGCCATGACCTTGTCCCACGTATCGACATCGGTGTCGATGACCGAATGGTCCGCCTCGGGCATGATCCCGGCGTTGTTGTAGAGGACGTCGAGCCGGCCATAGGTCGCGAGGGCGTGGTCGACCATCGCCTTGGCATCCGCCTCGCGACTCACGTCGACCTTGACGAAGGTGGCCTCGCCGCCGGCCTGGCGAACCAGGTCGACCGTTTCGGCGCCGGCCGCATCGCTGAACTCGGCGACGACGATCTTCGCGCCCGCAGTGGCGAAGAGCTGCGCCGCGACCCGGCCCATGCCGCCGCCACCGCCGGTGATGATCGCCACCTTGTCTTTCAGTCGCACGAACGGGATCCTCCTTAGCTGCGTTCCAGGTAGCGCTCGCGCTCCCAGTTGTGGACGACGGAGTCGTAGACCTGCTGCTCGTAGCGAGCGGCATTGAGATAGTGGTCGACCACATCCTGGCCGAAGATCTCGGATGCCGCTTCGCTCTTCTCGAGCTCCGAGATCGCCTCGTACAGCGCCCGCGGCATCCGCTCGCAGCCGGTCGCGATGTAGCCGTTGCCCTTGAACTCGGGCTCGAGCTTCAGCTCGTGCTCGATGCCATAGAGCCCGGCCCCGATCGCCGCGGCGTAGGTCAGGTAGGCGTTCATGTCGCCGCCGGGGAACCGGTCCTCGACGTGGAGGTTGTTGCCATGGCCGACGACCCGGAAGCCGGTCGTCCGGTTGTCACGCCCCCAGACCACGTTGACCGGCGCCCACGAGAGCGACGCATAGCGCTTGTACGAGTTGATGTTCGGGGCGATGAAGATCGCCAGCTCGCGGGACAGCTTCATCATCCCCGCGACGAATTGGCTGAACGTCCGGGACATGCCGTAGGGCAGGCCCTCGGCCGGGTCGTGGGTCAGGGAATGATCGCCGGCCTTGTCCCAGAGGCTCATGTGGAGGTGGCCCGAGGAGCCCGTCCAGCTCGCGTCGGGCTTGGCCATGAACGTGATCCCCCAGCCGTTGAGGTAGGCGATCTCCTTGGCGCCGTGCTTGAAGATCACGCTCCGGTCGGCCGACTCGAGGACGTGGTCGTAGCGGATGTTGACCTCGTGCTGGCCGGGGGCCGCCTCGCCCTTGCTGAACTCGATCGGGATCCGGGCAGCGGTCATCTGGTTGCGCAGCAGCCGGTGGAGCGGCTCGGCCTTGGTGGCCTGGAGGAGGTGGTAGTCCTCGTTGTAGTAGCCGAAGCGCTCGGGGATCGCCCAGCCCCGCCGATTCGACTCTTCCCAGGATTCCTTGAGGACGTAGTACTCGAACTCCGAGCCCGCCTTGACCGCGAACCCGAGCGCGGCCGCCCGGGCGATCTGGCGCTTGAGGATCGTGCGAGGGGCGACCGGGATCTCGTCGCCGGTCTCCTCATCGGTCGCGTCGCCCAGGACCATGGCGGTCTTCTCGAGCCACGGCAGGACCCGCAACGTGTCCCAGACCGGCCGGGCGATCCAGTCGCCGTAGCCCGTCTCCCAGTTCATCAGGGCGAACCCGTCGGGCGTGTTCATCTCCATGTCGGTGCCCAGCAGGTAGGTGCAGAAGTGCGCACCGTGGTCGATCACCCCGGCGAGGAAGGCCTCGGCCTGGACGCGCTTGCCCATCAGCCGGCCCTGCATGTCGGTGATCGCCACGACCAGCGTGTCGATCCGCCCGTCGCCGACCATCGCCTCGAGCTCGAGGAGGCGGGGATGCTTGGCGTGGCCGTGGTCTTCCTTGCTCATGCCGTACTCCTGAGGATGCTGGGTGGCTACTTGGCGGTCATCCCGCCGTCGGCGACGATCACGGTGCCGGTCACGAACGACGATTCGTCCGAGGCCAGGAACAGGGCGACGTTGGCAATCTCGCGCGGCTCGCCCGGGCGGCCGATGGGCTGGAACGAATCGATCGTGGCGTAGACCTCGGCCAGCCCGCCGAGCATCTCGGCGTGAGCGTAGTTGATCGGCGTGTCGACCCAGCCGGGAGCGATCGCGTTGCAGCGGATCTTCTGCTTGGCGTAATCGAGGGCGATGCCCTTCGAGAGCATGACGATCGCGCCCTTCGAGGTGGCGTAGATCGCCAGGAAGGGCTCGGCCACCAGGCCGTTGACCGAGGTGGTGTTGATCAGCGATCCCCCGCCGCGCCGGAGCATGTGCGGGATCGCGTAGCGGCAGCCGTAGATCGGACCCTTGACGTTGACGTTCAAGGTGCGATCCACGACCTCGTCGGTCGCCTCGTGGAAGATCCCGGGCAGGTTGACCCCGGCGTTGTTGAAGACGACATCGAGGCCGTCCCAGCGCTCGACGGTCGCGTCCGTGTAGGCCTGGACGAGCCTTGGGTCCGAGACGTCGGCGACGACGGCGAAGGCGCTCGAGCCGATCTGGGTGGCCGTCTCGTGGACGCCAGCCGGCGCCACGTCGACGCAGGTCACCCGGGCGCCTTCTTCGGCGAACCGGATGGCCGTTGCCCGGCCGATCCCGGATCCGGCGCCGGTGACGATGCAGACCTTGCCGTCGAGGCGATCGCCCACCGAATCCTCCAGGGGTCGCGCGCCGTCGGCCGTCTCAGGCCCGGTGCGCTGGATTGAGATTCCGTATTGACAGGAACCCAGCGGACCGGCCTAATCCGCCACATCTCCATCGTAACCTGACCCAGAGGAGGATTCGAGGGATGGCTGACAGACCCGGCGGGTCACGATCGGCTGACGAGGCCAAGCTGCATAGCCTGGGGTACGCCCAGGAGCTGCGGCGGGGAATGAAGACATTCTCCAACTTCGCTGTTTCGTTCACGATCATCTCGATCCTGTCGGGTTGCCTGACGCTGTTCGGCTTCGCGATGAACACCGGCGGTCCGGCGATCATGACCCTGGGCTGGCTGGTCGTCGGGTTCTTCGTCCTGATCGTTGCCCTGGGAATGGCCGAGGTGGCCTCGAGCTATCCGACGGCCGGCGGCCTTTACTACTGGTCGGCGAAGCTGGCCGAAGAAGCCGGCGCTGACGGTGCCCGCTGGTCCTGGTTCGTGGGCTGGTTCAACCTGGTTGGCCAGGTGGCCGTCACGGCCGGCATCGACTTCGGCCTTGCGTTCTTCACCAACGCGTTTCTGAACCTCGCCTTCGGCGTCCCGGCCGACCCGCCCCATACGATCCTGATCTTCGCGATCGTGCTGGTCATCCACGCGCTCCTGAATACGTTCGGGATCCGCGTCGTGGCCTTCCTGAACGACGTGTCCGTGTGGTGGCATCTGGTCGGTGTCGCAGCGATCGTGGCGGTGTGCGTCGTGCTCAACCAGCACCACGGCACCGACATCGGCACCGTCTTCTCCAGGACGGTCGACAACACCGGCGACGGCGCAAACGGGTTGACCTGGCCGGGGCCCGTGTTCCTGTCGATTCCGCTGTACGTCGCCCTGATCGGCTTGCTCAACGCCCAGTACACGCTGACCGGCTTCGACGCGTCGGCTCACATGTCCGAAGAGACCCACGACGCCCAGCGATCGGCGCCCAAAGGCATCGTCTACTCGGTGATCATCTCGGTCATCGCCGGGTTCGTGCTCCTCGTCGCCATGAACATCGGGATCACCCCGGACAAGGTGTTCCTCGGCGCCGACGGCTCGACGATGGTCGACGGTTATACCCACGCCCTCAGCTTCTTCGTGCCGCCGGCGCAGATCTGGATCGATGACATCGGCCAGACCGGCGGCCTGTTCATCCTGCTGATCGTGATCGGTGCCCAGTTCTACTGCGGCATGTCGTCGGTCACGGCCAACTCCCGGATGATCTACGCCTTCTCACGCGACGGCGCGATCCCCGGCAGCAGCTTCTGGCACCGGATCAACAAGCGCACCCGGACCCCCACGAACTCGATCTGGTTCGCCGCGGTCGGCGCGTTCATCCTGGGCGTGCCCTACCTGTTCAACTCGGTCGCCTATTTCGCGGTCACCTCGATCGCGGTGATCGGCCTGTACGTTGCCTACATCGCGCCGGTCTTCCTGCGCCTCCGGGCCGGAGCCAAGTTCCAGGAAGGTCCCTGGACGCTGGGCCGCTGGAGCCGACCGATCGGGATCGTCGGCACGATCTGGGTCATCGTGATCTGCATCCTGTTCCTGCTTCCGCAGGTCCAGCCGATCAACCCTTCCACGTTCAACTACACGCCCATCGTCTTCCTCGTTGTCCTGGGTGGGGCGGCAATCTGGTACTTCGCTTCGGCCAAGAACTGGTTCCACGGTCCCAAGGTCCAGGGCACGGAAGCCGAGCTCGCGGCCATCGAGGCCGAGCTCGAAATCATCTGACCCACCGGGGCAGGCCTTCCACGGGCCCTTCCTGAATGCAAATCGAGCCCGGTGGCACCTGCCGCCGGGCTCGAATATTGCCGGTCCGCGGGCCGGAGGTGGCGCGCCCTAGTAGATCAGCGTGGCACCCTCGGGAAAGCTGAACGCGAAGGCCGCCGGGCTGAGAGTCGAGTCCACGAGCAGGCTCGTGACGCTGGCGTCGCGGGTCACCTCGCCGGCGATCGTCTCGACGAGCCGCAGGATCACGCCTGTGTCGAGGTCGAAGGCGACCCGGAGATGGTGGTCGGGTCGATCGGCCTCGATGCCGATCGAGCGGGGATGATGGCACTCGACGACGATCGCCTCGCGGCCGTTGACGTCCACCGTGCTCGCGACCCAGGTCCGGCCGGTCCCCAGGACGTTCTGGCAGAACCCTGCCGGGTGGACGAACGAATCGGGCAGTGATTCGGCGGGCAGGTTGGTCAGCGGGCGGTAGACCGTCGAGCTGCCCGGGACGTCGGGATCGTCTAGGCCGGCGACCCGCCGCCGGACCCGTCGCTCGGTGCCCTTCTTGTGCCCGGCGGACCAGGTCCGGACCATTTCGCCGTCGGAGATCCACAGGTCGTGATTGGCGGCGACGCCCGCGCTCGGATCGGTCGTCACGACCTTCGCCTGGCCGGGATGCCGGATCGTCGTCTCGATCACGAGGAGCCGCTCACCATGGGTGGTCGCGGTGCGATCCTCGATCCGCATCCGGAGGGTCTGGAAGCGCAGCTCGGCGTCGCGCACGAACGTGAACAGCTCGGCGAGGGTCGGCGTGCCGTCGGGCAGGTTGACGAGCTCCGGCCGGCGTCCCCCGGACGCGCTGGCCGGAAGGGAGCTCGAGGCGCGGGCCCAGGGAGTGGTCGACATCGCCGCGTATCGTAGCGCGTCCTGGAGGTCGTCAGCCTCCGGCCGGGCCGCCGGCGCTCCCCGGACGGGTCATCCGGTCCGGATCGAGGAGCACGTCGAGATCGGTCGACGGGATGCCCTGCTCGAGGGCCAGCTCGCGGATCGTTCGGCCGCTCGCGAGGGCCTGCTTCGCAAGCTTCGCCGCTGCGTCGTAGCCGATCACCGGAGCGAGGGCGGTCGCGAGCATCAGGCCCTGTTCGACGAGCTGCGGCCCGCGGTCGGTGGCGGCAAGTCCGTCGACCGCCCGGGTCGCGAAATTGCGGGCCGCTGCACCGAGGAGCTCGATCGACTCGAGGAGCGCGGCCGCCGCGACCGGCATCATCACGTTGAGCTCGAGCAGGCTGCCCGTCTGGCTGAAGCCGATCGTCGCGTCGTTGCCCACGACCCGGGCCACGACCATCGTCAGGCTCTCGACGATGACCGGATTGACCTTGCCGGGCATGATGCTCGATCCCGGCTGGGTCTCCGGCAGGGCCAGCTCGCCGATCCCGGCCCGCGGGCCCATCGCCATCAGCCGGACGTCCGAGCCGATCTTCCACAGGCTGAGGGCGATCGCCTTGAGCGCGCCATGGGCAGCGATGACCGTGTCGAGGGTGGCCTGGGCGTGGAAGTGGCTGTCGGTCTCGTGGACGGCCAGGCCGGTCAGGCTGGCGAGCCTGGCGCTCGTGGCGGCGGCGGCGCCTTCGGGCATGTTCAGCCCGGTGCCGACGGCCGTGCCGCCCAAGGGCAGGCTGAGGAGCTCGTCGAGCGCGGTTCGAACCCGCCGGATCGAGGCCTCCACCTGTCCGGCGTACCCGGCGAACTCCTGGCCGAGCCGGATCGGCGTCGCGTCCTGGAGGTGGGTCCGGCCGGTCTTGACGACCGGATCGAACTCGGCGGCCTTGGCCGCCAGCGATCGATGGAGGACCTCCAGCGCCGGCAGCAGGTTCCTGTTGATCTCGATCGCGGCCGCGAGCTGCATGGCGCTCGGGATCACGTCGTTCGAGGACTGGGCTGCGTTGACGTGGTCGTTGGGATGGACCGGGGCGCCGAGCCGTTCCGTCGCGAGGTGGGCGATCACCTCGTTGGCGTTCATGTTCGTCGAGGTGCCCGAGCCCGTCTGGTAGATGTCGATCGGGAACGCGTCGTCGTGCTTGCCCGCGGCGACCTCGGCCGCGGCCGCGATGACCGCCGCGGCAACGGCCGGCTCGAGCAGGCCCAACTCCAGGTTCGTCTCGGCTGCGGCCTGCTTCACGAGGCCCAGCGCGTGGATGAACGCCGGCGGCATCGGCCGGCCCGAGATCGGGAAGTTCAGGACGGCTCGCTGGGTCGATGCGCCGTACAGCGCGTCGGCGGGCACCGCCATCTCGCCCATCGAGTCACGCTCTGTGCGGGTCCCGCCGCGGGCGCCGGGCTCGTTCGCATCCGTCATGCGTCGATGGTAGCGGCCCGCCCCGTGGCGGACCTGCGCTCCGTGGCGGACCCGCGCTCCGTGGCGGACCCGCGCCCCGTCCCCGGACGGCGCCGGGACGGCCGCGTACCACGACTATTCGTAGATGACGGCCTTCGCGGCCCGTCGAGTCGTCGCTCGAGCCTGCCAAGCCCCGGAATACCCCAACTACTGATGAAGCGGGCGCCTGGGTCGGGAATCGGGGTCAAACCAAGGTCAAAGGCGACCTGAAGCCGCCCGCTAAGGATCGTCGTGGTATCCGGAGGCAATATCCCGGCGGCCCGGTATGGATCCCGCTCGGGGTCCCGCGCCATAGCCCACGGGCCCGGACCGAGGCACTGGCCGCTGAGCACCGAACAGGTCCCCGCGGGCAACCCTCGTACACTCCGGTGGATGAGCGTCGAGATCGGCTTTGACTCCGAGGTCTTCCGGAAGGTGATGGGCCACTTCGTCACCGGCGTGACCGTCGTCACGACCCTCGAGGATGGCCAGCCGCAGGGGATCACCGTGAATGCCCTCAGCTCGGTCTCGCTCGAGCCGCCCCTGGTGATGGTCGCCCTCGACCGGCGGCGCTACATCACGCCCAAGATCCATGTCGCCGGCAGGTTCGCCGTGAACGTCCTCGGGGAGCACCAGCAGGCTCTCGCCGATTGCTTCGCCGGGGCGCCGGTCGAGCCCGGCCGTGAGCTCTTCTGCGGTGCCGCGTGGCGGCCTGGTCAGACCGGCCTGCCGCTCCTCGACGGCGCGATCGCCACGCTTGAATGCACCGTCGTCGGCGTCCACCCGATCGGCGACCATGACGTCTTCATCGGGCGGGTCGAAGCGCTCCACAACGAGGAGCACCACCCCCAGCCCTTGCTCTACTACCGCCGCCGCTACCTGCGCGTCGAGCGCTCGGAATCGATCGCGGTCGAAGGCCGCCAGGAGGGCTGAGCGGCATGGCGCCGCTGACGACCCGCTCGAACGTCGGGCCGGCGATGGCCACGATCTCCGCCGGCGGGCTGGAAGTTGGCTATGACGTCCACGGCAGCGGCCCGCCGCTCGTGATGCTGCACGGTGCGACGTCGACCGGGCGCGAGGATTTCGCGGCCCAGGTGCCGCTCCTGGCGAAGGCCTTCCGCCTCTACCTGCCCGACGCGCGCGGCCACGGCTCGACGCCGTGGGACGCGGCCAACGGCTTCACCTACGACCAGCTCGTCGACGATGTCCTGGCGTTCGTCGACGCTCTCGGCATCGACACGTTCCACCTGCTTGGATTCTCGATGGGCGGCATGACCGCGCTCCAGCTCGCCACGCGCTTCCCCGATCGCCTCCGGACCCTGATCGTGGTCGGCATCACGACCCAGCGTGAGCCCCGGGCAAGCGTCGTCCGCCGGCTGATGGACCCCGAGCGGATCGAGCGGGACGATCCGGCGTGGGCTGCGCACCTGGGCCGCCGCCACGATGCCGCCCAGGGCCAGGGGGCGTGGCGCCGGCTGCTGCCATCGATCGCGGCGGACGTGGCGGTCCAGCCCCTCCTTGGGCCGCGCGAGCTGCGCCGGATCGAGCTTCCCGCCCTGGTCGCCGTCGGTGATCACGACCCGTTCGTGCCGGTCGACCACGCCTGGGGCCTGATGCGCCAGCTGCCCGACGGGCGGCTCTTCGTCGCTCCGGACTGCGGCCACGAGGTGATGGTTCGCCGGCCGGCCCTGTTCAATGAGGCCTGCGTCGGCTTCTACCGATCCACCGAAGCGGTCGCCGTCGGCCGCTCTGAACGGAACCTCGGCGGCTCCGGCGCCACGTTCGAAGGAGATCAGCGATGACCACGCTCCTCGTCCAGTTCCGGCGCCCGGATGGCGGGCCGGAGGCGACCGCGGCGTTCGAGCAGGCGTACGCCGAGACGCACCTCCCGCTCGTCGTCGAGACCCCCGGCCTGCGGGCGTTCCGGCTCCGGCGAGTCAGCGAGGCGCTCGGCGCCGAGACCGACCTGATCCTCGTCGCCGAGATGGACTTCGACGACCGGGCGGCCCTCGACGCGGGCCTGGCCTCGGACGCGATGCGGGCGGCCGGGCGCAATCTTCGCCAGATCGCCCCCGGCCTGGCCACCCTGCTCGTGGTCGAGGCTGCGCCCGAGCTCGTTCCGCCGGGCTGGCGCTAGGCGATACTGGCGGGGTGTCGTCCGGCCCCCTGGTCCGCGTCGCATTCCCGGCTCCGGCCCCATTCGGGGCGGGCGGGCCACTCGCCGGCGTGGCGCTCCTCACGATCGACCGGCCCGAGGCGCTCAACGCCGTCTCGTTCGCCACGATCGCCGAGCTCGTCAGCAGCCTGAGCGTCCTCGACGCCGACCCCGAGTGTCGCTGCGTCGTCCTGACCGGAGCCGGAACCCGGGCCTTCGCGGCCGGCGCCGATATCCGCGAACTGGCCGGCCAGACGCCGGGATCGCTCCGCTCCGGCGGCGCCTTCGAGCGCTGGGACGAGCTGCGCGTGATCGGCCTGCCGATCGTCGCGGCGGTTCGCGGCTACGCCCTCGGTGGCGGCTGCGAGCTGGCGATGGCCTGCGACCTCATCGTGGCGGGCGAGGATGCCCAGTTCGGCCAGCCGGAGATCAAGCTCGGGGTCATCCCGGGCGCCGGCGGGACGCAGCGCCTGACCCGGGCGATCGGCAAGGTTCGGGCGATGGAGCTGATCCTGACCGGCCGGTCGATCGGCGCCCGGGAGGCCGCGGCGGCTGGCCTCGTGAACCTGGTCGTGCCCGCCGAGGAGACGCTCGACCGGGCCCTCGAGCTGGCCGGGCGAATCGCGGCGATGCCGCCGCTTGCCGTGCGGGCCGCGAAGGCAATGGTCAATCGCGTCGACGAGACTGCCCTGACCCAGGGGCTGGCCGACGAGCGGCAGGCGTTCTTCGACCTGTTCGCCACGGAAGACCAGTCCGAGGGCATGGCCGCATTCACCGAGAAGAGGACGCCGACCTGGCGCGGACGCTGAGCGAGGACGTGAGGAGGGGCGCATGAGCGAGGAATCGAGCCGGCGGGCCGAAGAGGGCGACACTGGCTACGGCAGCGACGTGGGCAGGGACCTGAGCGATGGCCCGCCTCCGGCCTGGCGGGATTCGGCCCCGCTCGTGGTCGATCCGATCGACGCCGACGCGCCGGTCAGCGGTCACGTTCCGGCCGCTGCGGATGGCCCATCGCCGTCCCTTGCCCCGGAGCACGACTGGGACGCGGCACGGGCCGTCCTGGTGCCGCTCCTGCGACCGGCAGGAACGGCCGGCATCCGCCTCGCCGACGTTGATCGCTCGGCGATGGCCCTGAGCACCTCGAGCCATACCCTGCCGCTCCTCGGCGACGGCCCGGCGGATCTCGTCGTCGTTTATGCGATCCCCGCGTCGGGCTTCGACGTCGTGGCAAACGGCGAGCACCTGATCTCGTGGGGCGTCGAGCCCGCCGATGTTCACGCGGCGGCGATGGCCAACCTTGCTGCCTGGTCGGCTGGGGCGACCTGGACGGGCGAGGAGTCAGGCCAGCGGCGCCTGCTCTCGTCCGACAGCGGCGAAGGACCGGATGCCACGCGCATCCTGCTGCCCGACGTTCGCGCCTATCTCACCGGGGCCCTCGGTCCGGTGGGTGGCCCGATCCTGGTCGGGTTGCCCGACCGCCACCTGCTCGTCGCCGGTGCCTCGACGGCCGACGATTCCGAGTTCGTCGCCCAGCTGGCCGGGTTCGTCGCAGACCATGCCGAAGGCGCGGACGAGCCGATCGACCGGCGTCTCTTCCAGCTCGTCGGCGACGAGCTGCGGCCCCTGGCGGGCTGAGGGTCGCCCCGTTCATGGCCACGCCTCCGGCCTACGAAGCCCTGCGCTGGGCGGCGGACAGCGGTGTCGCGACGATCACCCTCGACCGCCCTGAAGCGCTGAACAGCCTCGAGGCGACGCTCAAGCACGACCTCCTCCGAGCCCTGCGCGACGCCGGCCGCGACCCCGAGGTCCGGGTCGTCATCCTGACCGGGGCCGGACGAGCGTTCTGCGCTGGACA
Organism: Candidatus Limnocylindrales bacterium; assembly: GCA_025450915.1. GTDB lineage: Bacteria > Chloroflexota > Limnocylindria > Limnocylindrales > CSP1-4 > Palsa-1033. The sequence continues at coordinate 3,954 of JANWLH010000008.1, read as the reverse complement.
GGACCTCAAGGAGCGCCTCCAACCCGATCCGACCCCGCTCGACGTCGAGGTCCGCGAGCGATTCAACCCGCTTGTCCAGGCAATCCGGTCCATGGACAAGCCGGTGATTGCCGCGATCAACGGGGTCGCGGCCGGGGCGGGCGCTTCGCTGGCCTTCGCCTGCGATCTCCGAATCGCCGCGGAGACCGCCAGCTTCGTGCTCGCGTTCGGGCGGATCGGCCTGGTTCCCGACAGCGGCGCCACCTGGCTGCTGCCCCGCCTGATCGGGCTCGGCCGGGCGACCGAGCTGATGCTCCTGCCAGATCCGGTCGGTGCCGCCGACGCGCTCCGGATCGGGCTCGTGAATCGCGTCGTCCCGGCCGGCGAGCTGCTGGCCGCGGCGGGCGTGATGGCGGCGGCGCTGGCCGCCGCGGCGCCGCGCTCGCTCGCGCTCACCAAGCGCGCGATCCGGCGCTCCCTCGAGGCGACCTTCGAAGAAAGCCTCGATTACGAGGCGTCGCTCCAGGGGATCGCCGGCCGAACCACTGATCACGCCGAGGGATTGGCGGCATTCGTCGAGAAGCGGCCGCCCAGCTTCAACGGGTCCTGATCCGGCGCGTCCCGAGCCCGCGCACCCAGCCCAGCCGGTAGGCTCCGGGCGATGAATCGAACGACCCTTCGTCCAGCGACCCTGGCCGGCTGGCTCCTCGTCGTCGCCGTCGGCGCCTACATCGCGTTCGAGGACGCGCCCTGGCGGGTGCCGATGCCGGCAGGCCTGCCGCTGGTGCCGATCTGGGCGAGCAGCGTCGTGCTCCTGGCGGCCGGCAGCCTCCTCATCAGGCGTCGCCTCGAACCGGTCGTCGTGCTGGCCGCGATGGCGCTCGTGGCTGGGCTCCTCTTCGATGCCACGTTCTTCGAGGGCGTCGCCTTCCGCGACCTGGGCATCTACCTTCGGGCCGGCCTGGACTTCCGGCTCGGCCAGCCGATCTACCTCACCGATCTCGTCAGGTCCCTGCCGGCAGACCCGACCGCCTATCCGTATCTCTATCCGCCACCAACGCTGCCCTTCGCAGCGGTTCTCTCGCTCCTGCCCGATGCGCTTGTCACGATCGCCTGGGAGGCAATGCTCCTCGCGTCTGCGCTGGGCGGCATGCGCCTGGTCGGCGTCGGCTGGCGCTGGGGCATCGTCCTGCTCGCCTGGCCGCCGTTCGCCCAGGGCCTCTACGTCGGCAACGTCGCGCTGCCGCTGTTCCTGCTCTTTGCCGCCGGGCCCTTCCTCGGCGCGAGCCTGCTCGTCGGGGCGCTGCTCAAGCCGCAGAGCGCGATCGCCGGGCTGTGGCTGGTCCGTGAACGACGCTGGCAGGCGATCGGCGTCGCGATCGGGATCCTCGCCGGGCTGGTCGTCGTGACCCTGCCGATCACGGGAGTGGACCCGTGGCGCGCCTGGCTCGACGGCCTGGGCTGGTTCAGCCGCTCCCAGCCGCTCGTGCCGCGGACCTTCTACGGATTGGCCCTGGCGGAATACGTGCCGGCCATCCTGGCCATCGGCGCGGCGGTCGCTGCCCTCCTCGCCGCGCTGCTCGTGCGCGGCCGGCCGGGCCTCGCCCGGCTCGGTGTCGCGTCAGTCGTCGCCTCGCCGTCGCTGTATGCCCATGGCTTCACGATCGCCCTGCCGGCTCTCCTGGAGCTCCGCGCGCTCGTCTTCTGGACGGCGATCGCCATCACCTCGGTCGCGGGCGGGTTGAGCTGGTTCGCCGCCCTGGCCCTCGTGGCCGGCGGCTGGTTCGTGCCGGTCCTGCGCCGGTCAGCGGACGCCCGACAGGGTTCCGAGGACCAGCTCCATCCGCTCGCCGACGCGGCGGATCCGTGGCCGGCGGCCCGGGGGCCGAGCCGGATCAGTAGGTGAACGAGGGTGGCGTGCCGCTCGTCTGCGCGACCACGAAGAGGCTCGGGATCCCGAGGTGCACCACCTGGACCCGGAAGTAGATCGTGTCGCCCGGGATCCCGCCTGCCGGAACCTCGACGTTCGTGGTCTTCTCCGACGCGACCACGATCGACTTGATGTGACTGAGAATCGCGAAGTCGGCGTCGGGTGAGTACTGGACGCGGTATTCACTGAAGCAGGCCGCCGAGCCGCCGTAGCCGTTCCAGACGACGTAGCCCTGGTTGACCGACGCCTGGTCGAGGTCGCCGACGCCGAAGGCCGGTGCGGCGACGACGTTGCTCGCCTCGAGGATCGCGTTGGCCGACCCGAGGACGAGCGTTCGATAGAAGTAGGTGAGGCCGGCGATCCCGCTCGTATCGGACGCGCTCTGGGTCGTCAGCGAGGTGGTCGAGGCAACGAGCGTTGCGCCGCCCTGGGCCGGGTAGGCCTTCGGGATGTTCGGGACCGAGCTCCGCAGGAGGACGTACTTCACGAAACCGGACCCGCCGAACTTCGACCAGGTCAGGATCGTGCCGCCGGTGCACGAGTTCGGCGACAGGCCCAGGGTGGGCTGGGGCGTGCCGGTCGGCGACGGGCTTGGGCTGGGGCTGGGCGTCGGGGTCGGAGTGGGCGTCGGGTGGGCGGTCGGAGGGGGCGTGGCGGTCGGACCGTTGCTCGGGCTCGTGCCCGGACTGCCGAGCGGGCCGTCGGTTTGCGGGCTCGTCGGCTGATCGCTGGCCGTCGGAGAGGCGGTCGGAGAGACAGTTGGTGTCCCGTTCGGCGCCAGGGCAACTCCGGCGAGGGCGCCGATGGGATAGCCCAGCGTTTCGTCGGTCTTGGCGTTGCCGATCAGCCACGGGTCGGTGAAGACGCTCGGCGGGATCGAGCCCACGACGATCTCGTCCGAGCTGGGGCTGCCGAAGACCACGGAAACGGCGCTGCCTTCGGGGATCTGCCGGTTCGTTGATGGACCGCTCGCGGCGATCGCGTGCTCGAGCGCGAGGACGGTGACCTGGTCACCGCCGACAGGGTCGGGTCCCCGGGCAACGTCGAAGCCCGTGCCGGTGGCCGTCCAGGTGTACGGGCCGGTGACGACGGCGTACGTACCGCCAGCCGGCAGGACGACCCGGTTATAGGCCCGGCCGGCGAGCAGGGCGAGCTCGACCGAGGAGCCGGAGATGGTCGTGATCTTCACATCCGCGCCGCCGGCCAGGCGGGCCTGGCTTGAGCCGAGGATGAGGGTGGCGGTTCCACCCGTTGCGACCCTGACCTCGTCGCCCGCGGCAAGCGCCGTCCCGGCGACCAGCGCCTGGCCGCCGCCGGCCCGGACGAGCGTGGCGTCGAGCGCCTGGCCCGCCCGATTGGCCGCTGCCGAGCTGAAGATTCCCGACGAGATCGCGACCCCCGCAGCGGCGATCAGCGCGAGGCATACCCCGATGAGCAGCAACAGCCGCAGGGGCGGCGTCCGGCGTCGGGTCGTCCGCGGCACGACGAGGCGCATCGCGACGGGCGTCGGTGGCAGGCCTTCGGGCAGCGTGCTCAAGGGAACCGGCGGCGCCAGCCGGTTGCGGAGCGTCGTCGTGAACACCACCTCGGGCCGGGCCGCGAGAAGCTGCGACTTGCGGCCGCGCGCCCGACGGCCCGCCGCGGCGAGATCCGCGGAGAGGAGGTCCAGGGCCGGACCGTCCGGATCCGCTGCCCGATCGAACGGGACCGGCTCCTCGCTCGGCATCGGGGCCGGGCTCGGCGCCGGAGCTGCCGACGCTGCCCCGACGTTGCGGGCCATCGCCGGCCCGGCCGTCACCGGCTCGGGCGTCGAGGACGCCGTCGCGGTCCGGCGCCGCGCCGGCGGCCGCGCACCGCTTGTCCGGGTGTCATCGCTACGCGGCATGGATGCCCTTCGCGGCAAGGGCCACGTTCAGGGCCCGCAGCGCGCGCTCCATTCGAACGGAGAGCTGGGCCGCCGACACGCCCAGCGCGCCGCACAGCTCGGCATCGGTCAGGTCATCGAGGTACTTGAGGACGACCACCCGGCGCTGCGGCTCGGTCAG
>JANWLH010000007.1 GCA_025450915.1 Candidatus Limnocylindrales bacterium | reverse complement strand
GGGCCGCGGGTCGGGGTCACCGCGGGCATCCACGGTGCCGAATACGTCTCGATCGCCGCCCTTCGCCGGGTGGCGATGGAGCTCGATCCGGCCGAGGTCCGGGGCTCGATCGTGGCCGTCCTGACGGCCAATCCAGCAGCGTTCGCGGCGCGGTCGATCTACGTCAACCCGCTCGACGGGCGCAATCTCAACCGGACCCTGCCGGGCGACCCGGGGGGATCCCCGAGCCAGCGCCTGGCGGCCTGGCTCGATGCCAACGTGATCGCCGGCTCGGACCTGTTCATCGACATGCACTGCGGCGACATGAACGAGGCCCTGATCCCGTTCACCGGCATGGAGCTGACCGGCGATCCCGGGGTCGATGCGCTCAGCCGGAAGGTCGCCGACGCGTACGGGCTCGACTACCTCGTGATCGGGCCGCTGCCCGGCTCGACGAACACGGCCGCCGCGACGCGGGGCATCGCCAGCGTCCTCGGCGAGGTCGGTGGCCGAGGCCAGTGGCCCGAATCCGATGTGAGCGTCCACGCGGCCGGCCTGCGCCGGGCGCTCGTGGCGGCGGGCATCCTCCCGGCGAGCGCCGCAACGGGCCCCGCCGGCCGAGCCTCGAAGCTCCTGACGAAGGAGGCCTGGCTGCGCTCGGACGTCGGCGGCTACTGGCATCCGAGCGTGGACGTTGGCGACGAGGTGGCCGCGGGGGCTCGGCTCGGCGAGGTTCGCGACGCATTCGGGAGCGTCCTCCTGTCGGTCGAGGCGCCGATCGACGGGGTGGTCCTCTTCCTGGTCACATCGCTGGCGATGAATCCAGGAGATCCGCTCCTGGCCATCGGCGCCGAGTGACGGGCTAGACTCGGGCCGTGCAGCCCCTGCGGATCGCCCTCGCCCAGATCGCGCCGCGACTCGGCCTCCTCGATGACAACATCGCCCGGCACCATGCCCTGATCGACGAGGCGCGCCGGGGCGGCGCCGGCCTGGTCGTCTTCCCGGAGCTCGGCCTCACCGGCTATCTCCTCCAGGACCTCGCCGCCGAGGTCGCAATGCGCCTCGATGATCCGCGCCTCCTGCGACTGGCCGCAGCCGCGACCGGGTTGTCGGCGATCGTCTCGTTCGTCGAGGAGTCGGCCGATCACCGCCTGTTCATCTCGGTCGCCCTCCTCGAGGAGGGCCGCGTCCGGCACGTCCAGCGCAAGCTCTTCCTGCCGACCTACGGGCTCTTCGACGAGCGCCGCTGCTTCGCCGCCGGCGACCTGCTCCGGGCAGCGCCGTCGAGCCTCGGGGTCGGCATCGGGCTGAGCATCTGCGAGGACTTCTGGCACCTTGGCGTGCCCCAGCTCCTGGCCCTCGATGGCGCCCAGATTCTCGTCAACGTCTCGTCGTCGCCAGGTCGCGACCTGGCCGCTCTCAACGAGGTCGGCCTGGGCACGGCGACCTCGTGGCGAACCCTGCTGCGAACCTACGCCCAGCTGACGACGAGCTTCGTCATCTTCGTGAACCGGGTCGGGGTCGACGAGTCGATCTCGTTCTGGGGCGGCTCGGAGGTGATCGCGCCGAACGGTGACACCCTGTTCAGCGCGCCGCTGTACGACGAGGGCCTGTACTTCGTCGATGCCGACCTGGGCGATGTTCGCCGCGAGCGGATCGCGTTGCCGCTGCTCCGGGATGAGCGCCTCGAGCTGACCGTCCGCGAGCTCGACCGGATCGTCAGCGAACGAGCCGGCCAGGCAACCGATCCGACCGCCGAAGAGGGCGCGGAGGCGGGCCTCGACGTGGCGGCCCGATGAGCCCGGTCGGCGAGCCACGCTCCGTGCCACGCACCGTCCCCGACGGTGCCGGCCTGTTCGACCTGCCACCGGAGCTGGCGATCGACACCGATGTCGCCCGGCGGGTGATCGCCGAGTTCATTCGCGGCCAGCTCCGCCAGGCGGGCTTCGAACGGGCGGTGGTCGGGCTGTCGGGCGGGATCGATTCGGCGCTCGTGGCGTACCTCGTCGCCGACGCGATCGGTCCCGAGCGGCTGCTCTGCCTGAAGATGCCCTACCGGACGTCGGCCGCGTCATCGGAGTCCGACGCGCAGGCGGTGGTCGAGCGCCTCGGCTGCCAGAGCGCGCTCGTCGAGATCAGCCCGATGGTCGACGCCTACTTCGGCGTCACCGGGACCGGCGTCGCCGGGGCGGCGGGACCAGAAGGCCTCACCGCCAGCGCGGTCCGCCGGGGCAACGTGATGGCCCGGATCCGGATGACCGTGCTCTACGACCACTCCGTCACCTGGGGCGGTCTCGTCGTCGGCACGAGCAACAAGACCGAGTCGCTGATCGGCTATACGACCCTGTTCGGGGACTCGGCCAGCGCACTGAATCCGATCGGCGACCTCTACAAGAGCCAGGTCCGGCAGCTCGCGGCGGCCGTCGGCGTCCCCGAGGCGATCATCCGCAAGGCGCCCTCGGCCGACCTCTGGCCGGGCCAGACCGACGAGGCGGAGGCCGGCTTCACCTACCCCGAGCTCGACCGGCTCCTGTTCTGGCTCGTCGATCGCCGCCGTTCGCCCGAGGAGCTCGAGGCCAAGGGCTTCTCCCGCGAGCGGATCGAGTGGGCGATGCATGCCGTCGCCGGCTCGGAGTTCAAGCGCCAGGTCGCCCCGATCGCCAAGCTCGGCCCGCGGACGGCCGGCGTCGACTACCTCTACCCGCGCCGGCGACCGGGCTCGGCCCGGACGTAAGGCAGGTGCGGACGGCCGGGAGTCCCGTGCCCGGAGTGGCGCCAGGCGCGGCCCCGGCCAATGTCGCCACGCCCGGCGGCCGGCTGTTCATCGTCGCCACGCCGATCGGCAACCTGGCCGACGTGTCGATCCGGGCGCTCGACGTGCTGCGCGCCGTGGCGCTGATCGCGGCCGAGGACACCCGCCACTCGCGGCGCCTCCTGGCGCCCAACGGGATCACCACCCATCTCGTGAGCTTCCACGCGCGCAATGCGTCGGACCGGCTCCCCGAGCTGCTCTTCCATCTGCGCGGTGGAGCGGATCTTGCCCTGATCACCGATGCCGGGACCCCGGGCGTCAGCGACCCGGGCGAGGACCTCGTGCGCGCCTGGGCCGCCGAGGGCGGCCGGGTCGTGCCGATCCCCGGGGCATCGGCGGTCCTGGCCGCCGTGATGGCCAGCGGCGTGGCCGCGCCACGCTGGTCGTTCGAGGGCTTCCTGCCACGCTCCGGCCGCGAACGCCGCGAGCGCCTCGCGAGGATCGCGGCCGATGAGCGCGCCACGATCGTGTACGAGGCGCCGGGCCGCGTCGCGGCCACGCTCGCGGACCTGGCCGCGGCCTGCGTCGCGGGCCGGCCGGGCGCGGTCTGCCGCGAGCTCACGAAGCTCCACGAGTCGATCGTCCGCGGGTCGCTGGCCGAGCTGGCCGAGGCGGCGCGGTCGGGCAGCATCCCGGCGCGTGGCGAGTTCGCGATCGTCGTCGGCTCGGGGCAGGGGAGCGAGGCCTCCGCGCAGATCGCGGTCGACAGTGAGGCTGCCGCCCGGGCCGAGGTCGAGCGGTTGGTCGGGTCGGGCGTCGCCCGGGGTGATGCCGCCCGGCGGGTGGCCGCGGCGACCGGGATCAACCGACGGAAGCTGTACCAGGCGGCTGCCAAGCCGGGCTGAGGCCCGGGCCGGCCTGAGGCCCGAGCCGGGCAGGCGTCGAGGGGGCTGACGCCCGCCCAGCTCGGAGAGGGGACCGCCGGTCAGGCGGCGGCTTCGACGGGCAGGGGATCGGCGGCCGAGCCTTCGCTCGGTCCGTGGTACGGCGGATCGTCATCCTCGTCGCCCGGGCCGGCCGTCGCCCGCGCTTCGAGCGCCTCGGCCGCGGACTGGGCCTCGTAGTCCTTCTTCTTGCGCCCGGAGAGCATCTCGACGTTCGAGGCGACGATCTCGGTCTTCCAGTGACGGATGGATTTCTCGTCGTCCCAGCTGCGGGTCTGGATTCGGCCCTCGATCGCGACCTGCTGGCCCTTGCCCAAGAACTGGCCACAGATCTCGGCGAGGCGGTCCCAGGTGACGACGTTGTGGTACTCGGTCCGTTCCTTGCCGCCGGCATATTCGTTGGTCGCCAGGCTGAACTGGGTGACTGCCTTGCCGCTGGCCAGGCTGCGCAGCTCGGGATCCCGGGTCAGCCGCCCGGTGAGGAACACCTTGTTCACGATCGCGTCTCCTTCCGGGCCGGACGCTTCGGACCTCGTGGTCCTGAAGGCACGACCCCGATCTCTGCGGCGGTGTCCGGCCACCGTAGCGAGGAGCGCTTATCGGCCGGTTCGCGGCCGATCGCCGGCGGATTGTCCCTGGACGGCATGCGCGGTTGCGAGCCGACCCCGAAAGTCAGGGTTACGCCGTCGACGGTCGGCTTGATCCTCTACCTGCGGGTGGCAAGCGCAACCAGGACCGCAGGGGGACCATGTGGCAGCACCAGCGAGCACACGACCAGAGGCTCGGCGACGACCCCTCCGACTGCTCATCGCAGGTCTCCTCGGGCTGATCGTCGGGATCAGCGCCTTTGCGGGGGTGACCTACGTCACGACGCCGCGGCGGACCACCCCGGTCTACGACCCGCCGGTGCTCGCCGGCCAGCAGATCCCCGGCTACTGCGCCGGGGGGTTCTACGCTCGGGACGGCCAGGCAATCGTGCTCACGACATCGCCTCATTGCGCCGGCGAAGGGACCATTGCCCATGACCCGGGCCGGACCAGCGTCCAGGGCGTCTTCGGCCCGACCGCCCGGGCAGCCACCTGCGCGTACCCGGGGCACACCTGCGCGGCATCGGACATGAACTTCCTCGTCGTTGCCCCCGATCGGATTCCCTGGGGGCACCTCAATGTCGTGGACCTCGGGACAGCCGGCTACCGGATCATCGGGCCGGGCACCCAGCCCCTGGCCTGCTCGGACATCGCGATCGGCGACCGGGTCGAGATCGACGGCCGGAACATCTACCGGGCGGGAACGGTGGCCGAGAAGGGCCAGAACCTCTACCCGGCGAACGAGGATGGGTCGTACTTCCCGTGCATGATCGCCGCGTTCGTGCCAACCGGCAGTGGCGACTCCGGCGGCGCGGTCCTCGTCAGGGGCATCCCTGCCGGGGTCACCAGCCGCAGCTTCGGCGGAAACCTCGGGTTCACCCCGTTGGCCGAAGGGCTGACCCAGCTGGGCCTCGAGCTGTGCACGACCCCGGACTGCGGCCTCGTACCGCCCGGAGGCAGCCAGTGAGCTTGGCTTGGATCGGCGCACCGGTGAAGCAAGCGGCGAGCTGAGGCCCGAGCTCCGCTGGGCGGCTTGGGGCCCTCTGACCGGAATGTGTACCCAGTACCGCAAACAGGCGATTCCGCGCCTGATTGGGCAGGCCTCGAGCAGGGCTGCGGACGAGCTTGTCCCGGTCCAAGCGTGGGCCGGGATGAAACTGGACCCGGGATGAGCTTCAGCCTCCGGCAATCGGCCTGAAATCGCCGTTTTGAGGTATGGAGTGCACGCGCCGGCGTGGAGGCGAGCCGCCGGCCGCCCCTGGTCCGCGGGGCGTGTTGCCAGAACAACAAGGCCCCGATTCGAGGAAACGGACTCGAGCCTTGCGGCTGCCATCGCCGTGATTTCATCCCGAGGTGAGCGTGGCTGGGGATGAATTGGGCTGGCGCATCGCCTCACGGAGTCAGAACGCAGTCGGGAAACGGTGTTCTGTTGTTCTGGCAACACCCGCTCGCCGAGGATGCCGCGGGGGAACGGGGGACCGGCGACGGCGGTCCCGGCCGGGTATACTCAGCCGGTCCTCGAAGCCTCGGGTGCCCGCCCAGCAACTGGAGATCGCCCATTGATCGAGGAAGGCGCAACGTTCGTCCCGTGAGTCGAGCGCGCACCTTCGACCAGGGGGTTGCCGGACGGCCGGCAACTCGAAGACGGGCTCACTCTATCCAGGTCCCGGACCCCGCGGTCACGGGGCTTTTTCATGCCCGGGCCGCCACCCGACCCGCCGGAGCCGCCCGAGCCGCCGCCCGAGCCGACGGCACCGCCCG
>JANWLH010000006.1 GCA_025450915.1 Candidatus Limnocylindrales bacterium | reverse complement strand
GGACCCGCGTTGAGCAGGGCCAGGCTCAGCTGGCGCTTGAACTCCACGACATCGGGGGGCTCCGGCTCGACGGCGACCCGGATGACGTCGAGGTCACCGAGCTTGTACTCGATCACCAGTGCGTCCGGCGAATCGGCGAGCGTGGTGCTCATCGGGCGTCGTCAGGGACGGCGACCGGCCGCTCGACCTCGACGATCTCCGGCTCCGGCCACGAGCAGCTCGGGCAGACCCAGGTGGCGCGCATGGCGCCGCGGTTCATCGCCTGATCGACCGACTCCCACTGCTCGCGCAGATCGTCGTGGCCACACGTTGGGCAATGCCGAATGACGGTTGGCATCGGAAGGCCTCCTTCGCTCCCGAGTACCGTGCCACCAGCAGGATTGCGACGGGCATCAGCCGCCCTGCGCCCGGGTTGCAGGAACATCGCAACTCAGCCGCGCTCAAGCATCCGCTCAGCAGCGCGCCGCGGCCTCGTCGACAGCTTCCTTGGCGATGAGCAATGTCGATCGTGCCGGGTCTACCTTGGCATTGAGGGAGGCCACGGCAGCTGCATTGCCTGTCCGGTAGTCCTCGACGGATGCGTCCATGGCCATCTTCAGGGAGGCAATCGCCGCCGCGTACTGGGCGGCTGCCGCGGCGAGACAGGGCAGGCGTGGCTGCGACCTGATCCAGGCTTCCTCGGATGCCGCGAACTCCGAGTCGGTGGCAAACTGCTCGAGGGTCGCGCCCTCCGCGTCGGTGAAGATCGCGCTGATCGTGTTGAAGGTCGCATCAACGTGGGCGGCGAAGGCAGCAGCCGGGTTCAGGTCGGGCGTCGGGACGGTCACGGCCGGTGGGGCTGTTCGCACGAAGCCAGCGTCGTTCTGGAGGTTGCCGATCGAAGCCGACAGGACAACGACGATCGAGGCGAGCAGGGCGACGGTGATGATCATGAGCCCGGCCAGTGGGCTGCGGATCCATGGGCCGACGGGTCCCGGCGGCTTCATATCTCGACCATAGCGCAGCGTTGGGGCACTGTCGCAGTGGCTTGATCGCAGTGGCTTGATTCGTCGTTGCAACGCCGGGGCGGACGCCGCCACTCGCGCGAAACCACCCGCCCTGCAACGCTCCGTGATGTCGAGCCGCGTCCGTTGGACGGGCCGTTCCTAAAAGGAGGGCAGGGTCATGGGTATCGTCAGCTGGATCGTCCTCGGAGCAATCGCCGGCTTCCTGGCCAACCTTGTCGTGGGCGGCCGGGAAGGCATCCTTGGCACGATCATCCTGGGCATCGTCGGCGCAGTTATCGGCGGCTGGCTGGCCAGTGAGGTCTTCCACAAAGGCGACGTCACCGGCGTCAACGTCGAAAGTATCGTGATCGCCGTGATCGGGGCGATCATCGTCCTGCTCGTCTGGACGGCGCTCTCGCGCAATCGCGCTGCCAACTGATCGTTCGCCGGCTGGCCCACGGGGCGGACTCAGCCCAAGGGCCTAGTGGGTGCGAGGCCGGAGGATCCGGTTGACAGCCTCTCGGCCCTTGGCGATTCCGTCGCGAAGTTCGGCAATCCGACCGCGTTGCTCGGCCGAGGCATCGCGCTGCCCCGAAAGCTGTTTCCTCGTCGTCCGCGTTGTCGTGCGTGCCCGCGAGCTGGCCTGCCGCTCCCGCCCGGACTCCTGGTACGCGACGTCATCCGCGACGGTGCTCGAACCCTCGGCATGGACGCGATCGGCGGCTTGCTGGTCGTGGTCCGCGGCGACCTGGTCCAGGTCAGCGGCAGCCTGGTCCGTATCGGATAGCGTCTGGTCGGTATCAGACCGCCCCTGGTCGGCATCGCTCGACGTCTGGTCGGCGCTCGACAGCAGGCGCTCGTCAGCTCGCAGGTGATCGATTGCATTCGCCTCCCAGGACGATGGCCCGCAGTGTCGCCCGCCTGTGGGCGGCCGTCATGACAACGTGTCATCCGGTCATCGCTGCGACCGCGACCGGGCGGACGAGATGCCCGTTTCGACGAAACTGTAATGCCCCTGTTATGCGTTTGACGTCCATCCGGGGCACCATGCCGTTGCGACAGAACCGCTTGCAGGAGCCCGGTTGGACCCCGTCATCCTCCTGATCGAATCCATCTTCTACATCCTGTTCGCGGTCGCCCTGTGGCGCTACCTGCGCCAGCGGACGCCCGTCGATCTCGGCGTGGCAGCGGTCTTCAGCACGACCGCGGCGCTCTTCCTGCTGTCGTTCATCAGCGCCTACGCCCCGGGCCTTGTCGCGATCGTCCGCCCGATCAGCTACGCCGCCCTCGTTGCCCAGCCGTACCTGATCATCCGTCTCCTCGACTTGATCACGCCGGTCCCGCGCTGGGCCAGCTGGGCGGCCCTCGGGGGCTTCCTCGTCGTCGCCGGCGGGCTCCTGGTCAGCGGGCCTCGGAGCCTGCCGGTCATCCTCGCCGCGGTGGCGTACTTCTTCGTCGCCGAGACCATGGCGGCGCTTCAGTTCATGAGGCTTGCCCGACGGCGCCGCGGCGTCCATCGATTGCGCCTGACGCTCGCAGGCTTGGCGACCGGACTGTTCGGCCTGGTCATCGTGATCGCGGGACTTGGCTCGGCAAGCGGCAACGGAGGGGGCAGCGCACCCGGAGTGTTGGTGGCCAGCAGGCTCCTGGCGCTCGTTGCGGCGCTTGGCTACCTGGCCGCCTTCGCTCCGCCACGCTGGATCATGGGCTTCTTCCATCGCGCGGCGGCCTTCGACCTCGCGCGGAGCGTCGTCGCGGCTCGGCCCGGAGAGGGATCGCCGGCGCTGTGGGGCCAGCTGGCCGAAGCGGCCGAGGCAATCCTTGGCGCCACGGATGTGCGGATCGTGGATACGGCCGGTCGCGAGGTCCAGCTCGACCGCGGATCCGACGGGCCATCGCCAGCGCCGTCGACCTCGACCCCGTCCGAGGCGCGGCGCGACCGGACAAGCGAGGTCGCCGTGGGGCTTGACGGCGACGGCGGCAGCGTCGCGACGCTCTACGCCCATCTCGAAGGCCGCCCGTTGTTCGTCGGCGACGATATCGCAATCGTGTCGCTCCTCGGCTCGCTGACCGCCCGGGCCGTCCGCCACGGCGAGGACCTTGCCCGTCTCCAGGCGACCGCGCTCGCCCTCGAACAGGCCGCGGCGGTCCGTGCCAGCGAGGCTCGCTTCCGGATCCTGCTCGAGGCCGACCCGAACGCCATTCTGGCCACCGACGACACCGGCCGGATCGGTTGGTCGACGCGCTCGTCGGAGGAGCTGTTCGGCTTCAACGCCGGCGAGCTGACCGGGCGGGAACTCGCAACCATCGTCGACCTGTCCCGTGTCGAGCCCGCACCAGCATCGGCCGACGACGAGCAGATCCGCTGGGTCGAGACCGAAGCGTACCGGGCCGATGGATCGGTCCTGCCGGTGGAGCTAGCCCTGCGGCACATCGATATCGAAGGCCAGCCCACAACGGTCGCCATCGTGTCGGATTCGTCATGGCGTCAGGAGGCCAACGAGATCCGCGACCGATTCATCGGGATCCTCTCGCACGAGCTTCGGACGCCGATCACGTCGATCTACGGCGGGGCGCAGATCCTGATGAAGCGCCACTCCCTCGACGAGCCGACCCGCACCGAGCTCCTGGCGGGCCTGGCCGATGAGTCAGACCGCCTTCAGCGGATGATCGAGAACCTCCTGATCCTCGCCCGGGTCGAGCGTGGCGCCGAGTTCTTCGAAGCGCGACCGGTGCTCGTTCAGCGCCTCCTGGCCCAGATCATCGAGCGCGAGCGGGTCCTGTGGCCGTCCCTGACGATCAGTCTCGACGCCCCCAGCACGCTACCCGTCATCAGCGGCGACGAGGATCAATTGACCCAGGTCATGCGCAACTTCCTGTCCAACGCCGCGAAGTACGCAGGTGACAACGCCCATATCGATGTCCAGGTCCGCTACGCGGCACCCTGGGTCAGCGTGACCGTTGGCGACGACGGCCCTGGCTTCCCGTCGGCTGCGGCCGACGACCTGTTCAGCCTGTACTACCGGGCGGCGGGCAGCGAGGCAGCGAGCGGCGCGGGCATCGGCCTCTACGTCTGCCGCCACCTGGTCGAGGCGATGGGTGGCACCGTCTGGGCGCGATCGAGACCCACCGGCGGCGCCGAGTTCGGGTTCACCCTGGCCCCCTACCTCGAGCCCGACGACGATGTGCCGACAACGGAACGGCAACGAGGTATCGCCGAGATCCCGGCGTAGCGCCTCCAGCCGCACGAAGCGCATCGCCCATCGGGGGCTTGCGATCGATTTGCGATCACGGGCTCCGATCGTGGCCCCCATCGGACGTCCGACGGGGTCGAAAGGGAGGGAGCGATGTCAGCGCGGCGGTTTCCATCAGCCCGACACTCACTCCTGCGCAGGCTCACCACTGTTCTTTGCACGGGCCTGCTGCTCGCCTCGTGCAACAGCACGCCTCCTCCGTCGACTCCCGCCTCGTCGGCGACGCCCTCGCCGAGCCCGAGCCAGAGCCCGAGCCCGGTGGCCCTGACGAGCCTTGACGAATGCGACCCGGCTGGCTATGTGCCGTGCGACCAGCAGGCGGCGGTGCTGTCGATCCCGATCACGGACACGAACCTGGCCCTGACCTATTCGAGCCAGTGGGCCGCCGCGCGCCAGGACCGGCCAGACTGGAATGCCGACAGCCTTGGCCTCGGCGGCTGGTCGATCAACGTCCTCCAGCGCTACGACAAGACCGACGGCGTGCTCATCGCCGGCGACGGATCGTGGCGCTTCGCCACCGGTCTCCCGCTCGCGAGTGGCGGCCAGGCCGTCCCGAGCTTCGATGGCTCGGCGGCCTATGTCTTCGATTCTGCGGGTCGCCACATCCGGACGGTCGACGGACGCCTGGGGACGAGCCTGGTGACCCTTGCCTATGACCCGGCCGGCCACCTCAGCTCCGTCGATGGGTCGGTCGCCGGGCAGGCGGCCCACCTGGCCGTGCAGCGCTCCAGCCAGGGCGTTCCAACCGCCCTCGTCGGGACGGATGGAGCACAAACGTCGCTGGGCCTCGACAGCAACGGGCAGCTCGCCAGCGTGCGCAGCCCGAACGGCGCCACCACGTATGTCACCTGGGCTCCCGGCGGCCTCGTGACATCGGAAACGGATCCACTTGGCAATGTCACGCGGTTGACCTACGACCAGGCCGGCCGCCTGACAAGCTCGATGGATGCCGATGGCGTCGGCCAGTCGGCGACGAGGACGGCGACCGCCGCCTCGATCACGATCCTGGAGACGACCATCCTTGGACGCGTCTCGACCTTCCGGACGGAGTCTGCAGGCGGCGGAACTCGGCGGACATTCATCGGACCGGACGGGGCAACAACGACCGAGACGACGAACGCCGATGACTCACGCTCGATCACCTTCTCCGACGGGACGACCCTGGCGCTCGGGGCGAAGGCGAGCAGCGCGTGGGGCATGTCGGCCCCGGTCCTGACGCCGGCGGTCGCGACGCGTCCCGACGGCGTCGTTTCGAGGACGGAAGTCGTGCAGGCGCTCGCGTCGAGTGGCGGGCTGCCCTACGCCCAGGCCGGCTCGATCACGAGCACGGTCAACGGCCAGGCATGGGTCCAGACGTTCGACCCGGCTGCCCGGACCATCACGCTCCTCGATCCGGCGGGTCGGAAGTCAGTCGCTGCCTACGATCCCGACGGCCACCTCGTCGCCTCGTCCGCACCGAACAGCCCGTCCGTCACGAGCACGTACGACGCCCAGGGCCGCGAGTCGAGCGAAACGGTCGGCACGGGGGCGGCCAGCCAGACGACGAAGTACGCCTTCGACGCCTCGAAGGGGCAGCTGTCGGTCACCCGTCCCGACGGCAGCGTCATCCTGGTGGCTGTCGATGCGGACGGCCGAGCGGCGACGACGACAGCACCCGACGGCTCGACCGTCGTGACCGGCTACGACGCCGATGGTCGACTGACCCAGGTCCAGCCGCCCGGTGGCCTCGAGTTCGTCCTGGGCAGCAGCCCCGCCGGGCGGCCGACCGCCTTCGTCCCGCCCGTGGCTGGGACGGACAGCTCCGCCCAGGTGACGAAGTACGACGGGGACGGCGCACCCGTCAGCGTGACGGGCCTCGGTACCCGGGCGATCCAGGCCGCCTATGACAGCGCCGGTCGGGTGGTGGGCTGGACGTTCGATGCAGGCAGCGGCTCGGCGAGCTACGACCCGACCACCCACCTCCTGGCGCAATCCGTCGACCCCGGCGGTGTCACGACGACGTACGGCTACGCCGGCTCCGTCCTGGACAAGCTGGGCTGGTCCGGCCAGCTCAGCGGCTCGGTGACGGTCACGCTCGACGCGAACGGGCGCGCCGTCACCGAGGCGGTCGGCGGCTCTGCCAGCCTTGCGCTGACCTATGACCCGGCCGGACTCCTGAGCGGGGTCGGCGGATTGAGCCTGACCCACGATCCCGTGTCCGGGCTGGTCACCCACACGAGCGCCGGGGCCGTCCAGACCGATCAGCAGTACGACCCGGCCGACCGTCTGATTCGCTCGACTACGACCATCTCGGGCGTGGTCGTGGACGATGTCCACTACACCCGTGACGCCCTGGGCCGGATCGCCTCGCTCGCCGAGACGACCGCGGCGGGCACCACGACGACGGCGTACAAGTACGACGGTTCCGACCGGCTGACATCGGTCACGGTCAACGGCACGACAACCGAGACCGATGGCTACGATGCCGCCGGCAATCGAACGTCGGTCAAGACCCCGTCGGGCACGACCACCGCCACGTACGACGATCGGGACCGGCTCGTGACCGACGGCTCCACCACGTTCACCTGGGCCGCTGATGGCCAGCTTGCGAAGCGGACCGACAGCAGCGGCAGGACGGCGTTCAAGTTCGACGACTTCGGCACGCTGCGCGGCGTCACGCTCGCCGGTGGCCGGTCGATCACCTACCTGGTCGACGCCGATGCTCGGCGGGTCGGCCGGCAGGTCGGCGGAAAGACCGTCGCAGGCTACCTGTATGACCCCGCGGGTCACGTCGTCGCCGAGACCGATGGCAACGGGGCGGTCGTGATGCAGTTCGGCTACGACGACCTCGGCCACCTCGCCCTCGTCGAGGGCGGCAGCGCCACGTACCGCGTCGTGACGGACGCGACGGGCAGCCCCCGCTTCGTGATCAACACGAGCAGCGGCGCGCTCGTTGATGCCATCACGTACGACGCCTGGGGGCGAATTACAAGCGAGTCGGCACCGGGCACGATTCCGTTCGGCTTCGCCGGTGGTCTCGTCGACCCAGACACGGGTCTGGTGCATTTCGGCGCCCGCGACTACGACCCCATGACCGGCACGTGGACCGGTCCCGACCCGATCCAGTTCGCCGGCGGGGGCGCCAACCTCTATCAATACGCGGGCTCTGATCCGGTCAACACCATCGATCCGCCCGGCCTCGATTACTCCACTGCCGCCGGCCCGCGCTCCGTGGGCCGCCCCGGCTCGCAGCCCACCACCCCGCCAGAGACCCCGCCCGCGAATCCACCGGCGAGTGCAGGTGCGCCGTACTACAGCTCCTGGTCGTGCAGCGGTGCGCTCTGCATCGGACCCGCAACCGGGCCCAGCCACGGGCAACCGCCCTACATCTACCGCGGCGGGTGCGAGTCTGGCTCCTGTGGATGGAGTCCGACGACGGGCTTTGTTTGCAAAGCTGCCCACTGCGTCGCCCCGGACGGCCGAGAGTGTGTCAATTGCTCAATGGGCGACACCCACCTCCGGACCGGCGACGGTGACCACGTCGACTTCCAGGGGGCCGGTGAGTACATCGCCTTGATGACGCCCGATGGCTCAGTGGAGGTCCAGGCCCGCCAGGAGGCGTGGACGGCCCAGTCGTCCGTGAGCTACAACACGGCCGTGGCCGCCAATGTCGATGGTGACCACATCGGCGTCTATTCGCGCGAGCCGGCGTTCCTCGTCATCAACGGCACGGCGATGAAGGCCCCCGATATCGAGGACCGGCTGCCGCACGGCGGCCTCGTCGAGCGCCACGGCGGCCAGGTCGTGGTCACGTGGCCCAACGGCAGCCAGCTGACGGTCACGCTCGTCGTCAACACGCTCAACTATGGGTTCAATCCGAGCTCGGCCGCCGGGCCGACGCTGCGCGGCCTCCTCGGCAGTGCGGACGGGAACCCCGCGAACGACCTGACCGGCCGCGATGGCGTGGTCCTGAGCCAGTCGGATCCCGCGTACAAAACGAAGCTCTACCAGCCGTTCGGCAACAGCTGGCGGATCTCCCAGGCTGAATCGCTGTTTGACTACCAGCCCGGTGAGAGCACGGCGACGTTCACCCATCTGGACTTTCCGTCGTCCACGACACCGCTGGCGTCGCTCGATCCAGCCACCCGGGCGAGCGCCGAAGCCATCTGTCGCGCAGTCGGCGTGAATACGGAGCCCTGGCTGGACGACTGCATCCTCGATGTCGGAACCACCGGGCAGCCTGCCTACGCCGTCTCGGAAGCGGACCTGGTCGCGGACGGGGCACCCACCACGATCCCCGAGCCCGGCACGGCCATCGCCACGCCCATCACCATTGGCCAGCCCGTCACCGGTGCGATCAGCACGACGTCGCAACGGGCCGATTACACGTTCACCGTCACCGGCGGCCAGGTCGTCTATATCGAGGCCCAGGCCGCGTGCGCCGCGAATGCGCTGTCGTGGCGGCTCGTCGGGCCGGACGGTTCGCTCCAGGGTATCGCGGAATCCTGCAACGACCTTGGCCGCCACGTCCTGGCGACTGCCGGCATCTACGCCGTCAGCATCTCCTCGTCGGGCACGGCGACCGGGACGTACGCGTTCACGGTGCTCGCCGTGCCGGTTGTGCAAGCCACCTCGATCACCATCGCCGAGCCCGTCAGCGGCAGCGTCGATTCGATCGGCGAAATCCGGGAGTACAGGTTCTCCGGAACTGCCGGCGAGGTCGTCTATCTCGAAGCCCAGGCCGCGTGCGCCGCGAATGCGCTGTCGTGGCGGCTCATCGGCCCCGACGGTACGCTCCTGGGCATCGCGGAATCCTGCAATGACCTGGCGCGCCACGTGCTTCCGGCCGCGGGCATCTATACCGTGGGCATCTTCTCCTCGGGCAGCGCGACCGGGCCGTACGCGTTCACGGTGCTCAACGTCCCGGTTGTGCCCACCAGCACGATCACCCTCGGCCAGGCGGTGACGGGCAGCGTCGATTCGATCGGCGAGACGCGCGACTACACGTTCGGTGCAACGGCCGGCGAGGTCGTCTATCTGCAGGCCCAGGAGAGCTGCGCTGCAAGCCCGCTGGCCTGGAAGCTGCTGCGGCCCGACGGTGTCCTCCTCAACATCGCGGAGACGTGCAACGACCTCGGGCGCGTCGTGCTTCCGGCCGCCGGCATCTACACCATCGAGATCTACTCGTCGGGCAGCGCGACCGGGCCGTATGCGTTCACCGTGAAGGCAAGTCAGTGAGGGCCAGGCAGCGTCCAGTGAGGTGCGGCGCATGCCGCCAACCTTTCTGCCCGAGGGCGATCCTGCGACGCGGGGTCCGGATCGCCTGAGGCCCTCGAACCCTGCGCGCCAAAGGCAGCAGATGGAACAATGGGTCCGTGGATCTGCCGGCATCGCGGACGCTCACGTTCATGTTCACTGACCTCGAGGGCAGCACCCGGCTCTGGGAGCTCGCCCCCGAGGCAATGAAGGACGCCCTCGGTCGCCACGATCGGATCCTGAGGGGCGCGATCGAGGCGGCGTCCGGGCAGGTGGTCAAGACCACCGGCGATGGGATGATGGCGGTCTTCGGCAGTGCTGCGGAAGCGGTCAGGGCCAGCCTCGCCGCCGAGCTCGCCCTTGGGGCGGAATCGTGGACCGAGACCGGCCCGCTGAAGGTCCGGATCGGCCTCCACTGCGGGCAGGCCGAGCAGCGCGGCGGCGATTTCTTCGGTCCAACCG
>JANWLH010000005.1 GCA_025450915.1 Candidatus Limnocylindrales bacterium | reverse complement strand
GGCAACGCCGATGGCGTCAGCGTAGCCGCCCCGCCGGGCTTCGTCAGCCCCACGCTCAGTCCTTCGATCCCGGCCGGGGTGGCCAGGACGATCATCCGGGTCAGGCCTTCGGCGGCCAGCTCGTCGCGCTCGAGGGCCCGGCGCAGGGCTCCGAGCTGGCGATGGACGGCCGCCTCCGGCACCACCCGCCCGCTCCGCGCGGCGTTGCGGGCAACGCACAGCGCCGGGGGCAGGTCGAGGACGACCGCGACCACGGGCCGGGCATGGACCGCGGCTAGGCGGTGGAGCGGCCGGCGCGCCGACGCGGCGACGTTCGTGGCGTCGACCACCGTGAGCAGGCCCGCCGCGAGGCGGCGTCCGGCCCGCTCATGGAGGATCCGGAAGACGATCGTGTTCATCGTCTGGTCGGTCTGGTCGCCGGTGAGCTCGGCGCGGATCGCATCGGACGAGAGGATCGTATCGGCCGGGAAGAGCCGGGCGGCGAGCGTGGTCTTGCCCGACCCGGCCGCGCCGACGAGCAGGACCAGGGCGTCCCCCGGCAGGTCGACGTGGTTCGGGACCCGGGTCGCCAGCCCGACCCGCCTCAGGCCGTCGATGGGCGTGCCCGGATGGTGCTGATGGCCACCCCCGCCGAGCCCACGAGGAAGACGACGGACGCCGCCGCGAACGGAGCCCAGATCCCGAACCCGACGACGATCGCGCCGAGGATCGGGCCGATGATCCCGGCCGCGTAGAGCGGCAGGTAGACGAGGTTGAGCGTCGCCGACCGGCGGTCCGCCGGCACCTCGGTGGCCAGCAGCCCGAAGACCATCGCCGCCTCGACCGAGTACGCCGCGCCGAAGACCAGGACGCCGCCGGCCAGGCTCGGCACGCTCGGCAGGAGGGGCAGGGCAGCCGCGGCGAGTCCGCCGACGAGCAGCCCGCCGACCAGCACCGGCCGGAACCCGATCCGGTCGCCGATCCAGCCGCCGATCGGCGAGACCAGCGCGCCGACGAGCGCCGCGGTGCCGGTCACGAAGCCGATCGCGCTCGCGAGGTCGATCCGCCCGTTGACCGCCTCGACGAGAACCGGCAGGTAGGGCCGGCTCATCTGGGCACCGAGAAAGGCGATCCCGAAGATCACGAAGACCCGCCGGATCGCCGGGTCGGTCAGCACGCCGCGCACGGCGCCGAACGCGAGGGTCATGATCCGGCCCTGCGGGATGACCGTCGGTCGCACTTCCCGGGAGCCGAGCGAGACGAGCAGCGCCGTGCCTACCGACAGGGCCGACGAGACCCAGAAGACGACCGGCAGCCCCTGGTGGAGGCCGTCCACGATCCGGCCGCCGAGGACTGGTCCGATCGCCATGCCGACCGGCCCGCTCGCTCCGAACAGGGCGATCGCGGTACCCATCCGCCGGCGCGGTGCCGAATCGCGAATCGCCGCGAGCATCACCCCGGTGTTGCCCAGCTGGAAGCCGACGAGGAGCATCGATCCGGCCAGCTGCCAGGGCTCCCGGCTCAGCGCGACGAGGGCGAACACCACGGCTTCGACGATTGCGCTCCGGACGATCACGACCTTCCGGCTGTACTTGTCGGCCCACACGCCCCACAGGGGCACGAGCGGCGCACCGACGATGAAGATCAGGGCGCTGAACAGCCCGACGAAATGGAGCCGGTCGGCGTCGCCGACCCCCATCTGGGTCAGGTAGGCCGGGGCGAAGGCGAAGATCTGGCTGACGCCCAGGCTCTCGACCAGGGACGTGACGCAGAAGATGGCCAGCAGGATCCGCCAGTCCTGGACCGCCGGGCGGTCGCCCTCGTCGTTCGTCAGCGGGGGGTCGTCAGGCGAGGCGAGCGGCGGCCGGCGCGACGGGCCGGCGGAGCGACGGCAGGATGCGGGCGGTGGCCGACCAGAACTCGAGGCGGCGCGGATCGCGCAGCGGGATGATCGCCAGCAGGATCGCCAGGCCGCCGTACCACAGGGCCGGCAATGCGAGCATGGCGGCGACCGGGACGGCCCAGCGCCGGTCGGTGCGGGCTCCCCAGACGATGACGGCCATCGCGATCGGCAGGCGGAACCAGAGCGGAATCGGCACGGCGGCCCACGTCCCGCTCGTCTTGCCAACGCTGTCGCCGATCACGCCGAGCCACTCGAGCCAGGCCCGCGGGTCGATCGCCAGCGAGACGGCCACGATCCCGGCAGTCGCGCCGAGGGCGATCGCCAGGGCCCGCCACTCGCGCCGGACCGCGAACCACAGCAGGCCGATCCCGGGCGTCACCTTGGTCAGCAGGATGAGCGACCAGGCCGCCGGATACCGGAAGCCGATCACGATCGCGACAGCCACGAGCAGATGGATGTTGCCACCGATCACCTCGGGAGCCGCCAGGACGATCGCCAGCGCAAACAGCCGGGGCCCCGACAGGAACCGGACGGCGAGGAGGAGCAGGACCGTCCAGATCCCCAGGAACGGCTCCCACGCCAGGACCTTGAGCGGGGCGAGCAGCTGCAGGAACGCCGGCGAGTAGACGTAGGCGATCGGGGCGGTCCATTGGGACAGCGCATACGGCGCGTCGAAGCCCGGGACCCAGTAGCAGCGGGCATCCTGGCCCGTGATCACGAACCGGCTCCAGGGCTCGCCGAAGGCCCACACCACGGTCCACACGGCGATCGCGGCGAGGATCCCGGCCATCTCGATCGAGACCCGGGGGCGCTGGAAACGTGGCCTAACCGCGCCCCGCGCGAGGCCAGGGGTGGCGAAGGTCATCGGTTCAGTCCGGCAGGTCCCGGTCGAGTGGACCGGTGTAGCGCATCTCGGGACGGATCAGCTTGTCGACGCCGGCCTGCTCGATCGCGTGGGCCGTCCAGCCGGCGTGGCGGGCGAGGGCGAAGGTCGCCGGGAAGAGATCGGGAGTGAGGCCGACGCCCTCGAGGACGGCGGCGGCGTAGTACTCGACGTTTGTCTTCAGGCTGCGGCCCGGCTTGAGCTCGGCCAGGACGCGCAGGACGACGTCCTCGACGGCGATCGCGAGGTCCAGCCAGTCCGGCCGCTCGTCCATCGCCTCGGCAACCTGGCGGAGGGCCGCCGCCCGCGGGTCGTAGGCCCGATAGACGCGGTGCCCGAAGCCCATGATCCGGGCGTGGTCCGCGATCGTCGCGCGGGCCCAGGCCTCGGCATTGTCGATCGTGCCGATCTCGTGGAGCTGGCTGACGACCTCCGCCGGTGCACCGCCGTGGAGGGGGCCCTTGAGCGCCCCGATCGCGCCGCAGACCGCCGAGGCGAGGTCGGACCGGGTCGCGGTGATCACCCGGGCGGTGAACGTCGAGGCATTCAGGCCGTGCTCGGCGCCGACGATGAAATAGGCTTCGAGCGCCTTGGCCGCGGCGGCATCGGGCGGCGCGCCGGTCAGCTGCTGGAGGAAGCCGCCGGCGAGGTCGAGCGAGCGATCCGGCTCGACCGGCTCGAGGCCCCGGCGCAACCGGCCGAAGGCCGCCAGCGCCGAGGGCGAGAAGGCCGTCAGCTCGCGGGCCTGTTCGGGCGTCGGCGGCCAGCTGATCTTCTTCGTCGCACCCCACACCGAGACGGCGGTCCGCAGGGCGTCCATCGGGTGGGCGTCGTGGGGCAGCTCGCGCAGGGTGGCCAGGACCGCTGCCGGAACGGGCCCCGGGTGGAGCTCCGCCCCCGGATGCCATTCGCCCGTCCAGAGCAGGTCGGCCACCTCGGCGTACGTGCCCCGGGTCACGAGCTGGCCGATCGGATAGCCCCGGTAGAGGAGCCGGCCGCGGGCGCCGTCGACGAGCGCGATCGCGCTCTCGGCACCGACGACTCCGGCGAGGCCCGGTGAGTACGGCCGGGTGTCTTCGGGGCTCGCCGGAGCAGCGGGCGGGGCGCTCGGCGGGCTGGCGGTCGTCGCGTCGGTCATGGCCTGATGGTATCGCGCTCGTCGAGAAAGCCCTCGACGGCGGCCACGAAGAGCGCCGGGCTCGTGTGGTGGGCGGCATGCTTCTGGCCGGTCAGGACGGTCAGCCGGCCGTCCGCCAGGACGGCGTCGAGCTCGCGCGTCCCGGCGCTGAAGATGGTCGGGCTGTTCCCGCCCACCAGCTGGAGGACCGGGATCCGGATGTCGCCGAAGCGCTCGACCCCGGCGTCGCGGCCCGCCTCGGCGCGCAGCTCGCGGATTGCCGTCCCCGCGGCGGCCGCCCGGATCGGCCAGGTCGGCGTGGCGCGGTAGGCCGCCACCTCGGCCGCCGACAGGCCGACGACCCGGCTCATGAAGGCGGCCATGAGCCCGTCGTCGTCGCCGGCGCGATCCAGCTCGTCGAGCTCCGCGAGGAGCGATTCGTCGTGGAAGGACCGGCCGGCCGGGGCCGGCGCCCCTTCGTAGACGACGAGCCGCCGGAGGTTCGCGGTCAGGAGTGCGGCGCCCAGCCCGCAGCGTCCGCCGAACGAGTGGCCGACGACATCGACCGGGCCGTCGGATTCGGCCGCCAGGCGGTCGACGACGGCCGCGACATCCTCGTACTCGCGCTCGATCGCGTACGGCAGCTGGTCGCCGCTCGCGCCCCGGCCGCGCCGGTCGATCGAGATCACCCGGCGGGCCGCTGCGAACCGCGGGGCGACGGCCCGGAACGCGGTGTGGTCGGCCGTCGCGCCGTGGACGAGCAGGAGGGGCGGCCGAGGACTCGGGCCCGCCCGCCCCGCGGCCGAACCGTCGCCCTCCCACCAGGCGATCGGGGTGCCGTCGGGCGATTCGACAAAGCCGTCCGGCGTGGCCGGTTCGATCACGGGCGTGGCTGGAGCTTGGACCCTGCCGCTGCGTCGAGGAACCAGGCAGCCGACGCACGCCGCGCCAGCTGGGCGGGCAGGCCGTCCGGGGCAGCCGGATCGAGGCGCGGCCCGTCCAGGATCCGGGCCACCACAGCGGCCTTCGCCACGCCCCCGACCATCACGAGGATCGCCGGCGTCGCCCCAAGGATCGACGGGTTGAACGTCACCCGCGGGAGGTGGGGCTCGACGTGCGTCGGCGCCGGGATCGCCAGGGCGAGCTGGTCCGAGCTGAGCGCGGCGCTGCCCGGGAAGACGGACAGGAGATGGCCATCGGGCCCGACGCCCAGGAGGACAAGGTCGAAGATCGGGACGCCCGCCGGGCTCTGGGGCAGCGCGTCGCGGGCCTCGGCAGCGTAGGTCGTCGCGCACCACTCGGGCCCGAGATCCTCGGCGATCGCCCGGCCCGTCGGCCAGGGGTGGACGTGGTTCGCGGGGAGCGGAACGCCATGCACCTCCTCGAGGAGAATCTCGTCGACGCCGAAGACATTGGACAGGGGGTGGTCACGGGGGACGTAGCGATCGTCGCCCCACCAGATATGGACGGACTGCCAGGGCACCCGGCTGCGCAAGGGCTCGCTCGCCAGGCGGAGGTAGAGGGCAGCCGGGGTGGAGCCGCCGGTCGTTGCCAGATCGGCCCGGCCGCGCCGCCCGACCGCCTCGATCAGGCGCTCGGCGACCCGTTCGGCGGCAGCGTCGGCCAGGGCTTCGGCGTCGCCGAAGATGCTGACAGACGGCTCGCCCGGCATCCCTCGTGTGGTGGAGTCGCCCGGTGACGCCATCGGCCCGGCTACGCTGCTGCCGCGATGAGGGCGGCCATCCGCACGGCATCGTCGGAGACCTGGTCCCGTCCGCCGGCCTCGATCGCCTCGGCGAGCAGGTCGGCCTCCGTCCGCCGGGCGGCATTGAACCGGCGGTCGAGGATCTCGACGCCGTCCTGCCACGCCCGGACCCCCACCGACTCGGCCTCGGCGGTGACGTCGACGCGCAGCTCGGAGCCCCGCCGTTCGCACAGCAGCTCGACCCGCAGGGTCGTCCCTGCCGGGGTCGACGAGAGGACCGGCCGGACGACGACGGCGATATCGGCGTTGCCCTGGCGGAGGGTCGCCGAGTAGCCCCGCCCGGGCGACGGCTTGACGCCGGGCCGGGCCGGCGGTGGAGCGCCCGGGACAGCGGCCAGCGGCTTGATCACCGTCAGGCCCAGGCGCGAGGCGAGCCAGGCGACGTGATACAGGGGCTTGACCAGGTTCGTCCCGCCGGGCAGGCCGCTGTCATCGTGGGTCCCGTAGGTCACCGCCACCCGGCGCAGCGACCGCAGGTAGGGCAGGAACTCGGGCATGTCGAAGGTCGACGCGATCGCCTCGCGCCAGCGCGACTGGCGGGCGAGGGCGAAGTCCGAGACGGCCGTCCGGGTCGTCGTCGCGACCCGGGCCAGCTCGCGCAGCCGGGCCAGGCCGTCGCCCCGCCAGGCAGAGCCGTCGACGACGAGTCGATCGGCCGAGGCGAGGACGTCGCGCGCCTGCTGGCTCTCGAGGCGCGCCTCGCCCGGCCACCAGACGGTCACCGGCAGGTCGTGGATGAGGAGCGGCTCGACGATCGCGGCGAGGTGCCGGCCCGTGTCGCCGCCGGCGGTGATGTAGATCATCTCGGCGCAGATCTCGGGCGCGTCGGCCCGCGGCAGGATGCACTGGGCCGTGATCCGGGCGTCCAGCCAGCCCGGGCCGTCAGGGTCCGCCGCGCTGAGGATCATCGTTCGCGACGGGTGCCGGCCGGTGAGCTGGCTGATGATCGCCGCGCCGTGCTCGCCGTCCTCGGACTGCTGGGCGATGACGACCAGGTTCATCACGCTCGTCCGGGCGGCAATGTTGCGGACCTCGACGCCGTCGACCTCGGTGGTGAGCTTGGGCTCGGCCCAGATCCGGGCCAGCTCGCGCTCGATCCCGTCGATCGTCGAGGCTCGCGATGCCCAACGGAGCTGGGGCGTCCCGACCGGGGCGATCCCGTCGATCGCGATCGGGCCGTCCGCCGCCCGATCCTGCGTGGCGGCCATCAGATCCGCCGCCAGCGACGACCGTCGCGGGCCATCAGCTCGTCGGCCTCCGCCGGTCCCCACGACCCTGCCTCGTAGTTCGGGAAGGCCGGGGCGGGGCTGTCGATCCAGGCATCGAGGATCGGGGTCACGATCGCCCAGGCCTCCTCGACCTCGTCGGCCCGGGTGAACAGCGACGCGTCGCCGAGGAGGGCATCGAGGATCAGCGTCTCGTAGGCCTCCGGCGAATCGACGCTGAACGCCGAGCCGTAGGTGAAGTCCATGTTCACGTTGCGGACGTCGATGCCCAGCCCGGGGACCTTGGCGCTGAACCGCAGCAGGATTCCCTCGTCCGGCTGGATCCGCAGGGCCAGCAGGTTCGGCTCGGGCTCCGCCGCCGTGTCCCGGAAGAGGCGATGGGGAACCTGCTTGAACTGGATCGCGATCTCCGATGCGCGCTTCGGCAGGCGCTTGCCGCTGCGTACGTAGAACGGTACCCCGGCCCAGCGCCAGTCGTCGATCGTGAACCGGGCCGCGACGTAGGTCTCGGTCTCGGATTCGGGATCGACCTCCGGCTCCGAGCGGTAGCCCTGGACGTGCTTGGCCGCCACCCAGCCCGGCCCGTACTGGCCCCGGACGACGTCGCGCCGGACCTCCTCGGGGCTCATCGGTGCAATCGCCCGGAGGACCTTGACCTTCTCGTCGCGCAGGGCGTCGGCCTCGAACGCGGCGGGCGGCTCCATCGCCACGAGCGACAGGAGCTGCATCAGGTGGTTCTGGAGGAAGTCGCGCGAGGCGCCGGTCTCCTCGTAGAACGCGCCCCGGCTCTCGACGCCGATCGACTCGGCGACCGTGATCTGGACGTGGTCGACATAGCGCCGATTCCAGAGGGGCTCGAAGATCCCGTTGCCGAACCGGAAGACCATCAGGTTGCGGACGGTCTCCTTGCCCAGGTAGTGATCGATCCGGTAGACCTGCTTCTCCCGGAAGACCTTGCCGACTTCCCGGTTCAGGCGGGTGGCCGAATCGAGGTCGTGGCCGAAGGGCTTCTCGATGACCACCCGCCGCCAGCCGGCGCCGTGAACCTCGTGGTCGAGGCCCACCCGGCCGAGCTGGCCGACGACTTCGGCAAAGGACGACGGCTGGGTGGCCAGGTAGAAGAGCCGGTTGCCGCGGGTGCCGTGCTCGAGGTCGATCGCATCGAGCATGGCCGACAGGCGATCGAACGACTCGGGGTCGGTGAAATCACCCTGGTGGTAGACGATCCGGGCCACGAATTCGTCGACGATCGCCGGGTCGACCGGCACCCGCGAGTAGTTCGCGAGCGATGCGGCGATCTCCTGGCGGAAGACGTCCTGCTCGTACGGCCGCCGGCCGACTGCGACGAGCATGAACTCGTGGGGCAGCAGGTTGGTCCGCCGGAGCTGGTAGAGCGCCGGCAGCACCTTCCGGTGGGCCAGGTCGCCGGTGGCACCGAACAGGACAACGACACACGGATCCGGGACGCGCTCCAGGCGGAGGCCCTGGCGGAGGGGATTGGCCGACTTCGGTTCCTTCGGCTTGCGCTTGCCGCCCTGCGCCTCGCGCAGCTCCCGGATCGTCCGCGGCGCGTCCTTCGCCGTCACGAGCCGGCGAGCACCGTCGTGAGGGCCCGTTCCAGGGCGGCCAGGCCGGCATCGGGGTCCGCTTCGAGGTGGACCCGCAGGACCGGCAGATGATGGCTCTCGAGGACCCCGAAGTCGCCCGCGGCCTGGGCATCGATCAGCTGCCCGAACGTGTATGGCCAGCCCGGGATCTGGCGATCCACGGGATGGTCCGCGGTGAGCTGGAAGAAGAGGCCGATCGGCGCCCCGCCCTTGTGGAGCTGGCCGGTCGAGTGGAGGAATCGCGGCCCGTAGCCGGACGTCGTCGCCCGGCCCGTCCGGTCGCGCAGGAGCGTGCGGATGCGGGCGAGGGCCGCGTCGCGCTCGGGGCTCGGCGCGATGTAGGCCTGGAGGCAGAGGTAGGCATTCGATTTCGCCCGGGCGAGGTGCCGCCTCAGGGCGGCCTCGACGCTGTCCGCCGGGCCGGCCGCGTTGAGGTCCGCATCACCGACGAGGGCCAGGCCGGCGCCGCTCGCCAGGAGCTCGATCGGTGCGGGCGGCGCCTCGTGGAGTCGAGCGTCGGCCGCCTCGGCATGCCGGGCGAGGAGCTGGCGGGTCAGGATCTTCGCCTCCTCGACGTTCGGCTGGTCGAAGGCGTCGATGCCCAGTACGGCCCCGGCGAACGCAGTGGCGATCTCCCAGCGGACGAACTCCCCGCCGATGTCGATTCGATCGGCCAACTCGATCCGGATGACCGGATGGCCGGCGGCCGCGAGCTGCTCGAGGAGGGCATCGGCCGACGTTCCGTCCGGCGCCGGCGCGGGTCCGGCCGAGCCGGCCAGGACGAGGCGCACGAAGACCCGATCGGGGCTGTAGGCCGTCGCCAGACCGAGGGGCTCCAGGTCGACGGGCACGATCCCAACGCCCTGCTTGCCGGTGCTCTCGGCGATCAGCTGTTCCAGCCACGAGCCCAGCGAGGCGATCTCGGGGTCGGCGATGAAGGTCACCTTGTCGCGGCCCGCGCCGGCCGGCACCGGCCGGGCCAGGGTGCCCAGGGCGAGGCCCAGGGCCAGGCCCGGATTGGCCGCCGGCTCGGGCTCGCGGCAGCGGGCCTGCATGTCGATCGCGGAGGCCAGGAGGTCGCCCAGCGACAGGCCGATCAGGCTCGCGGGCACGAGCCCGACATAGGTCAGCGCCGAGTATCGTCCGCCGATGTCGGGCGGGTTGAGGAAGACCTCGCGGAGCTCATCGTGGTGGGGGATCGCCGCGATGCTCTTGCCCGGGTCGCTGATCGCGGCCATCAATGTCCCAGGAGTCTCCTGGTGCTCGTGGCGGGCGTCGAGCGCCGCCTTGATCCGCGCCCAGGCATCGGCCTGGAAGGCGAGCGGCTCGGTGGTGGTCCCGGACTTGCTGGCCACGACGAAGAGGGTCGAGAGGGGATCGAGATCGTCGACGACCGCGCCGACCGCGATCGGGTCGGTCGAATCGAGGACGCGCAGCTCGAGCCAGTCGGGGGCGCTGCCGAAGGTCCGCTGGAGGACCTCGGGCGCGAGGCTGCTGCCGCCCATCCCGGCGACGATGACGGCCTTGAAGCCGTCGCTGCGCAGGGCATCGCCGAAGCCTTCCAGGGCAGGGATTTGCTCCCGGAAATGCTCCGGGGCAGCCAGCCAGCCGAGGCGATCGGCGATCCCGGCCTGGACGTCCGGGTCGGTCGACCACAGCGACGGATCGCCTTCGTATAGGTGCCGTGCCCATTCCTCGTTCCGGGCGTGCTCGGCCACCGCCGCCCAAAGCTCGAATTGTTCCGGGCTGAGCCGGACCCCCGGAATGCTGATGCTCGCGTCGCGCACGGAATCGCTCATGGCTGGCCTCCGGAGCTCTCGCGGGCTTCGATCGCCAGGATCTTGTCGACCCGGCGCCGATGGCGAGGCGCATTGCTGAAGGTCGCGCCGAGGTAGGCGCGCACGATCTCGAGGGCAAGTTCGATCCCGACAACCCGGCCGCCGAGGCAGAGCACGTTCATGTCGTCGTGCTCGACGCCCTGGTGGGCCGAGTACGTGTCGTGGCAGACCGAGGCCCGAATCCCGATCATCTTGCAGGCGGCGACCGAGGCGCCCACGCCGCTGCCGCACACGAGGACGCCGCGATCGGCCTCGTGGCGCTGGATGGCGAGTCCCAGCCGCTCGGCAAAGTCGGGATAGTCATCGGTCGGATCGGAGCCGTCGCCGCCCAGGTCGATCAGCTCGTGCGGGCTGGACTCGGCCCGCAGCCGTTCCAGGAGCTGGTCCTTGAGCTCCGCTCCGCCGTGGTCTGCCGCGAAGGCAATGCGCATCGCTCAGCTCGCCGTCGTGGTTTCGGCGTGAACCGCGTGCCCGAGCCCGAGCCCGGCGGGCTGATGGCCAGGATCGAGCGTCGGGATCCGGCCACGGAGGCCGTCCCGGACGACCTGCCGGCCGACCTCGGCGACATGCTCGGTGGTGAACCCGAAGTGCTCGAAGATGGTGGCGCCCGGCGCCGACGCGCCGAAGTGGTCGATCCCGATCATCGCTCCGTCGGGTCCGGCATAGCGATCCCAGCCGAACGTCACCCCGGCCTCGACCGTCAGCCGCTTCGCGACAGCCCGCGGCAGGACCGAGTCGCGGTAGGCCTCGTCCTGGCGCTCGAACGCCTCGAAGCAGGGCAGGCTCACGAGGCGTGTCCGGATCCCGTCGGCCTCGAGCGCGTCCCGGGCGCCCGCCCCAAGCCCGAGCTCCGAGCCGGTCGCGACGACGATCAGGTCGATGCCCGCCGGCCCGCCACTCGACTCGCGCAGGATGTAGCCGCCCCGCCGGACGCCGTCCCGGGCGGCCGTCGCCGTCTCCGGCAGTGTCGCCAGCTTCTGGCGGGTGAGCCCCAGGGCGACCGGTCCGTCGCGCCGCTCGACCGACAGGGCCCAGGCGGCAACCGCCTCGTTGGCATCGCCCGGCCGGATGTACCACAGGTTCGGGATCGCCCGGAGGGCGGCCGGATGCTCGACCGGCTGGTGGGTCGGGCCGTCCTCGCCGAGGCCGACCGAATCGTGGGTCCAGACATAGGTCACGGGCAGGCCGGCCAGGGCGGCCAGGCGGACCGAGCCGCGCATGTAGTCGCTGAACGTCAGGAACGTGGCGCAGTACGGCTTGAACCCGCCGTGGTAGGCGATCCCGTTGCTGATCCCGCCCATCGCGTGCTCGCGGACCCCGAACCGCAGGTTGCGGCCGGCCTCGTCGGTCGAGAAGTCGCCGGCACCCTTGATGTCGGTCAGGTTCGATTCAGACAGGTCCGCCGCGCCGCCGAAGAGCCCCGGCAACACCGGCGCCAGGGCGTTGATCGTGGCCTGGCTGACCTGGCGCGTGGCGAAGTCCTCGCCCACGGCGTAGCTCGGGAGGGCCGCCTCCCAGCCGTCGGGGAGGTTGCCGGCGAGGCGGCGCCTGAGCTGGGCGGCGAGGTCGGGATGATCGGTCGCGTAGCGGTCGAGCTCGCCAGTCCACGCCTCGACGAGGGCCTCGCCCTCGGGGATCGCCCGGCGGAACACGTCCAGCGCCTCGTCGGGGATGTAGAAGTGGCGATCCGGATCCCAGCCGTAGGCCTCCTTGGCGAGCCGGACCTCGTCCTCGCCGAGCGGCGAGCCGTGCGCCTTCTGGGTGTCCTGCTTGTGCGGCGCGCCGTAGCCGATGTGGGTGCGAACGGCGACCAGGCTCGGCCGGCCGTCTTCCTGGGCCGCGCGGATCGCGGCGCTGATCGCCTCGACGTCGTTCCCGTCGGTGACCTCGCGCGTGTCCCAGCCGTAGGCATCGAAGCGCTCGAGGACGTTCTCGGAGAAGGCCATCGCGGTCGGGCCGTCGAGCTGGATGCCATTGTCGTCGTAGAGCATGACCAGCTTGCGCAGCTTGAGGTGGCCGGCGAGCGAGGCCGCCTCCGAGGCGATCCCTTCCTGCATGTCGCCGTCGGAGCAGATCGCGTAGGTCCAGTGGTCGATGATGTCGTGGTCCGGCCGGTTGAACTCGTGAGCCAAACGTCGCTCGGCGATCGCCATCCCGACGGCGTTGGCGACGCCCTGGCCGAGGGGCCCGGTCGTTGCCTCGACACCCGCGGTCAGGCCACGTTCCGGGTGCCCGGGCGTCCGCGAGCCCCACTGTCGGAACGACTCGATCTGCTCGAGGCTGAGGTCGTAGCCCGTCAGGTGGAGAAGCGAGTAGAGGAGCATCGAGGCGTGACCCGCCGAGAGGACGAAGCGATCCCGGTTCGGCCAGTCGGGCACCGTCGGGGCGTGGCGCAGAAAGCGCGTCCAGAGGCTGAAGGCCATCGGGGCCATCCCCATCGGAGCACCCGGATGGCCCGAGTTGGCCTTCTGGACCGCGTCCATCGACAGGGTTCGAATGGTGTTGATCGCGAGAAGGTCGAGCGCGTCCGGGGCCAGCGTCATGCGAGCTCGTTGCTCCATTGGAGGAGGCCGTTTCCGGAGGGCCAGGCCGGCCTCGTGCCTGCTTCGGCATTGTAGTGCCGTCGGCGTGGATCGCCCGTGAACGGCACGTGAACGAGCCGCCGGCGGCTATCCTCGAACACGTGCCGAACCGCCTCACCGTCCCCGCCCGACTCTCGCGCCGGACCGGCCGCCGTCGGCGGCCCGGGGTTCGTGCCCTCGTGCTCGGTGACCTGACCCTCGACGTGGTCCTCAGCCCCGAGCAGGCCCTGGCACGGGGCACCGACGTACCGGGGCTCGTCCGATTCCGCCAGGGCGGCTCGGCCGCGACGGCGGCGGCCTGGCTCGGGCGTCTCGGCGCGGACGTCCAGCTGGTCTGTGCCGTCGGCCGCGACGGACCCGGGCGAGCGCTGGTGGAGTCGCTCCGGGCAGACCACGTCGTCGTCCGCGCCGCCCGCGTCGCCGGGCGTTCCACCGGCCGGATCGGCGTCCTCGTCGAGGCCGATGGCGAGCGATCGTTCGTCGCCGATCGCGGCGCGGCGGATCGCCTCGCGCCGGCGGACCTCCGAGCCGCCTGGTTCAAGGCCGTCGAAGTCGTCCATCTTCCGCTCTATTCGCTGATCGGAGAGCCGCTCGGATCTGCGGGCCGGGAGGCAGTCAGGCTGGCCCGTGATGCCGGCGCCGCGGTCAGCCTCGACCTCGCCTCGGTCGGGCCGCTCCTGGCGCATGGCCGGCCGGCGGGGCTCGCCCTGGTCCGGG
>JANWLH010000004.1 GCA_025450915.1 Candidatus Limnocylindrales bacterium | reverse complement strand
CCGGCCTTCAGCCCTGTCGCGTTGCTCGCCCCGATCACGATCGGGACGCGGTCGGGCTCCTCGTGGCTGATCGCGGCCAGCACGCGCTCGCGGCCGGTCATCGTCATCGGCCGGTCCCTGAAGCCACGGCGTCGGACGGGCCCAGCAGCCGGCGCGCCACGATGACGGCCGCGCCAGCATCCTGGGCGAACCCGTCAGCGCCGATCCAGGTGGCGAACTCCTCGTTGACCGGGGCACCGCCGACGATGATCCGGGCGCCACCAAGGTCGGTCTCGCGGAGCGCCTCGACGATCGAGCGCATCGCCGGCATCGTGGTCGTGAGCAGGGCAGAGAGGCCGATCAGGTCGGGCTTGTGCTCCTGGACGGCCGCGACGAACTGCT
Source organism: Candidatus Limnocylindrales bacterium (assembly GCA_025450915.1). Classification (GTDB taxonomy): domain Bacteria; phylum Chloroflexota; class Limnocylindria; order Limnocylindrales; family CSP1-4; genus Palsa-1033. Next base: position 11,808 of record JANWLH010000004.1, on the reverse strand, counting down.
CGGCCGTCACGTTGACCCCCAGGTCGATGACCTCGATCCGGGCCCCGCGCCACATCATCGCAACGAGGTTCTTGCCGATGTCGTGGAGGTCGCCGCGGACCGTGCCGATCACGGCCTTCGCCTCGGGCCGGATCCCGGCGTCGACCAGGATCGGCTCGAGCCTGGCCATCGCCTCGCGCATCGCCCGGGCGGAGACGAGCATCTCCGGTACGAAGATCAGGTTCGCCTGGAACCGGTCGCCGACGTCGTCCATCGCCGTGGTCATCGCATCGAGGATCGCCTGGGGCCCGAGGCCCGCCGCGATCGCCGCGACGGTCAGCTCGACCGCCAGGTCCCGGTCGCCGTCTTCGATTGCCGCGCTGAGGTCGTCCAGATCCACCATGCGCCCGAGTATCCCCGGCCTTCCGCGGCGCCCGATAGGGACAAACGGCCCCTCGGCGCGGTCACTCGGTCATGTCCCGGTCCCCGCCACCCCGCAAACGCCTGGCCGGCCCTTGGTCGTGCGCCTCTTCCTCGGGCTCGTCGTACCACGGGACCCGCTCGCCGACCCGGGCGCGAACCTTCCAGCCCATCGACTTCGGCGCGGCGTCGATCCGGCGAAGTAACTCCGCGGCCTGGAGGCTCGGGTCGAACCGGTTCGGGCGACCGACGTCCAGATCGCCGGGCGCCAGGTCGTGCTCCGCGAACGCCTGGATCGCGGCCAGGTTGCCCGTGGCCGTGCGCCACCAGCCCCAGTCGGCCGACGTGTGCTTCGTGATCCGGGCGACGTCGATCGCATCGTCGAGCGGACCGTCGGCGAGCGGGAACTCGGCGAGCAGGATCAGGACGTCGAGGATGTCCTTGCGGTTGATCCGCACGACCTGGAGCTTCGAGAGGAGCAGGTCGGCCAGCGGCAGCGTCGCCCCACGGCAGGCGAGGTCGCCCGAGAAGTCGAACGTGTGGCACATCTCCATCCGGTCGATCAGGACGTCGACCGGCCGAGCGTTCGCCGGGTCGACGAAATAGAGCTGCTTGTGGCCGTTGGCCACGTTGTAGCGGCGGTCGGCGACATAGCCCTGGCCCTCGAGGAACTCGGTGACCGCCCGCCGGCTCCCGCGATCCGTGGCGAAGTCCATGTCCCGGCCCGGCCGGTCGGCCCGGACTCGCCACGAGGGCACTCGGACCGCGACCGCGATCCCGCCGAGCAACCGGAGGGGCACCCGCGCGGCGTCGGCCAGCCCGACCAGCCTGAGCGCCTCGTCCAGGACCCCCGCCTCGGTCACTGGGACCTCACGGGCACGTCACCGGTACACGGCGGGGGGTCCCGAGGAGCCACGGACTCGCAGCTCGAGCGGGATCGTCTGCGATCGCGCGCTCCTGCCGTCGATCAGCCCGAGGACCATCTCCACGGCCCGGGCGCCAACGTCCGATGCCGGGATCGCGACCGTCGTCAGCTCGGGCTCGAGCATCCGGGCCAGCTCGATGTCGTCGAAGCCGACGACCGAGAGATCGCCGGGGATCCGCAGGCCGAGCGCGGTCGCGGCCTTGTAGACGCCCGCCGCCTGGAGATCGTCGTCGCACAGGATTGCCGTCGGTGGCTGGTCGAGGACGAGCAGCTGCCGCGCGGCCGCCGTGGAAGCCTCGATCTGGAACGGGGCCTTCACGACATACGCCGGTCGATAGGCAATCCCGATCGCGTTGAGGCTCGCCCGGTACGTCGCTTCGCGGACCTGGAACGTCTCCTGCGGGAAGTCCGCCGCGAGGTGGGCGATCCGCCGGTGGCCGAGCTCGATCAGGTGGACCATCGCCTGGCGGATCCCGCCGGCGATATCGAGCTGAACGCTGCCCGCCCCCCGCGCGTTCGCCTCGACGAGCACGACGTGCCGGCCCAGCACCCGCACCTGGCCCGGCGTCAGGGGGTCGGCCGCATAGACGATGCAGCCGTCAACCGCGCGCGTCGCGAGGATCTGCCCGACCCAGCCCGGCCAGTCCGGATCCGAGCCCGTATCGAGGAGCATGACCGCATGCTCGCGGCCCCGCGCCGCCCGCTCGGCTCCGAGGAGGACCGACGAGAAGTACGGGTTGGCCACGTTGGGCACGATCAGGGCGATCGTCCGCGCCCGACCGAGGCGCAGGCTGCGGGCCGAGGCGTTCGGCTGGTAGCTCAGGCCGCGGGCGACCTTCAGGACATGGTCACGCTGCTCGTCGGAGATCCGGCCCTCCGACTTGCCGGTCACGACGAGCGAGACGGTTGCCTGCGACACCCCCGCGATCCGGGCGACGTCGGCGCCGGTGGCTGGACGCTTCGGCTCGCTCCGCTTGGCTTCGGTCACGGGATCCGACCTAGCCTTGCGAGCCCGCCGGAGCGGGGATCCCTTCGAGCGACGCTCGAGTGAACCCATGCGGCAGCCAGTCCGCGACGGTCCCCCAGCGCAACCGATCCGACGTCAGCGAGCCATTCACGATCAGCAGACCGTGCCCGAATTCGGCGAGAAGCTGTCGGCATGCCCCGCAGCATGAGGCCGGATCGCCATCCCGTGTGACCGTGACGCACGCGATGAGCCCGCCGGCGCCACCGGCGACGGCGGCCGCCACGGCACCCCGCTCGGCACAGATCGTCGCCGCGAAGGCGGCCGACTCCACGTTGCAGCCGGCATGGATCACGCCCCACGCGTCGAGGATCGCCGCACCCACCGGATAGCCCGAGTACCGCGCCTGGGCGCGGCCGGCCGCCACGGTGGCCGCGTCGAGGAGCTCCCGGAGCCGCGGGAGGGTGGCGACGGCCTCCGTCGATGATCGGGTTCCTTCCTGGATCACCTGCCCACCCCCGTCAGTCCGGCGGGATCTCGGCGTACGCAAGGTCGATATCGAAGCCTTGGGTACGCCGGATCGCCCGGCTCACGAAGTAGATGATCACCCCGGCCGGGAATAGTGCAAGGCTGAACCAGAACATGCCGGGGCTGCCCGAGATGCTCACCCCCGAGCTCGGGTCGCGGGCAAAATTGGCGACCATCAGGAACGCCCCAATCGCTCCGAGCACGCCGACGACACCGAGGACCGGGATCTTGCCCCAGTACCAGCCGACCGGCGAGAGGTCGTACAGGCTCTTGAACTTGTACGGGATCAGGGCCGCGCCAAGGCTGCCGATGCCCAGGGCGATGATCTGGCCGAACGCGCCGACGACGACCGTGAAGATGCTCGTGTAGGCCCACGCCCAGGCCACGACCACGGACACGACCGTCACCAGGATCACGGCGTTGACCGGCGAATTCGAGCGCTCGGTGACCTTCGAGAGGTTGTCGGGGACCACCCGGTCCATCGACCAGGCGAAGATGCAGCGGGTCATGATCAGCAGCGACATCGGCACGGTCGGGAAGAGCCACGAGGCGAAACCGATGATGATCAGCGAGCCGATGATCGGGTTGCCGCTGGCGATCGCCGCAACCTCCATGTACGTCGGGGCGCCGCCCAGGCCGGTCGCCGATGGGCTGGCGGCGACGAGCGAGGCGAGGAAGCCCTGGCCGATCGCGTTGAGCGCCAGGAAGGCCAGGATGATCGCCGCGACGAAGGCGATGATCGCCGTGACCGGGCCGGCCAGGAGCTGCGACAGGCGGGCCGAGCGGACCTCGCCCGCGAAGTACGCGGAGCCGAGGTAGAACGGCAGCGAGAACGCCGGCCAGGAGACCGCGAGGAGGGTCATCCCGAAGTCGAACGGGGCATCGGTATAGCCATTCGAGGCGGCCGAGTCGAGGACCGCCTTGGAGGCCCCGGTCACGCCGGTCGCCACCTTGACGTAGGCGTCGAACGCCGTCTGGACGCCCGACGGGGAGCTGAGCAGCAGGACGATGACCGTCGCCGCGAGGCCGATCAGGCTGACGACCATCGTGTAGCGGAAGACCTTCAGGACGGCCCGGATGCTGCCCAGGATGAACAGGGCCGCGAAGCCGATCACGAAGAGCTCACCGACGACGAAGATCGCGAACGGCTGGACGAGCGAGTTCGAGAGCGAGACGAGGTCGGGATTGTTCAGCTGCACGCCCAGGAAGCGGGCCAGCGGCGACAGCCCCCAGATGCAGAAGTAGTAGCCGGTCGAGGTGAGGAAGACCGTGTTGAAGACGACGAACACGAAGTTCGCGGCGAAGCCGATCGCCGGGTGGATCGTCCGGCTGATGAAGATGTAGTCGCCGCCACTGCGCTTCATGATCGTGCTGGCCATCGCGTAGGCCAGGACGAGCGGGATCGCCAGGATGAAGCCGATCGTGAGCGTCAGGAAGATGTTCACGCCCGGGTAGAACGCCAGGACGAGTCCCAGCATGAAGCCGAGCATGATCGGGAAGGTCGCGACGTACATGTTGACGAACGACGCGTCCGTCGCCGACGCGGCGCGCACGAGCCCGGACGAGTTCCGGGCGAAGACGGGCACCTTGCCCGTGGTGCTTATCGGCCTGTCCATCCCATGATCCTCCTCACCGTGATCCTCCACCCCACTCCCATGTCAGGCAATGACCAATTGGCATTGCACGACCTTGCCCGGCGACACTCGAATGAGCGCCCCGTAGAGCGTCCCCTGGTCATAGGCGCTGCCCGGATTGACGACCGTGGAACCGCCGACCTTGATCACCCCCCGGCTCTCGTGGATGTGGCCGTGCATGCTCAGCAGCGGCTGGAACGAGCGGATCCCGGCCGCCACCGCGGTCGAGCCGACCGGGATGAAGTCAGGCGTGCCACCGACCAGCTCCACCTGGAGGTCGGGGCTCAGGCGCGGCGCGATGTCGAGCGTCGAGCCGTACGGTGGCACGTGGATGTTCCAGATCGTCCGGCTCGGGTCCGGCGATTCGAGGGCCGCGACGAGCTTGTCGAGGTCGGCCTCGGACTTCTCGCGGTGGGTCCGCCACGGTGTGATATTGCTCCAACCGAGCGTCCCGAACCAGAAGCCGTCCATCTCGATCAGCCCGTCGGGCGGGCAGAGGGTGGGGCCCTGGCTGAAGACCGTTGCCAGCTCGTCGAAGTCGTCGTTGCCGAGGCCGATCACGCACCGGGTCTCCTTGTCGACCCGCTCGCTGGCCAGCTGGACCCAGGCCTCGGCACGCTTCACGATCAAGTCGTGAAGCGTCGATTCGACGAGCTCGGGGCTCGCGCTCAGCTGAGCGATGAACTCGGCGTTCGTCGGCAGGGCGTAGGCGCCCATGTCGGCGAGCTGCGCCTCGAGCTGGGCGAGCTCCGTGGCCGTGCGGGCCTCGAGCCGGGCACCCTGGAAGTTGCCTCGCCAGCCGCTGCCATCCTGGAGGAGCGGCACGAGGTGCTTGCCGGCCGCGTCGCCGCCCATGATCAGCCAGTCGGCCTGGTAGAACTTGGCTGCATTGAGAAACTTCCGGAAGCAGCGATCCGAGCCGTGCAGGTCGCTGGCGAAGAAGATGCGCAATCCAGGCTCCCTGGGGATTGACCGCCGATGAGCAGAGTTATACGTTTAACGCCCAATGTCAATCCCTGAAGTTTCGGCGGAGCCGCTCTCGACCCGGGCGGTCATCGACGGGATCTTTGCCGCCGCGGCGACCGGCGTCCTCGAGGATGTCCTGGCCTGGTGGGCCGACGACGGTGTCCTCGATGACGTGACCCTCACCCGGGCGTTCAGCGGGAAGGACGAGCTCCGACCTTACCTCGATTGGTACTTCAAGGCGCTGCCCGACCTCGACTTCACGCCGGCGCGGGTTCTGGTCGAGGGTCCCTATGCCGCGGTCGAATGGGCCGAGATCTGCCACCAGACCGGCACGTTCGACGGCGTCCCGGGCGACGGCAGGGAGCTCCGGCTGCGGGCGCTCGACCTGTTCGAGATCCGCGCTGGGCTCGTCCAGCACGAGTCGAGCTGGTACGGCGATTCCTGGTTCCGCCGACGGCTCGGGTCGATCGCCAGTGACCGGCCGCCGCCGCCGCCTCTGCCCCGTGGCTCGAGCTGGGCCGAGGCGGTGGTGCCGGACGAGCGACCCGCGACGACCTCGGCGGAGACGCGCCGGGTGATCGACGGGCTCTTTGCCGCCGCGGCGACCGGCGTCACCGAGGACGTCCTGGGCTGGTGGGCCGACGACGGAATCCTTGACGACGTGTCGATTGCCCAGCGGATCGCCGGCAAGACGGCGCTGCGGTCGTATCTCGACATGTATTACGGGGCGTTCCCCGACCTCGACTTCAAGCCCCGGCTGTTGATCGTCGACGGTCCCTGGGCGCTCGTCGAGTGGGCGGAGGTCTGCCACCTGTCCGCACCGTTCGACGGGATTCCGGCCGACGGCCGCGAGCTCCGGCTGCGGGCCGTGGACCTGTTCGAGGTCCGCGATGGGCTCGTGGCCCACGAATCGGGCTGGTATGGCGACGGATATCTCCGAGATCGCCTCGAGCTCGCCGATCCGAGCATCCTGCCGATGCCGATCCCGCGCGGGCGATCGTGGTAGCCCGCCCGATCCCGCCTTCCGAAGGAGCCGCCCCGTGACGTTTCGCATCGAATGGGTCCGGAGCAGCTGCCGGATGCTCAACCAGATCAGCGCCGAGTTCGAGCGGACCCAGCCGTTCGCCGGGATGACGATCGGGACCGGGATCCACCTCGAGCCGAAGACCGTCGCACTGCTGCTGACCCTCCACGCCGGCGGCGCGCATGTCGTCTCGACCGGCAACCTCAACTCGACCCAGCCGAGCGCCGTCGAGTACCTGCGCGAGCACGGTGTCACCGTGTTCGGCGGCCCGACCCGGGACCCGGTCGAGCGCTCCGGTCACCTCGATGAGGTCCTGGCCGCCGAGCCGCACCTGCTCCTCGACAACGGCGGCGACCTCTTCGTCCGCTACCTCGAGAGCCCATACGAGCGGCTGCTCGGCGGGACCGAGGAGACGACCTCGGGCCGGATGCGCCTGGCCGGGCTGCGCAGCGAGATCGCCAAGCCGGTCCTCGTGATCAACGACAGCCCGATCAAGCAGTTCGCCGAGAACAAGCACTCGGTGGGCCAGAGCGTCGTCGAGTCGTTCATGCGGATCTCGAACCGGGCGACCAACGGCCGGCGGGTGACGGTCTTCGGCTACGGCGCGTGCGGCAAGGGCGTGGCGCTCAACTTCCGGAACAATCACGCGATCGTGTCGGTGGTCGAGATCGACCCGGTCAAGCGGCTCGAGGCCATGTTCGACGGCTTCAGCGTCCCCGACCGCGACGAAGCCCTGGCCAGTGCCCAGATCATCATCACCGTCACCGGCGCCCAGCGCGTCATCACCTCGGCCGATTTCGCGCTGCTCGCGGACGACGCGGTCCTGGCCAACGCCGGCCACTTCCCGATCGAGATCGACCTGGCCGACCTCCTCGCGGACCGGAGCGTGACGAGCCATTCCAGCGACGAGGGGATCACGACCGCCCGGCTGGCCGATGGCCGGAAGCTCCATATCCTGGGCGAGGGCCACATGGTCAACCTGGCCGGACCGCGACCCCTCGGCAACTCAATCGAGTCGATGGACCTCGGGTTCAGCCTCCAGGCCCGCTCGCTCGAAGCCGTGGCGAACGGCTCGGTCGGACGCGAATCGTGCGTGGTGCCCGTGCCGCGAGCGATCGACGAGGAGGTGGCCCGGAGCTACGTCGAGCTGGCCCGGGGATAGCTCGCCAGTGGACGCCTGCTCGGGGCGCTTGTCCCGACGCTTGGTCTTCTCCACGCAACAAATCGGCAGTTCTGGCGGCGTTCAGGCGGGCTCGTCGAGCCATCCGCGTAGAACGTATCCCGTCCCACGATTGCGGCGGGATGAATCGGCGGACTAAAAGTCCGGGAGGGTCGCTGTTCCCGGCCGAAGGTGCCTGTTTCGGGCAATTAGTTGCGTGAGAAAGACCGCCGACCGGGCCCGGGCCGGGGCCGAGGGCCTTAAGGCCGGGGTGTTCCTGCAGAACGACAACGGGTAGATCCGCACCGGGCTTCTGGCGTATCGGCTGCCCTGGCTGAACCAACTCATGCCGGGCCACGCTCACGGCGGGATGAAATCCCCGGCGGGCCGGCGTTCGTCCGCCCCTGCCGACTTCGAAGTCGCTCGGCCAGCACCCAGGAACCGGACGTTTGTCGTTCTCTGGGAACCGCCAAAGGCACGGGACTTCCGTCTGCCGCGGGCTCGAGGGTCGCCGGCTCGAGGACAGACGGTCGAGCTCGCCGGCCCAAGGCCCAGGATGATCAGGCTCGCGAGGCGGCCGTTCCCTTCGCGGTGCTGGCCGGTGTTCGAGCATCCTTCGTCGCCATCGCCGCGTCGAGACGCTCGAGCAAGGGCTTCGCCTTCAGCCGGAGGAGGATCTCGCGAGCCGCTTCGGCCGCCGCCCGCACGTCTGCCTCGGCCGGATCCAGGAGCGTGACCATGTCGATGGCGCACAGCGCTTCATCAACGACGAAGTGCAGGTCGCGCCAGCGCCGAAGCGCGTCGCGATACAGGCCGAGGGCTTCGTTCGTACGGCCCTCGGCTGCGGCCAAACCGGCGTCGATCGTGACCCGGCGTGCGTCGGCGGCGGGAGTCCGCAGGCCGATCGCCCGGAGCCCCGCGAGCTCGGCGGCAGCACCCGGCAGGTCCCCACGCCACAGCGCCGCATGGGCGGCAACCGAACGAGCGTCCGTGTCGGTCGGGTCGGTCTCGGCGGCCTGATGGAACTCGGCCTGAGCGACAACAAGCTCGCCCGCTGCAAAGGCGACGGCGCCGCGCACGTTGTGGAGGTTGTTCAGCATGCTCATGTCGGTGCTGGAGCCAATCAGGTCCTCGAATTCGGCCTGGAGCTCCGCCACCGCGTCGCCGCGCAACGTTCGCACGATGAGAGCCGCATTGATCAGGCCGATTCGATCCACGGCGTCTGGATCATCGGCGAATGCCGAGTCGAGGACGGCCGTCGCGCGATCCCAGTCGCCGAGCCGGAAATTGTCGAACGCCACCGAGGCCGAGAACCCGAGGATCCAGTGGCGCAGCCCCAGGCGCCGAGCGAGGGTCAGGGCCTCCTCTGTCGCGACCAGGTTGGCCAGCGGGTCAGTGTCGGCCTGCGGGACGGACCGATTGTTCAGTCCGCGAAGTAGGGTTCCGGCGAGGCCCGCAGTCCGGGCGATCTTCTCGCCGGTCTCGATGACGCCGATCCCTTCGCGGAGTCGCCCAAGGCTGACGAGGGCGGTCCCCTTGGTGATCAGCATGTCGGCCAGGAGCGGAACCAGATCCTGGTGTTCCGCTGCCTCGAGGGCCCGATCGGACATCTCGATCGCCCGCCGGTTGTCTCCGGTCAGCATGCAAGCGCGCGCCAGCTGGCTCCGCAGGGCCACGAGCGCCGGGTCATCGCCGAGGTCGGCGAACTCACCGACCGCTGGCTCGACGACGGCAAACGCCTCGGCGGTCCGGTGCGCCGTCAAGCGGGCCCGAGCGAGGGCCGCGATCGTCCGGGCGGTCGCAGTCCGGTCGCCCCGCTCCCGATTGAGCTCGGTCGCGCGCAGGAGGAAGGCATCGGCGTCGTCGTGACGGGCCGCCGACGAGGCGATCTCGCCCACCCGCTCGAGGACATCCGCCTCTTCGCCCGGATCGTTCGTGACCGTGAGTGCCTGGCGCAGGAAGGTGACTGCCTGGTCGTTCGCGCCGAGGGCGATCGCCCGTTCGGCGGCGGCGCGCAAGGCAATCCGGGCCTGGCCAGCGAGCGCGTCGGCTTCGGGGCCCTCCGGCGCGTTCGCGTGGGCCGCGAGGTAGTGCCCGGCGAGCCCGCCGGCGATCTCGTCGGAGCCGAGGCTCTCGAAGAACCGCGCGGCCGCCAGATGGCGGACCTTGCGATCCTTCTTCGCAAGGGTGTTGTAGGCGACCTCGCGGATCAGGGCCTGGACGAAGGCGTACTGGCCGTGCTCCGGAGACCGAAGATCGGTCTCGCGGGTCAGGAGCTCGCGACGGACGAGCGCCCGCAGGCGCGGCTCAAGATCGGATCCAGCGATACCGGACACGGCAGAGAGCCCCGCCAGCGTGAAGCTCTGGCCGAGGACCGCAGCATCTGACACGAGCGTCCGATCCTCGACACCCAGGCCGTCGAGCCGGGACGCGATCAGTGCCGTGAGCGTCTCCGGGACGGCGAGATTGGTGAGGTCGCCGACCGGGACGTACCGGCCATCGTCTAGGCCGAGCTTGCCGTCAGCGAGGAGCATCCGGACCGTCTCGACCGCATAGAGCGGCATGCCATCAGCTCGCTCGACGATGACCCGAACGGCCGCGGGCGGGAGTCCCGGTACAAGCCCTGCAAGCAATTCGCGCATTGCGGCCGCAGAGAGAGGCTCCAGGTAGAGCGACGTGAAGTTGCGCTTGCCCGCGCCCCAGTCCGGGCGCTTCTCGAGGAGCTCGGGCCGCGAAAGGGTGACGACATAGATCGGGACGTTGCGACTCCACTCCAGCACGTGGTCCACGAAGTCGATCAGCCCGGCGTCCGCGAAGTGGAAGTCCTCGAAGACCAGCACCACCGGAGCGGTCATCGACAGCCGCTCGAAGAACGTCCGCCAGGCGGCGAAGAGCTGCTCGGATCCGCTGGCGGCGGTTTCGACGCCGAGCAGGGCGAGCAACGCGGGCTCGATCCAACGCCGCTCGTCGGCATCGGGGACGTGGGTGGCCAGCGCTTCGGCGACCTTGGCCCGGGTTGTCGCGGCGTCGTCCGTCTCGAGCAAGCGGCAGCGTTCCCGGACCATCTCGCCGAGTGCCCAGAAGCTGATCCCTTCGCCATAGGCGGGCGAACGACCGTTGTGGAACCAGACGGTCTCGACCAGGCCGTCGATGTATTTCAGGAACTCCCAGGCAAGCCGGGTCTTGCCGATCCCGGCTGGCCCGATGACCGACACAAGCCGCGCCCGGCCGTCGCGGGTCGTCCCGTGGAACATGTCCTTCAGCTGGCGCAGCTCGTCGTCGCGCCCGACAAATGGGGCCTCGAGCGTCTCGGCGCGATTCCGACCGCCGACCTCGGCAACAACCCGGAGCGCGCGCCACGCCGGGACGGGGCTCGTCTTGCCCTTGAGGATCCGTTCACCCGCCTCCTCGAACGCGATCGCCTTCGAGGCAGCCCGTTGCGTCGCCTCGCCGACAAGGACGGTCCCGGGTTGGGCGACGGACTGCAGGCGGCTGGCGGTGTTCACGAGATCGCCGGCGACCATCCCCTGGTTCGTCGCCCCGATCGTGACGGCCGCTTCGCCGGTCAGGACTCCGGCCCTGGCCTGGATCCCGGGATCGAGCGCGCGGACCGCGTCGACAAGCTCGAGGGCGGCCCGGACGCTTCTCTCGGCATCGTCCTCGTGGGCGGTCGGGGCTCCCCAGACCGCCATGACCGCGTCGCCGATGAACTTCTCGACGGTCCCGCCATAGCGGGCGATCAGGTCACGTGAGAGGTCGAAGTACCTGCTCAGGAGCTCGCGAGTGTCCTCCGCGTCGCGGCCCTCGGCCAGCGTCGTGAAGCCCACGAGGTCGGCGAACAGGATCGAGACGACCCGACGCTCAGCCACGGGGGCGACCGGGGCCCCAACGGGTGTGGTCGAGATCTGCGGAGTGGCTGCCGCTGCGCCAAAGGACGTCCCGCACTCACCGCAGAACTTGGCATCGGCACCATTCGAGGCGCCACACACGGCGCAGGCGGCGGCCAGTCGCGTGCCGCATTCCTTGCAGAACTTGCGCCCGGCCTCGTTCCCCGTGCCGCAATTCGAGCAGTTCACCGCGCCCTCGACAACCTGAAGGACGGAGCGTAGCGGATGCCGCTGGGCGTGTGTATCCGACTCGGCGTCTTGTTGCTACGGACCGTCATTGACGAACGATCTGCATCGCCCGATCAAGCGATCGCCGCTGGCT
>JANWLH010000003.1 GCA_025450915.1 Candidatus Limnocylindrales bacterium | reverse complement strand
CGACGCGCGTCGCCCCGACAAAAGCAAACGACCCGGACGCTGTTGCAAGGCGTCCGTGACGTCGCCCCGGCGATGCGAGATCCGGCCGTTCCAGATCGGCACGTACCCTGCAGGAACCGCGCCTTGGCTATCCAGAGCCAGCGTCGGTCAGGAGGTGCGAGATGACGGAACCAACCGATGCTCCCGGGGACAACGAGGGGATCGGCAATCCAGATCCGCCCTTTGGACCGGGTCCTGATGACGAAGGGATTGGTAACACCGGACGCGCCACACGGGATCGGAACGACATCGATGACCTTCCGCCCGGCGTCGAGATGGGCAACGAAGAGTCGGAGCGCCTCGAGTCAATCGCGCCGCTCGCGAAATTGGGGCTCAGCGGCTGAACGTCACGTGGGTAGCGCCGCTGGGCATCGTCAGGGACTCCACGTGGAAGCGCTTCTCGAGCTGGTCGAGCCCGTCCCATAGCCGGATGCCGCGCCCGATGACGACCGGCACGATGATCACGTCGAGGTAGTCAATCAGGTCGGCCTCGAGGTACGCGCGGACGGTCGACGGTCCGCCGCCGATCCGGACGTCGAGATCACCGGCGGCCTCCTGGGCCTTCGCCAGGGCCTCGGCCGGCGGGGCATCGAGGAAGTGGAACGTCGTCCCGCCCTTGAGCTCGATCGACGGCCGCGGGTAGTGGGTCAGGACGAAGCACGGGGTGTGGTAGACCGGGTTGTCGCCCCACCAGCCCTGCCAGTCGAGGTTCTCCCAGGGCCCCTGCTGCGGGCCGAACTTGCGGCGGCCCATGATCTCCGCGCCGATGCCGGTCGCCCAGGCCGCGGCGACCGACTCGTCAAGGCCCGTGGCGGCGCCACCGGCGTCGTAGTCGGGGCGCCACGTATGGGTGGTCTCGAACCACGGCCAGAGCTGGTCCTGGGCGTCCCCGAACGCGGCGTCGAGGCGCTGGTTCTCGCCGGTCGCGTAGCCGTCGAGCGAGACGATGAAGTTGTGGACCCGGACCCTCGACATCAGGAGCTCCTCTTAGCTCAGGTTGGTCAGCTCGTCCAACCGGCGCTGGAGCTGTCTTCGCTCAGCGTCGGTTCCGGCCCGGGCGATCGCCTCGTGATACGCCGCGGCGGCTTCGGCGAAACGCCCGGATCGGCGGAACAGGTCGGCGCGGACCGCCGGCACCAGGGGCGAATCGGCGATGCCCGCGTCAAGGGCCGCCAGGCCGGCCTCGGGGCCATCGCGAAAGCCGATCGCTGCGGCCCGATTGAGGGCGACCACCGGCGAGGCCCGATGCTCCAGGAGCGCATCGTAGCCAACCACGATCCGGGCCCAGTCGGTGGCCTCGGGCGTCGCCGCCGTCGCATGCAGGGCAGCGATCTCTGCCTGGAGCCGGTAGAAGCCCTGCGGCCGGCCGGTCGATCGGGCCGCGGCCAGGCTCGCCAGGCCGGCCGCGATCTGCTCCCGGTCCCAGAGCCCGCGGTCCTGCTCCTCCATCGTCAGCAGGTCGCCGGCAACGCTCATCCGTGCCGCGCTCCGGGAATGCTGGAGCAGGAGCAACGCGCGCAGGCCGAGGACCTCGTCGTCATCGGGCAGCAGGGACGCGAGCAGGTCGGCCAGCCGGATCGCCTCCTCGGCCAGCTCGTCGCGCAGGTACGGCCCCTCGGTCGCCGCATAGCCCTCGTTGAACAGCAGGTAGATCACCGCCAGGACCGCGCCGACGCGATCGCGCAGGCGGTGCGGCTCGGGGATCCGAAAGCCGATCCCGGAGTGCTCGATCTTCGTCCGGGTGCGGAGCAGGCGCTGGCTCATCGTCGCCTCGCTTACCAGGAAGGCGCGGGCGATCTCGCGGGTCGACAACCCAGCCACGGTCTTGAGGGTCAGGGCCACCCGGCCGGCCAAGGGCAGAGCCGGATGGCAGCAGGCGAAGAGCAGGCGCAGCCGGTCGTCGCCGTACGGCCCGGGGTCCTCAGGCTCAGCCGGGCTCGCCTGGGATGGCGCGAGCGCCTCGATCTCGTGCAGCTTCTCCGCCTCGACGTGCCGTCGCCTGAGGACATCGAGCGCCCGCCGGCGGGCGGTGGTCGTGAGCCAGGCGGCCGGGTTGTCCGGGATCCCGTCAGTCGGCCAGCGAGCGAGGGCCCGCTCCGCCGCGTCCTGGACGCAGTCCTCGGCGAGCTCCCAGTCGCGGGTCACCCGGATCAGGTTGGCGACGATCCGCAGGCGCTCGCTCGTGAGCGCCTCGGTCAAGGCAGTTGACAGTGCGGCCGTCAGCGCCGGAGCTGCCGCTTCGCCCATTCGTCGCCCGGGCCTCCCATCGAGTGGATCGGCCGCAGCTCGATCCGGCCTTCCCAGGCCATCGGATTGCGTCTTGCCAGCTCGATGGCTTCCTCAAAGGTGGCGCACTCGAGGATCCCAAAGCCGGCGATCCATTCCTTGGCCTCAGCATACGGGCCGTCGGTGACCAGTAGCTCGCCGTCGCGGACGCGGACCGTTCGGGCCTGGTCGACATCCTCCAGGCGGACGCCCTGGACGTATTGGTTGCGCTCGTTCGCGTAGTTGAACCAGTCCTCGACCGCAGGGGCCGCGGCCGCATCGGCCGGGCTGTGGTCGGGATCGCCGCAGACGAACATCACGTAGCGCATCGGGTCCTCAGTTCTCGTCGAAGGGCCAGAACGGGCGGAGCTCGAGCCGGCCGGTGAAGGCCATCGGGTGGCTCGCGGCGATCTCGATCGCGGCGTCAAGATCGGCGCAGTCCAGGATGTCGAAGCCGGCGATCCACTCCTTCGATTCGGTGAACGGTCCGTCGGTGATCAGCAGCTCGCCGTTCCGGACGCGGACCGTCGTGGCGTCGGAGGTCGGCCGCAACCGCTCGCCCATGACCCAGGCGCCGCTGGCAGTCACCTGCTCGCTCCAGGTTTCGATCGAAGGGGCACGCGCCGCGTCCTCGACGGAGTGGTCGGGATCGGTCGCGACGATCATCAGGTATCTCATGGTTGCTCCTCGGAAGGCTGCGCGGTCCTGTTGACCCTGGACGACCCTACGACGATCGGGCAGCGCCGAATCCGACAAGACGGCACGTCGATCGCCACAACTTGGCCGTCAGGCCCCCGGAGAGATCGTGCGTAGTCTGGCCAGGCGCGTGACCGCGGCCTGGCGCTCGTCGTATGTGACGTAGGCGTAAGGACCGAGCGGCGAGTCCGTCGAGGGCTCGCCGCTCGGTCTCCTGGAATCGCCGACGGCGGAGGTGTGTGGAACGCTCCGCCGTCGGTGTCGTTCGTCGCGGGCGACGCTTACTGGTCGCCGCTCAACTTCATGATCCGGGTGCCCCAGTTGTCGACCAGGTCGCCGGCGCCATTGCCGCCGATGTACTCAGTCGCGCTCCAGATGTCGTGGCCGTTGGGGTCGAGCTCGGCTGCCGAGTAGTCACCCCAGCGCGCCTCACCGAACAGGACGTCGGAGAAGCTCACGTGGGCGGCTGTCCCGGCGCTCGCGATCTGGACCGGCCCGAAGCTCCTGCCCCTGCGCACGGCATAGGCCGCGCTCGGGTTCATCGTCGGGCTGGTGATCGTGAACGTCATCTCGGTGAGGCCGGCGGGCGTATGGAGGATCGCGGGATAGAGGAGATAGGCCCCAGCCACCGCGACGTAGCCCTGGTCGGTGATTCGGCCCGATCCCGGATCGAGGACGAACCACGCCGCGCCGTCACGAGCCGAGGGATCGCCAGCGGCGGTCACTGCCGTGTTCAGCGAGGCGTACAGCTGCAGCCCCTGGTCCTGGTCATTGACGAGCTGGACCTGGAGCATCCGGCTGTCGTCCGGGTTGAGGAACGCCTCGGAGGTCTCGACGCCCGTGACGGCGCCGGTGCCGGTGCTCGCAGCCGGCTGCGGGAAACCGTATGTCTCGCTGCGGATGATCCGCCCGCTGAGGGTCACCGGACCCGAGCCGGTCGTGATGTTCTGGTCGCCCTTGACGGTCCAGAAGCCGAGCGAGTTCGAGATCGAGTTGCTGTTGCCGAACTGGTCGAACGGGAAGCTGTTGAGGAGGTACTCCTTGTTGCTGGCATTCCCGAACGCCGGCTCGAGGGTCAGGATCGGCACCCCGCCCAGGCTCAGGAGCGGGAAGCTCACCGCGTTGGGTGCGGCCACCTGGGCGGCCACCTGCGACTTGGAGATCGCCATCAGCAGCGCGCCGGAGTAGATGTCCTGGTTCGGCCCGCAGAACTCATCAGTGGTGATGTAGATCGCGTTGCTGTCGTAGCCGGTGTGGGGCTGGTCACCGAAACAGGTACCGCCGACCGACGACGAGAACTGGTAGGTGGTCGCGTGCCCGCTGCGGTTCACGACCAACAGGTCGTTGACCGTGTTGCCGGTCGAGTCGGCACCGATCACCGTCATGTAGAACGAACTGGTCGACGCGTCGTAGAAGCAGCGCGGATCGCTGAAGGCACTCGGGTCGCCGAAGCCGCTCGCCAGCGAGAACGCACTGATGAGCGTGCCGCTCGTCGAATAGATGCCGAATTCACTGTTCACGACCTCGACGACGACCTTGCCGAAGAAGCCGTCAAGGAACCCGACGCAGAGTCCCTGGTCCGGTGGGGTGTCGTGGAACCCCGAGATCGCCTTGTTCTGCGTATCGCTGAGTCCATCGAAGTTGGCCGACAGGGCATTCCGTCCCGACAGGAACGAGGCGCTCGCCTGGGGGAGGCCGCCAAGGCGCGCCAGCGAGTTGGTCCCCGCGGTGGCTGCGGCGCTGGCGCCGGCGGCGCCGTCCGTGACGTCATGGTCGATGTTCCGGATGTCCCCGGTGAAGCCGGTGGACACCGTGACGAGCGAGCCTGGCCTCTGGAAGTTCGGGTTGCTCAGGACGTGCCCGGCGAGGGCGGTGCCCTGGTAGTCCACCGTGGCAGACGTCGGTGGGGACGAGGCGTACGTGCCGGTGGCTCCGGCGATCATCAGGCCGACGGACCCGAGCACCGCCGTCCGCAGCCTGAGCCCCGTCAGCAGGCGACCCGAATGACGCGTCACGCAAACCTCCTCCGGGCGCTGCAGCGCCCATCCCGCCAGCTCGGTCTCGCCATTGGCCCTGCGCGACGATCGAGGCGACCGTGTAGGACATCGCGCCGGTGGAGGTCCGCATGGACCTCCGCGCCGCTCCTCCGGGGTTGCCGGCATTGTGCGAGTCGCGCCGCCATCGGCGCGACGATTCCGGCGATGATAGCGGTGCTTGGGTGCACCGGGGTCGTTGGTCGCATCGGCCCGCCGACCCGGGGTTGGGAGTACCGTCTGGAGGTCATGGGTCGATCACGTGGTGGCCCGCTGGAGCGCTCGAGGCTGATTGCGGCGTGGGCCTGCGTTGCCTTCCTGGTCGGGGCCTGCACCATCGTGGGCGGCCCGGTCGCGAGCCTGATCATGGACTCGGGGCTCGCCTCGGCTGGTCCAGGCGCGCCGCCGTCCGGATCCCTGCCAACCGGGCCGGCGCGTTCGCTCGTCGCGGAATCCCTGCGACCGACGGCCAACCTGGCCAAGACTGGAGCGGTCGTCGGCCACCTGACCTCCGGTCCGACCTGCCCGGTCGACACGGTACCGCCCAACCCAGCGTGCGCCCCACGGCCGGTGACCGGGGCGACGGTCGTGGCCACCAACGCCGCAGGCCGGGCGTTGGGCCGGACGACGTCCGACGGCGCCGGATACTACGTCCTCAAGCTCGCCCCGGGCGCGTACATCCTCACCGCGGAGCCGTTCGCCGGCCTCATGGGTTCGCCACGACCTGTGCGCGTCGATGTCCCGGCTGATGGCCTGACCGTCGACTTCCACTACGACACCGGGATCCGCTGAACCCGGCCGAATCGGGTCATTCGCGCAGCCACAGCGAGACGCTGCTGGGCTCGACCGTCCGGCTGACGGTGGCCAGGATCTCCGACCGTAGCTGCTCGAGATCGACCTCGTCGCGGAGGCGACCGGCAAAGGCGCTGACCGTCTGGTCGGCGTCGTAGCGTGCCCGGTTGAAGCGTCGGTCGACGAGTCTCTGGACCCGGCGTCGGATCGGCTGGAAGAGGGCGGCGACGAGCAGGGTGGAGCCGGCGACGGCCAGTTCATTGGAGCCAGTGATCGGGGCGATCAATGCCTGGGCGACGAGGATGACCAGGGCGAAGCAGGCGCCGAGGATGAGGGTCACCGCTGCCCAGCTGATCGTGCGGCTGATCAACCGGTCGATCTCGTACAGGCGATAGCGCAGGACCGCAATCCCGATCGCGACCGGCGGCAACGAGAAGGCAATGATCGCGGGAGCCCAGACCAGGCCGCCGAGGCCGTTGTCGAAGATCGAATCGCCAACGAGTCCCACGACGAAGCCGATGACGATGAATGCCAGGCTCCACACCAGCCAGCGCAGCTGGGCCCGCTCGACCCCCTGGGCGCCGCGCAGGCGCCCGAACATCGCTCCGACCCCCAGCGCTGTGAGCACGAGGGTGATCGGCGCGCCCTGCGACAGGACGAGCCAACCGGGCCACTCCGGCGCCACGGCCAAGGGGTTCACCGCGGTGACACCTGACGACACGCCTGCGACTGCGACCGAGATGGTCGGAGCGAAGACCGACAGGACGGCCAGCGCGACAACTGCGGCGAGGGCCAAACGCGCGACCTGGCCCCAGCGGCCGATCGGGAGCCGGCCCGAGGGGAATACGACCGTGATCGCAAGCAGGAGGATGAGAAGTGGGCCGCCAGAGGCGGCCTGAACGACCGCTAGGGCGACGGCGGCTGCCGGGACCGAGCCGCTCGTCAGTTGGGCTGCCGTCACCGGCACGTTGATCGAGGACACGGCGAACGACCATGCGCCCGCCAGGAGCAACCAGCCGATCGCGTTGCGGGGTCGGCGGATCGCGAGGAAGCCACCCACGAGGCCGTAGGGGGTGGCCTCGAACAACCCGGTGCCGCTCGTCAGCCCGATCGCGAGCGCGACCGCGACGATCGCGACCACGAGAATTCGCCCAGCCAGGTGCAACGGGGGGTCCGTCTTCGCGTACGCCCCGGAGGCACCGGTGTGGCGGGCATTGACGGTCACTCGCGCAGCCACAGCGAAACGCTGCTGGGCTCGACCGTCCGGGCGACCGTGGCCAGGATCTCGGCCCGCAGTTGCTCGAGATCGACCTCGTCGCGCAGGCGGCCGGCAAACGCGCCGATCGTCCGGTCCGCGTCGTAACGCGCCCGGTTGAAGCGCCGATCGACGATCCGCTGGACTCGACCGCGGATCGGCTGGAACATGGCCGCAACCACGAGCGTGGAACCCGCAACGACCAGCTCGTTCGATCGAAGGACGGAGGCCAGAACGGCCTGGAGCGCGAGGACCAACCCGGCGAACAGCCCGATGACCAGCACGCTGACCAGGGCCCAACTGATCGTCCGGCTGATCAGCCGGTCGATCTCGTAGAGGCGATAGCGCAGGACGGCCACGCCGATCGCGATCGGCAGCAACCCCAGGCCCGCAATCGAGGCCAACCAGGCGACGTTGGTGACGAGGGTCAGTGGCCCGGAGGTCGCGCTACTGGTCACGATCCCGATCACGATCGTCGGCACGACCACGAGACCGACGTACGCGAACCACTTGAGTTGGGCGCGCTCAACCCCCTGGGCGTGCCGGTAGCGAACCACCACCGAGGCAATGACGAGGACAAGCGCCAGAACGCCACAGTCATTCGCCGCCGTTGTCGTCAGGGCGACAAGTTGCCCCGCCGGCCCACCCAGTGCGAGCGGGTTGGCCGCGCTCGTTGGGTAGGTTCCCGGCGAGATGGGCCCGAGGATGTTCGTCAGGACCGGCACGAACGTCGCCACCAGCCCGAATGCGACCATGGCTCGCCAGCGTGGCGAGAGCAGCCGGCCGGTCGGGAAGAAGGACGGGACGAACCCGCCAAGAAGGCCGAGGTAGACGCCACCGCTCGCATTGGCAAGGATCGCGAACCCGATCGCGCCGGGAATGCTGCCGGGATGCCGGTTCAGGCCGTAATCGGCAACGGCGCCTGCAGCCGTGGAGACCGCGGCGACCAGGCCTCCGGCAAGCAGCAACTGGCCGACGATGTGACGGGGCAGTCGGTTCACGAGCACCGCGCCGACCGCCACAGTCGAAGCGACGGAGGGAACCGTGATGGCGGCCAATAGGGCACCATCGGGGTTGGCTGCCAGCGCCTCGGCGAGCGCCCCGACCACCATCATGAACGAGCCGACCCAGGCCGCTCCGAGGACCGCGACCTTCAGCCCGGCTCGCCCTGGACCAGCGACTCGAGCATTGGGGCGACTCATTCGCGCAACCACAATGAGACGCTGCGCGGCTCAACAGTCCGGCTCACCGTGGACAGGATCTCGACCCGAAGCTGCTCGAGGTCGACCTCGTCGCGGAGGCGCTCGGCGAAGGCGCTGACCGTCCGGTCTGCGTCGTAGCCCGACCGGTTGAAGCGCCGATCCACGATCCGCTGGACCCGGCGACGCATCGGCTGGAAGAGACTGAAGACCAGCAGCGTCGAGCCAGCGACGGCGAGCTCGTTCGATCGAAGGACTGAGGCCAGGAGGGCCTGGAGCACCAGCACGCAACCGGCGAAGATCGCGACAACCAGCACGCTGACCAGGGCCCAGCTGATCGACCGGCTGATCAGCCGGTCGATGTCGTACAGGTGGTAGCGCAGGACGGCGATCCCGATCGCGATCGGGATCATCGAGAGCGCAAGGAATCCGGTCGCCCAGGCGACCGTGTCGATCGTCGCCAGCGGTCCCGTCGTGGCGCTGACGTTCGCTGCCGCGAAGACGAACGACCCGACCGCGATGATCCCCACGAAGACGAACCATTTGAGCTGCTCGCGCTCGACGCCCGTGGCCCGCCGATAGCGGATCACGAGTGACCACGATGCGAGGAGCAGGATGATGAACAGGACGAGGTCGGTTAGGTTGCCGAGGATCGCCACGGCGTCCCCTGTCGACCCACCAATCTCGAGTGGGTTGACGACGTTCGGCGGGTAGGTATCTGCGGGGAACGGGCTGATCGCGGCGATCACGGCACCGGCGCCAATCGCGCCGACTGCTGCGACGCAGACTGGACGCCAGCGAGGCGAGGGTGCGCGGCCGGTCGGGAACAGGAGCGGCAGAAGGATCGGGAGGGTGATCACCGCCGGCAACCCGATCCAGGCGTTCAGCCAGCCGATCCAGATCGCGCCCGGGATGCTGCCCGGGTTGGACGTCAGGCCATGGTCGGCGAGCCCCTGGGTGACCCTCGTGGTCACGATGAACATGCCCCCGATCCAGAGGAGCCAGCCAATCCTGTTCCCTGGCAGGCGAGTCAGCAGGATGGCACCGGTGATGACGCTCAGCACACCGCTCAGGGGCGCGAGGATCGTGGTCGGGCTGATATCGCCCGTGGCAAGCGCCAGGAGGATCATCGCCACGGTCAGGCCCGCGAGCGATCCGCCGGCAAGCCAGACCGTCGCGAGCAGGATGGTCGTCCTGCGCGGTCGCGGGTTCATCGTCGATGGCCGAACTCGCGCCGCAGCGCGGACCTGGCGGCCCACACGCCGCACATCCCGTGGACACCACCGCCCGGCGGGGTTGACGACGAGCACAGGTAGATTCCGCGGGCCGGGGTCGAATAGGGGTCCAGGCGCGCGACCGGTCGGGTGAAGAGCTGGCGAACGTCCTCGATCCCGGCGTTGATGTCGCCGCCCACGTAGTTCGGATTGTCGGCCTCGAGATCGGCCGGCAGGCGCACCGAGCGGGCCAGGATGAGGTCGCGGAAGCCGGGCGCGAACCGTTCGACCTGGGCCTCGATCCGCTCGGAGATGTCGAGCCCTGAGCCATTCGGGACATGGGCGTACGCCCAGCCGGTGTGCTTGCCATCGGGCGCCCGGCTCGGATCGAACCGGCTGGCCTGGACCACGATCACGAACGGTCGCTCCGGGTGTCGGCCCCGGGCCACCTCGGCCTCGGCGGCGGCAATCTCGGCCCCGGTCCCTCCCACGTGCACGGTGCCGGCGCGACCGGCACCTTCCGCGGTCCACGGAATCGGCCCATCGAGCGCCCAGTCGAGCTTGACCACGCCCGGTCCGTAGCGGAAGCCAGCCAGTCGGCGGCGGTAGGCACCCTTCAACGTCGAGCCTGCGATGGAAACGAGCGCTCGAGGCGTGGTGTCGAACAGGATCGCGCGAGCCGCAGGCAGCTCATCGAGGCTCGCAACCGGGTGCCCCGTGACGATCTCGCCGCCCAATGCGCGAAGCTCGGCGGCGAGACCATCGGCGAGCCGTTGCGTGCCGCCCCGGACAACGGGCCAGCCGTAGGCGTGCGCGGTCATCGCGAGGACCAGCCCGAATGAGGCCGTCACCGGGCGCTCGAGCGCGACCATCGAGTGGGCGCACAGCCCGCTGAACAGCGCCTGCGCGGGATCGTCACGGAAGTGTCGGCGGGCGAACGGTGCGGCCGGCCAGAGCGCGTCGAGGCCGAAGCGCGCCACGGCGAGCGGGTGGCGCGGGATGCGCAGGCTTGGCCCGAGGATGAACGGCAGGGTCAGGCCGGCCTCGCGCACGAGCGGACCGAACAGGCGCCGGTAGGCCCGGCCATCGACGCCCAGGCCGGCGGCCGTCGCCTCGACGGAGCGCTCGAGGAGCGCCACTCGACCGTCATCGAGGGGATGGGCCACCGGGATCGGCGGCTGGACGAGCTCGACCCCATGCTTGGCGAGGTCGAGCCCGGCGAAGAACGGCGATGCCACCGAAGTGCCCTGGACCGTCGAGCACACGTCGTGGACGTACCCGGGAAGGGTTAGCTCGGCGCTGCGCATTCCCCCACCGATCGTCTCGGCGCCCTCGTAGACGACAACCGAGCGACCCGCCCGGGCGAGCGTGATCGCCGCCGCCAGGCCATTGGGACCCGATCCGACGACGACGGCATCGGGAGCATCTCGGGCCACCTTGAGCCTAGCCCGTCCCTTCACGGCGGAACCATGCCCGCGGATGGGTCAGCCGATAGAGCGTGGTCCGGATCGCGGCGTTCTCGCGGATGTTGCCGGCATAGCGCCATTGGCGGCGGCGATCGACGCACACCCGCTGCATGTCGACCGTTGCCCCAGGGTCACCGAAGCGGGCGGCGAGCGCCTGGAGCGTCGCGACCCAGAAGCGGTCCTCCATGCGGTGGCCGACGATCGGCATCGACAGCTCGTAGAGCGGGTCGCTGGCACGCATCAACGCCTGGACCTGGATCACCGCGGCGGGATCGTCGCGGTACGAGGAGAACGTGATCCAGGCCGCGAACTGGTGGCCCTCGGGGGTCATGAAGGCGAACGATTCGTCGTCCGCGTAGATCACGAGCACCCCGGTCGAGAGCGTCATTCCGCCGGGCATCGCCAGGTTCAGGACCGCCACCTCACCCGGCTCGAGGCTCGTCAGGGGACCGTAGAAGCGGTTGCCCTTCGGCCAGAACTCGCCGAAGTGCTCCTTCCATGTCCGGATGACCGCTTCCGGGGTCACGTCGGCATCCTTGAGCGCGACGCGATAGGTCTTCTGCCAGAGCTGGCCGAAGCCCTGCACGGGGCCGGCCAGCCGCCGTCCGGCGACATTGAGGTTGAGTGCGTTCGTTGGGATCGTGCCCACCTCCAGGCGGGCGACCGGCGCCGCCCAGTTCGAGGTCTTCGGTGGCGTGCTCGGCGCGCCCTCAGGCGGCGTTCCGCCCGGTTGGCCGGTTTGGGTCGTCATCGTTGGATCCTCCGCTCGATCCCGCTTCAGCCGCCGTCAAGCCAGACGGCTCGTTCCAGGGCCGCCGCCTCCGTCTCGTAGATCCCGATCGCGTCG
>JANWLH010000002.1 GCA_025450915.1 Candidatus Limnocylindrales bacterium | reverse complement strand
CGTGGGCGCGAGGGTCGGCGTCGGGCTCAGCGCGGGAGTCGGCGAGACCTTGGCGATCGCTGGTGCCGTCGCGGTCGCGGGCAGGACCCCGCCCGAGAGAATCGACAGGTGCGGATCGAGGACCGCAACGAGCAGGACCAGGATCCCCCCGGCGACCAGGACGACGCTCAGCCGGTCGCGGACGAACGACCCTCGGGGCCGGTCGCCGCGCGTGTTCCTTCGGCGTCCTCCGCCCTCCGCGTCCCTGAGCACGTGCGTGACGATGACCGGCGCGGGGATGGCCGTCGCCGCCATGGCGTGCTCGGGGAGGAGGGGCGCCGACGAGCCGATCGGACTGTCGGCATCTTCGGGAGCGAACAGCCGGAAGCCCCCCTTGGCCGGGGTGGCGGGAGACGTCGATTCGATCGATGCAGCGGCGGCGAGCCCAGCGGCTGCGGCGGCAATCGGTGCGGCCGGCTGGACCGGCTCGGGTTTGGAGACGGCAATCGGCGGCGACTCCGCCGACGCGAGCACCGGCTGCGGCGGCCGGATCACGGGCAGGGGGGTCGGTGGATCCTCGTCGGCCAGGATTCCGAAGACTCGCCGGAGCGCCTCGCGCCCGATCTCGGCGTCCATCGGATCGGCCTGGAACATCTTCCTGACGGCGACTTCGCGACGGTGTCGTACCACGAGATAGACGGCTCCCCAGGCGAGGATCGCCGCCGTGAGCACGATCGCGAGGATGATGGGCAGGCTCATGGACGTGTGCGCGCGGACTCCCGAAATGAGGTCGGAGCCGGATGCTAGCACTCGATCCTCGAATTGAGGATTAGGAATAGTGCCGATTGCGCGGAACGACAGGGTGGTTCGGAGCGGGCCGCTACGCGGGAGTTCGTTGTGGTTGCGCGCATCCCGAACGGGCCCAGAATGACCGCGTGATCTCCCAATCGGACCGGGGGCCGGGTCGGGCCGGCCCGTTCGCCTTGCTCGTCGTCGTGCTGCTTGCCGGTGCCTGCGCAAACCCCAGCCTGCCCAGCGCGAGTCCGAGCCTGCCCCCGTCGTCGCTTGGGATCTTCAGCCCGGCGCCGAGCGACCTGCCAAGCGAGCTGCCGAGTCTTGGCCCGAGCGACGGGCCAACCCCGACCGTCACGCCGCTCCCGTCACCCTCACCGAGCTCGACCGCCCAGGCATCGTGCGCCCAGCAGGTCCTGCGGGGCATGACCGTCGCCCAGCGGATCGGCCAGCTCTTCTCCCTGGGCCTGGCCAACGACAAGCTGGGGACGGCCGAGCTCAGCGCGATCAGGAACCAGCACGTCGGCTCTGTCTGGTTTACCGCGACCACGACGGTCGGCCTGGCCGGGATCCGGACCGTGACCAATGCCATCCAGGCCCAGGCGACGAAGGCGGCCACCGGCGGTGTCCGCATGTACATCGCCGCGAACCAGGAGGGCGGCCAGGTCCAGGCGCTCCGTGGAACCGGCTTCTCGACGATCCCGTCGGCGGTGGTCCAGGGCGGCCGCCCGATCGGCACCCTGACCTCGCAGGCCCGGGTGTGGGGCAGCCAGCTGGTCGCGGCCGGAGTCAACATGGACTTCGCCCCGGTCGCCGACGTCGTGCCGCCCGGCGGGGACTCGACGAATCAGCCGATCGGTGTCCTGATGCGCGAGTATGGCCACGACCCGACGACCGCCGGAACCCACGCTGCCGCGTTCATCGCGGGGATGGCCGCGGCCGGAATCGACATGACCGCGAAGCACTTCCCGGGCCTTGGCCGGGTCCTCAACAACACGGACTTCTCGGCGAACGTGGTCGACAACGTCACGACGGCCCACGATCCGTACCTTGGATCGTTCGAAGACACGATCCAGGCTGGTGTCCCGTTCGTGATGGTCGCCCTGGCGACGTACACGAAGATCGACCCGAACCACCTGGCGGCCTTCTCGCCCACGGTGATGAACCTGCTGCGCAGCCAGCTGGGCTTCCGTGGCGTCATCGTCTCGGACTCGCTGACCGCGGTGGCGGTGGCCTCGATGCCGGCCGGCGACCGGGCGATCGACTTCCTGCTGGCCGGCGGCGACATCGTCGTCGTCCGCAGCGCGACAACGATGGTCGCGATGGTCGCGGCCGTGCAGGCCCGGGCCGCGACCGACACGAGCTTCCTGCACCTGGTCAACGAGGCAGCCCTCCTCGTCCTCGAGGCAAAGTCGGCCGCCGGGCTGCTGCCGCCGGGCTGCTGACGATGGCAATCGGCAGCGCCGCCGGCCAGCACCGCCGGGCCCTGGTCGCGGCCCTCATGATCAGCGCCGGCGTCCTGGTGCTCGAGCTCGTCGCCGGGATCGCGGCCAACTCCCTGGCCCTCCTCGCCGACGCCGGCCATATGCTCGCCGACGTCGCCGGGATGAGCCTGTCGCTCGCGGCGATCGCCATCGCTGCACGGCCGCGTAGCCGCGATCGGAGCTTCGGCCTCTATCGCCTCGAGATCCTCGCGGCCACCGCCAATGCCTCGGTCCTGCTGGGGATCGGGGTGGTCGTCCTCGTCGAGGCGTTCCAGCGCCTCGGCCAGGCGCCAGTCGTGGCCGGCGGGCCGGTCGTCATCGTTGCTGCGTGTGCCCTGGCCGCCAACGCGGTCTCGCTGCGCGTCCTGGGCCACGGCCATACACGCAGCCTGAACGTTCGGGCGGCCTACCTCGAGGTCCTCGGTGACCTCCTCGGCTCCGGGGCGGTCCTGTTGGCTGGCCTGGTCATCGCGATCACCGGCTGGCTCCCCGCCGACGCCGTCGCCTCGATCGTCATCGCGATCCTCATCGTGCCCCGGACGGTCGCCCTGCTGCGCGAGAGCATCGACGTCCTCCTCGAGGCGACACCAAAGGGGATCGACATGGACGAGGTCCGCCGGCACGTCCTCGAGTCACCGGGCGTGGCCGAGGTTCACGATCTCCATGCCTGGACGATCACGAGCGGCCTGAACGTCGTATCGGCGCACGTTGTGCTTCGCCCCGACGGCGTCCCGGGTGACGTGCTCGACGCACTTGGCCGGTGCCTGTCCGACGACTTCGACATCAACCATTCGACGTTCCAGCTCGAATCCCCCGAGCACGTCCGGTGGGAAGCGGAGGCCTCCCAGCCCCAGCACTAGGCCGGGCGGTCCTTCGGGCCATGCAACCTGGATCCGGACGCCTTGGGCGTGGCCGGGTCCGGCGCCTCGCTCTCCTCGTACGAGCTCGCCTCGAAGTCATTGAGGACCAGCGAGCGCCGGGTGAGGATGAGCAGCACGAGTCCGGAAGCAACGACGATGCCGAGGAATCCATAGAGCTGGCCCGCACCCGACAGGACGAAGGACAGGACGGCCAGGACCAGCGACAGCCCATAGATCACGAGGACCGCCCGTGTCTGGGTGAGGCCCAGGTCCATCAGCCGGTGATGGACGTGGCCGCGATCGGGCGTGAACGGCGAGGAGCCGGTCGCCAGCCGGCGCACGATGCTCCAGAACGTGTCGATGATCGGCACGCCCAGGACCAGCAGGGCCACGGCAATCTTGGCCGTGCCCAGGATCGACAGGATCGCCAGCGAGTAGCCGAGCAGCATCACCCCGCTGGTCCCGGCGAAGATCGAGGCCGGGTGGAAGTTCCAGCGCAGGAACCCCAGAAGGGCACCGGCCAGGGCGAAGCACAGCAGCGCGACATAGGGCTGTCCGAGCTCGCCGGCGCTGAACGTCAGGCTGATCAGGCCCAGGGTGAACGCCGCGATCAGGCCGATCCCGCTCGAGAGGCCGTCGAGGCCGTCGATCCAGTTGATGCTGTTGATCATCCCCACGATCCAGAAGATCGTGAACGCGATGCCCCAGATCCCGGTCAGGGGGATCTGGCCGGCCCCGAACGGGTTGGCGATCGAGTCGATGTTCACCCCGAGGAGGACCGCGCCGATCGCCAGGACGAGCTGGCTGACGAGCTGCCAGCGGGCCCGGAGATTGAGCACGTCGTCGAGCAGGCCGATCAGCACGGCCAGCGCGGCACCGAGGAGAAGCGCGGTCATCGTGCCCTGGTCGATCGACAGGAGCGAGAAGCCCGGACCCAGGGATCCGCTTGCGACGAGCAGCGTCAGGACGAGCGAGACGCCGATGAACGCAATCCCGACGGCGACGCCTCCGCCGCGCGCGATCGGCTGGGTGTTGACCCGTCGATGATTCGGCTCGTCGACCACGCCCAGCCGATGGGCGAGCACGCGCACCGCGGGGGTGAGCACGAAGCTGATCAGGGCCGTGACGACGAAGGCGGCGATGAACGCCGGGAGCAGCTCGGGCAGGCCGGCGATCAGCCGCATCGAAGACGAACCATCACGCCTCGGGCAGCCCGGGCACGGGGAAGCGATCGGCGATCTCGCGGGCCGTCCTTCCCAGGCGGGCGAGCTTGGCCGGCTCGTCGCGGACGGCAATCGCTTCGACGATCAACTGGGCGATCGTGCGCATCTCGTCGGTCCCGAAGCCGCGGGTCGTGGTGGCCGGCGTCCCGATCCGGATCCCTGAAGCGATGTTCGGGGGATTCGTGTCGAACGGGATCGCATTCTTGTTGACGGTGATCCCGATCTCATCGAGGAGTCGCTCGGCCTCCCGGCCGGTGACGCCGAGGGGCGTGACATCGACGAGGATCAGGTGGTTGTCCGTGCCGCCGGTCATCAATCGGGCACCGAGCGACTGGAGGGTCTCGCCCATCACCTGGGCGTTGGCCAGGACCCGCGCCTGGTAGTCGCGGAACTCGGGCGTGAGGGCCAGCTTCAGGGCCACGGCCTTGCCCGCGATGATGTGCATGAGCGGGCCGCCCTGGACGCCCGGAAAGACACTCCGATCGATCGTCGCCGCGAGGTTCGGCTTGACCATCGGGTAATCGGCCGGGTCGACGCTCGCCGGCAGCTCGCGTCGGCTGAAGATCATCCCGCCGCGGGCGCCGCGGAGCGTCTTGTGGTTGGTGGTCGTGACGATGTCGGCGTTCGGGAACGGGCTCGGGTGGAGGCCGGCGGCGACGAGGCCCGCGACGTGGGCCATGTCGACCCACAGCAGTGCCCCGACATCGTGGGCGATCGCGGCCATCCGGTCGAAGTCGATGATCCGCGGATAGGCCGATGCGCCCGCGACGATCAGCTTCGGCCGGACCTCGTGGGCCTGGACCTCGAGTGCGTCGTAGTCGATCCGCTGGTCGTCCTCGCGGACACCGTACGCGTGGATCTCGAAGTACCGGCCGCTGAAGTTGAGGGCCATCCCGTGGGTGAGGTGGCCGCCATGGGCCAGGTTCATGCCGAGCACCTTGTCGCCCGGATTCACCGAGCTCAGGTAGGCGGCCATGTTCGCCTGGGCGCCGGAGTGGGGCTGGACGTTGACGTGCTCGGAGCCCGGAAAGAGCTCGAGGGCCCGCTCCTGGGCGAGCCGCTCGACCACGTCGACGTACTCGCAGCCGCCGTAATAGCGTTTGCCGGGCAGGCCCTCGGCGTACTTGTTCGTCAGCCACGAGCCCTGCGCCTCGAGGACGGCCTTGAACACGTAGTTCTCGCTGGCGATCAGCTCGATCTTGTCGTGCTGCCGCGCCCGCTCGCCCTCGATCGCCGCCCAGACGTCAGGATCGACCTCGGCAACGGACGCCCAGGGCAGGGCGGTGGTCTGGCTGGCGGTCATCACGGGGACTCCTCGAGGTCCAGTTCAGAGCAACTCACGGCGCGCCGCCCATCTTCCCACGATGCGTCGCCGTCAGGGACGGAGGACCGCGCGCAGTCCGGCCGGCCTGCCCAGTCGGGCGGGCCGATCCTGCCATTTAGCGATCCACGTGCTACTCAGCCAGAACCGGCGGAGATTCGAGGCGTCCGCCCGGCTCGATCAGCCTGGCTCGTGCGTGCGCCAGCCTCGTGAGCCGGTGCGCTGGTCGGCACGACCCTCCAATCCTCGCCTAGTAGCGAGGGGATCGCT
>JANWLH010000001.1 GCA_025450915.1 Candidatus Limnocylindrales bacterium | reverse complement strand
TGCTCCTCGCCGATCCCCTTGACCAGCCCCAGGCCGAGGCGGACGCCCCAGCCGATCGCGCTTTCGGCCGACCAGCGCTCGCGGGCGGCTGGGCTGGGCAGGACGCAGGCCGGCGAGCGGACCGGCTCGGGCCGGCGCTCGATGCCGGTTCCGGCGGGCAGGGGCTCGCCGGGCCGGCCCACCCATTCGGTGGTGGTCTTGAAGCTCGAGGCATTGATGTCGACCGGCAGGACGGCGACACCGTGGCGCTTCGTGTCGTTGACCAGGACCTCGACCGGGTAGAAGCCCATCGGCTGGGCATTGATCAGGCCGACGAGGAACTGGGCCGGATAGAAGAGCTTGAGGAACGACGATTCGTAGGCGGTCCGGGCAAAGGCGGCGGCGTGGCTCTTGGCAAAGCCGAACGAGGCAAACCCGGCCACTCGCCGGAAGAGCTCTTCGGCGTCGTCGAGGGGCAGGCCCTGGATCGAGACGCAGCCGTCGACGAACCGGGCGTGGAGCTTCTCCATCTCGCGGCTCGAGCGCCAGGTGCCCATCGCCCGCCGAAACCCGTCCGAGTCAGCCGCGCTGAAGCCGGCCACGTCGATCGCGATCCGCATCACCTGCTCCTGGTAGAGGATCACGCCCAGGCTGTCGGCCAGGATCGGGGCGAGGCTGGGGTGCAGGTAGGTGACCGGCTCGAGGCCCTGCTTGCGGCGGAGGTAGGGGTGGACGGCGTTGCCCTGGATCGGGCCCGGCCGGATGATCGCGACCTCGACCACCAGGTCATCGAGGCAGTTCGGGCGCGACTTGGGGAGCGTCTGCATCTGGGCCCGGCTCTCGACCTGGAAGACGCCCACGGTGTCGGCGGCCTGGAGCATCTCGAAGACCTCGCCGATCTCCTCGGGCAGGTGATCGAGGTCGAGGCACACGGCGCAATCGTGCTCGATCAGCTGGACCGTCTCGTCGATCGCCGCGAGCATCCCCAGCCCGAGCAGGTCGAGCTTGATCAGCTTGATCGTCTCGACATCGCGCTTGTCGTACTGGACGACGACCCGGCCAGGCATCGTCGCCCGCTCGAGGGGGGCGATGTCGATCAACGGCGCGGCGGTGATCAGCATCCCCCCGCTGTGGATGCTCAGGTGGCGGGGGAAGCCGTCCATCCGCGCGCAGAACTCCAGCCAGCGCTCCCAGTCCGAGAGGCCGGCGGTGCTGCCGGCATGGGCGCCCGGGACGATCGGGTTGTCGCCGTCCCAGTGGTTCGGGCGGCCGAGCTTGTCCGTCCGTCGCTCGGCCGGCAGGAGGACGCCGCTCTCCGGGTCGACCGTCCGGCCATCGATCATGGTTGGGGATTGGGCCGGCTGGTCTTCGCCGGGCTGGTCCCCTGCCGCGCCCGCGTAGCCGGTCCCCCGGCCCGATTCGAGCCAGGCGACGCTGGCCGGTGAGTCGCCCGGGCCACCCTTGTCGTCGCCCGTCCCGCCGCTCCGGACGGCGGGCTTGCCGGCCATCCGGAGCCGGCCCATCCGCAACTGGCCCATCGGATCGGTCAGGCCGCGCGCCTCGGTCACCGTGCTGACCGGGATCTCCGGAGGCTTGAAGAACTCGGCGAAGCCACCGTCCGCCTCGAGATCGCGCCGGACCATCACCGAGTCGTAGGTCTCGAGGGCCTTCGCGACGCGATCGACGAGCGGCCGGGGGAAGCCCAGCGCGACGCCCACCTCGCGGATGACCGAGCGGGCCCGGTAGGTGACGATGTTGCAGACCATCCCGGTGTGCTCGGGGCCGTAGGTCTCGTAGACGTACTGGATCACCTCCTCGCGGCGCTCCGACGAGAAGTCGATGTCGACATCCGGATACGTGGTCCGGCCCTCGTTGATGAACCGCTCGAACAGCAGGTTGTGGCGAATCGGATCGACCCGGGTGATCCCCAGGACGTAGGCCACGATCGAGTCGGCCGCGCTGCCCCGGCCCTGGGCCGGGATCCGCCGCTCACGAGCGAAGCGCATCAGGTCCCAGCAGATCAGGAAGAACTCGGCGAGGCCGGTCCGTTCGATCACCGCTAGCTCGTGGGTGAGCTGGTTGAGGACGGCCGGGGTGAGCGGGTGGTAGCGCTTGCGGACGCCCTGGTGGCAGAGCTCGGCAAGCTGGCTGAAGGGGGTCTCGCCGGCAGGGACGCTGAAGCCGGGGAACCGGTAGCGCTCGAAGCCGAGGTCGACCGTGCAGCCGGCGGCGATCTCGCCGGCGTTGGCCAGGCCCTCCAGCCAGGCCCGGGTGGTGCGCGGATCCGCATCGGCCGGGGCGGGATCGGCCGGCGGCAGCGCCCGCAGGTCGGTCTCCGACTTGAGGTACGACTCGCCGTCCGGACGACGCAGGTCGGCGAGGGTCTCGAGCGTCCGGCCGTGGCGGATCGCGGTGACCACGTCGTGGAGCTCGCGGCCCTCGGGCTGGGCGTAGTGGACATCGTTCGTGACGACGGTTGGCAGGCCGAGCTCCTCCGCCAGCCGGGCGGTCTCCGCGACGAGCCAGTCGTCCTCGGCCAGGAGGTGGTGCTGCAGCTCGAGGGCAAAGCCGGCCGTGGCGGCGCCGGTCGTGCTGGTCGTGCTGATCGGGCGCTGGAACAGCGTTGCGTAGCCCTCGGCGACCCGGCGCGCTCCCTCGCGATCACCGACCCGGAGCCGCCGAGCGAGCTCGCCGTCGCGACAGCCCGACAGGGCGATCAGCCCCTCGACGTGCTCGGCAAGGAGGGCCTGGCTGAAGCGCGGCGCGCCCTTCGTGCCGGCCATGTTCGCCCGGCTGATCAGCCGGCACAGGCTCCGATAGCCGGTCGCGTCGCGGGCGAGGAGGACGAGGTGCGGGCCACGGACGCCGGAACCGATGCCCCGGAAGTCCTCCTTGACCGGCTCCCGGCGGCCGGGCAGGCGGGTCCGTTGGGGCCGCGGCCGGGCGGGCAGGCCTTCGCTGGGGTTGAGCGCCAGGTCCAGCGGGGCACCCCGGGCCGTGGCCGCTCGGGCCGTGCCTCGTCCGGTGCTTCGTTGCGCAGAGCGTCGCGCCGGGACGACGATGTGGTCCGGGTCCGCGACGAACGGATCGCGAAGCTCGATCTCCACCCCGATCACCGGCTGGAGGCCCGCCTCGCGAGCCGCCGAGGCAAACCGGACGACCCCGTAGAGGCCGTTGTGGTCGGTCACGGCCAGGCCGCTCAGGCCGAGCGCGAGCGCCTGGTCGACGAGCTCATCGACGGCCGAGGCGCCGTCGAGGAACGAGAAGTTCGTGTGGCAATGGAGCTCTGCGTAGGCCATGACCAATGATCGAACATCCGTTCTGTTTCGTCAATGTCCTGCGCCCCCGGGAGTCCCCCAGAATTCGCCGGAGAATCGCCCGAAATCGACGAAACATTTTTCGGGGTCGCGGCGTCTCAACTGCAGGCCAGACCGTGTTGCGTACCTGGGGGTTCGCGACCGCTCTTGGCGGCGGACAACCTGAGCGGTTGGTTTCGCCGACCCGGTCCTGCTTGCTCGGACACGAGCGGGACCCACGGGGCCCCGTCGCCAGCGCGCGACGGGGCCCCGCACACTGTCCGCCCCGTGCTCGGTTGGTGACGTTCCGTGGTTCGGCCGCGGCCCAGCCCTGACCGCGACCCTGTCCCGCGGGGCCCGAAACTGGCGAATACGAGCCCCCGTGGTCTTGCGCCGGGACTGACGCTGATTCCGGGTCATTTGGCTGAGTTGCGGGCCTGGATCCGTGCACAACTCGGCGCGCGGATCCGTTCAGCGACCGCGCGAACCGACCCCAGTCTCGGCCCAGCACCACTCCCGCTCATATTCGCCAGTTTCGTCGCGCGGCGAGCCGAAGGGCGCCGATCGGCGCGATTCTTCCGGGATACCAGCGGCTGTGGTGGTAAGGAAGAAACGTGCTGAAGATTTTGCCTCGGCATCCGTTCGCCGACTCGATTCGTGTACGAGGCATGGCACTGCAGCGTCGAGTCTGTCCCAGGGCCGGCTTGATTCCTCGCTTACCACCACGCCGGCTGGTAATCCGGAGAAGGTCGGAGCGTCGTGCAGGGCCGCCGGGTACAGTAGGCGGCGATGAACCTTCGAGTTCGCGACGTGGTCGGCGCCGCCTGCCTGGCGGGCGTATTGATCGGGCTGGTCGTCCTGTTCGTCGTGGGCAACATCCCGGCGAAGTAGGCTCCTGAAGACGGGTCGCGGGTCGCGGCCGCGGCGAACCGGCTCAGTCGTAGAGGCGCTCGAGGTGCCACGAGCCGTCGATCCGGTCGAGGTAGACCAGGGCCAGCCAGCGCGTCCCGACGACCTTGAAGTAGTCGCGAGCGATCGGCTGGCGCCACCAGCTCTCGTCGACCCGCCAGCGATTGCAGACCTCGACGGCCTCGCGCCGCCCGGCCCAGCGGAATGCGACAAGGTGGCCGGCCATGTCCAGCTCGGCGTCGATCAGCGGGTGCTCGCGCAGCAGCCGGGTCATCGGGCAACCTCGACCGGGTTCCAGGTCCAGCGCCCTTCGGCCAGCGGCGCCTCGGGGTCGGCCAGCTCGACCCGGCCGATGCGGTCGTCGCCGAAGGCCAGGGCGAGCCGGGCCAGCTGCCAGCGCAACCGCGAGACCCGGTTCGCCTGGGGGATGAACAGGGCCAGCTGCTGGCCGCTGGCCGGGGCCACCTCGGAGAGCTCCAGCTCGAGCCGGCTCACCGCAACCGACGGCGGGTCACGTTCGAGGCGGGCGAACAGGAGCCGCTCGATCGCCTCGGCCTCGGACGAGGGTTCCGGGAGGCGCTGTTCCACGGACATCGCGGTCGGGCTGCCACGCCGGGCGAAGGCCGGATCCAGGCTGAGTCGCAGCTCGACCCGCCCGGTGGCGGCTCCCCGGGCAACGAGCTGATCGGCCAATGCCGCCGTCAGCCGGTGGAGGACGAAGCGGAGCGGCTCGAGCTCCTCGATCGGCGGCTCCAGGCCGATCCCCAGGCGCAGCCGCTCGGGGGTCCGGCGCGGTCGGAACGGCTCGAGCTCCTCGCCGATCGCCCGGGCGTGGATCCGGGCACCCTCGTCACCGAACCGGGCGACCAGGGCGGAGCGGGCGATCGCGGCCACGGCGTCGATCCGGTGCAGTCCGAACCGGCCGAGGCGAGCGCGCACGTCCTCGTCGGGAGTGAGCAGGCCGGCCGGCAATGGCCCGAGGAAGGCCGCCTCGTCACCCGGTCCGACGATCATCGCCGACCGGTCGCCGGGCGCCGCGGTGGCCGCCGCCACGGTGGCCGCGAAGCGGGTCCCGGCGATCCCGACCCGGGGCCGGCCGGGCAGGATCGGCGCGAGCGCCTCGATCAGGCGAGCGGCCAGGACCGGCTCGATCCCCCACAGGCGCTCGAGGCCGTCGACCTGGACCTCGAGCAGCCCGAAGGCCGGATCGGCCGGGTCGACGACCCCGGCAACCCCCGGGCTGAAGGTTGCCAGCCGTTCCAGGGCCGCCTCGACGGCCACGGCATCCAGCTCCGGCTGGGGATCGAGGAAGGCCGCCTCAGGAGCGAGCCGGTGCGCGCTCCCGAGCGGCATCCCCCGGCGCACGCCGAGCTCGACCGCGGCCGGGTTCGCGTCGAGGACGACCCTCGTCGTCCAGGGCTGGCCACCCAGGATCAGCGGCCCGGTCGGGAACGAGGCGGAGCGGGACCGGGCGAGACGGAGCGGCAGGTGGGTCCAGAGCAGGTGGAGACGTCGCACGATCGTGAGTCCGTGAATGCAGGCTGATGGGGGCGTCTGTAGTGGCGTGGCCGGCGATCAGGCCCGGAGCAGGGCCGCCACGCGAATCGACGAGGAGCGCTTCGCGCCCGAGGCAGGCATCCCGGCCACCGCCCTCGGCGTAGAGGATCCGCAGCTCGGCCCGGCGACCCGTTGGTCCGAACCGGTTCCGGCCGACGAGCACCTCGGTCCGCTGCCCGACCACGTCCCGGCCGAGCCGGATCCACGAGCGCCGGGCGAGCTCCAGCCGAAGTGCCGTGGACGCGGCGATCGCGGCCGTCAGCTCCCGGCCGAGACCCGGTGGCTCGAGGACGATGAGCAGGACGCCAGCCCGCCGGGCGAGCGCCGCGAGTCGTTCGAGGCGGTTGCCCAGGCTGGGCGTCCGTTTCGGCGGATGGCCGCTCGATCTCCCGACCGGCGGGCCACTGTGGGCCTCCGCCGGCAGGTCGATCACGAGGACGTCCACCGACCGGCCGGCGAGGAGCGAGCCGGCCATGGCAATGCCTTCGTCGGGTGATTCGGGCTGGAGGACGACGAGCCATTCCAGGCGGACCCCGCGAGCCACGGCCTCGACCGGGTCGAGGCTTCGGGCGAGGTCGACCCAGGCGGCGATGGCCCCACCGGCCTGCGCCTCGGCCACCAGCCGGAGGGCCACGGTGGTCTGGCCGCTGGAGGGCGCCCCGGACAGGACCACGGCTGCGTCGCGGGGCACTCCGCCCGGACCGAGGATCGCGTCGAGGGCCGCGAAGCCGGTCCCGATCACCCGATCCGCCAGAACCGACCCGACGCCCGGCCGTGATTCAGGCTCGAATTCGGGGACGATCGCGAGGGCGCCGATCACCCGCGGAGCTGCCGTTCCCCAGCGCGTCCGGAGGGACGCGAGAGCGGCCGAGACGTCCGGGGAGAGGCTCGCCATGGGCCATCGATCATCGAACAAATGTTCTGTATTGTCAATGGCCGAGCCGCTGGAATGTCGCGCCCGTCGAGCTGCCCACGGGCCTCCCGACCGAGACCTCGCGATGGCCTCTGCTACACTCGGCGTCGGTCCCGAGGCGCGAGACGATCGCCGCCCGGCGCGACCCTCCGGTGGGGATGTAGCTCAGCTGGCAGAGCGCCGCGTTCGCATCGCGGAGGCCAGGGGTTCGAGTCCCCTCATCTCCACCAACTACCCGTCGGCTGGCTTCGCCCCGTAGCGCCTGACGTCGGCGGCCAGGTCGAGGGTGCGGACCGCGCCCCGCTCGGCGTCCTCGCCCCAGTCCTCGCGGGGAACGCGCCACATGACCTCGAACTCGATTCCGTCGGGGTCCCGCCCGTAGAGCGACTTCGAGACACCGTGATCGCTCGCGCCGGTCAGGGCCCCGACCGTCGAGAGATGCTCGGCGACGGACGCCAGCTCCTCGATCGTGCCGACCTCCCAGGCCAGGTGGTAGAGGCCGGTCGAGCCGCGCGGCGGCCGGGGAGCCTCGGCGCCTACCGAGAACAGGCCGAGGTCGTGATGGTTGGCGGTGTCGCTCGACGAGGAGCGCATGAAGACCGCTTGGCCGCCGAACTCACGGCTCACCTCGACGAAGCCGAAGGCCGCCTGGTAGAACTCCGACGAGACGCCGGCGTCGCGGACGTACAGGACGGCATGGTTGAGACGAACGACGGCGGACATCAGGGCCTCTCTGGTAGGGATGGGGGATCCTCGGCAAGCACCGCGTGGAGCTCGACCGCGTGATCGCGCAGCCAGCGCCGCCAACGCAGGTGATCCGGCTGGCGCGAGCCGACGAGGGCCCAGAACGAGGGCCCGTGGCCGAAGACCCGCAGGTGGCACAGCTCGTGGACGACGGTCGTCTCGAGCGCCTCGGGCGGCGCCAGGATCAGGCGCCAGCTCAGGGCCACCCGGCCCGTTCGCGACGCACTCCCCCAGCGGCTGCGGGGATCCCGGACGACAACCACCGACGGCTTCACCCCCAGGCTCGGAGCGTGCCGGGCGATGACCGACTCGATCTGGGTCACGGCCCGGCTGCGCAGCCATGCCTCGAGGATCCGGGCCGGTCGCCGGCGATCGCGGCTCGCGAGCTCGAGGATGATCGTGCGGCTCGTGCCGAGCACGTCGGCGTCCTCGATCCGGACGATCGAGCGGGTCAGGGCCTTGCTCGGGCCGACCAGGCGGATTCGATGGGCCCGGCCGCGGTAGGGCAGCAGGGCCCCGTCACGCAGCTGGCCGGCGGCCATCCCGGCCGTCAGGCCGGCGACCCGCGACCGTTGGCGGGCCTGCCGGTCGAGGTGCGTCCGGATCCAGCCTTCGCGCTCGCGCAGGAACGGCTCGACCGACGCCAGCGCGTCGCGCGCACCGGGCCGGCGGGCGGGGACGGTGACGATGACCCCGCGCATCGGATCGACCGTGACGCGCACCCGGCGGGCTCGTGACGAGCGTCGCAGGATGTAATCGAGGGACCCGCCGGGCAGGTCGAGCTCGACGGCTTCCTCGGTCCGGCTGGTCACCGGCTGGCCACGGTCGCGATCACTCGCGGATGGTGCCACACGGCGGCTCGGCTGGGCGACTCACCCGGACGGACCAGTTGGCGCATCTGTTCTCCGAACGACGGTCCGATCCGTCGGCCAGGCCGCGCCGCAGGTCGCGTCAGTCGGGGATCGTCATCAGCTTGGACGTGCCCAGCACGGTGCCGTTGGCGTCGAGCGCATTGACGGCCACGTAGCTGGCCGTCGGCTTGACGGCGACGACCGTCTCGAAATCCGTCTTCGGGAAGATGCCGAGCGAAGCCAGCTGCGTGGCGCTCGAGCCGCTGAGGACCTCCCAGCTGGCGACCTCGGTCGCGCCGTTCCAGCTCGCGTAGACGTTGACCGACCCGTTGCTCGGCGCATCGAGCGCGATCGCCGGCAGCTCTTTGGGCTGGGCGGCCCAGGGATAGCGGAAGCAGCGGTAGGACTGGAGCGAGCCACTGAAGTCGGCATCGAAGAGAAGCTGGCCGTCCGTCGTGAACTCCGAGGCGTAGCCGGTGCTGCCCCAGCCGACGAACACATTGCCGTTCGGCAGGATCTCCACGTTGCCCTGGCTCATCGCGAACTTGCCGTGAGGATGGGCAAACTCCTTGACGAGGCTGGCAGTCATGGCCACTTCGTCGACCTTGAGCACGATCCCGCGGGATGGTCCCGATGTGCCGTCATCGAACACCGAGAGGTTGCCGTCGGAATCGCGGCGCGGGTCGTGTTGGAGCCCAAATGTCGCCCCTTCGCCCATCTTGAAGTCGGACTTCTTGCCGCCCAGGCGCCACAGGATGTTGCCGGTCGAGCGGTCCACCTTGTAGATCGCCGACGTGTTCCGGGCCGATACCAGGAGGTGCCCGTCGGCGTCCAGTTCGATCCCATTCGCATGGACCGAGTCGTAGACCGGGATCGCCGGGGCCGCAGCCGACTGGGCGGGCGTCGGGGCCGCGATCGGCGTCACTGTCGGGATCGGACTGGCCGAGGCCCCCGGTGCCGGCAGCACCGATTCGTCGATACTGATGTGATCGGCGGTATGCCACTCGAAGAGCACTGCGCCCGTCTCGATGTCGACCTCTTCGACGATGCAGTCCCAGTTCTGCCACGGCGGCGGACTCGCGCCGGCCGGGATCGGGACTCCCTCGTCGGTCAGGATCAGGGCCGTTCCCTGGGGCGTGATCTGGAACTCGTGGATGTCCGCCTTGCGGCCGTCGCCGGCCCCGAACCGGAGCACCTCGGTATACGTGTCGTCCATGATCACCAGCTGACCGGAGCCAAAGCCGCCGTTGACGGCACCCTCCCACCAGGTCAGGACCGGCTTGCCCCGGTAGACCGCCGGCCGGAAGTTCGCTGCGTGCGAGCCGGTGTCCGGCCGGATCCAGACGGGCTTGCCGGCGTTGTCGGTCACGAGCAGGCCATCCGGTGCGAGTCCGTTGTTCGGGGTGATGAACACCAGGCCCGGAGCCACGGCCCCGACGGTCGGAGCGACGTCCACCGGTGGTGTGGTCAGGTCGGGGCGTGACCGGTAGCGCCTGCGGACGACCGGCGCCGGAGAGCTCGCCGCCGCAGGGAGGGGCGTACCCGTCGGGGTGGCCGTGCTCGAGCAGGCCTCCACGACGAGCGCGCCGAGGCCCGCTGCGCCGGCCACCATCACGCCGCCGGCCTTCAGGAAGCGGCGCCGGGTCCAGCTGCCTCCACGTCCGCCGACCTGACTCATCGCGCGCATCTTATCGGCGTTGACCGACGTCGTCCTGACAGCGACACGAGGAGCGGGGAGCCCGAGCCTCGCTGCTATACTGCCGCTCCGCGGCGGGGCCATAGCTCAGCTGGCAGAGCGCTTGCATGGCATGCAAGAGGTCCGGGGTTCGAATCCCCGTGGCTCCACCATCATCCCTTCGCCGTCCGAACCTTTCACCCCTCGACGTGGCCGGCGGCCCACCGGGGGGTGCGGCATTTCGAGGCCCGACGTGAGCGACCGCGCCCGCATCGATCGATATCAGCCCACCGAGATCGAGCCGCGCTGGCAGGCGCGCTGGGAGGAGCTCGGCCTCCATCGGACCGACCTGGCCGACACCAGCCGTCCGAAGGCGTACGTGCTGACGATGTACGACTACCCCTCGGGTGATCTGCACATCGGCCACTGGTATGCCAAGACCCCGACGGATGCGATCGCCCGGTTCCGCCGGATGCATGGCGAGAACGTCTTCATGCCGATCGGCTTCGACGCCTTCGGCCTGCCGGCGGAGAACGCGGCGATCAAGAACCGGGTCAACCCGCGCACCTGGACGATGACGAACATCGACAAGATGCGCACCCAGCTGCGGAGCATGGGCACGACGTTCGACTGGAGCGCGGAGGTCGTGACCTGCGAGCCCGAGTTCTATCGCTGGAACCAGTGGCTGTTCCTCGAGTTCCTGAAGGCCGGCCTGGCCTATCGCCAGAAGTCCGCCGTCGACTGGTGCCCGAACGACGGCACGCTGGCCCGCGAGCAGGTCGAAGGCGTCGACCGCCATTGCTGGCGCTGCGGCGCGCGGGTGGAGAAGCGCGAGCTCGACCAGTGGTACCTGCGGGTGACGAAGTACGCCGACGAGCTGCTCGACTTCAGCAGCCTGCGCTGGCCGGACCCCATTCGAATCATGCAGACCAACTGGATCGGCCGGTCGGAAGGTGCCGAGGTGACGTTCACGACGGCTCCGTCGGCGCACCACGCCGGCGGCGAGGAGGTGCGCGTCTTCACGACCCGGCCCGACACGCTGTTCGGGGCGACGTTCATGGTCCTCGCCCCGGAGCATCCGCTGGTCGCGACCCTGACCGCGCCCGAGCGCAAGGCGGAGGTCGACGCCTACGTGGCCCAGGCGATCGCCCGGACCGAGATCGATCGGCTCGCCGCGGATCGCGAGAAGACGGGCGTTGCCCTGGGTGCCGATGCGCTCAACCCGGTCAATGGCGGCCGGATCCCGATCTTCGTCGCCGACTACGTGCTGGGCTCGTACGGCACGGGCGCGATCATGGCCGTCCCGGCGCACGACGAGCGTGACTTCGACTTTGCCACCCGGTTCGGCCTCCCGATCGTCAAGGTCGTCATGCCCCCCGACGGCGATCCCGACGCCGCCCTGACGAGCGCCTTCGTCGAGCATTCGACCGACGAAGTGCTCGTCAACTCCGGGCCGTTCAGCGGCCGGCCGGCCACGGCGGCGCTCGGCGAGATCGTGGCCTGGCTCGAGGAGCGCGGCACCGGCAAGCCGACGGTCACCTACCGCCTGCGTGACTGGGGCTTCAGCCGCCAGCGCTTCTGGGGCACGCCGATCCCGGTCATCCACTGCGAGGCGTGCGGGATCGTCCCGGTGCCCGAGGCCGACCTGCCGGTCCTGCTGCCCGAGAACGTCGATTACGCCGGCAGCGGGGTCAACCCGCTGACCCGCGACGCCGCCTTCCTGAACGTGCGCTGCCCGAGCTGCGATGGTCCGGCCCGGCGCGAATCGGACACGATGGACACCTTCATGGACTCATCGTGGTACTGGTTCCGCTACCTGTCGCCGCACAAGGACGATGGCCCGATCGACATGGCGCTGGTCGACCGCTGGACACCGGTCGACCAGTACACCGGCGGCGCCGAGCATGCGGTCATGCACCTGCTGTACGCCCGCGAGATCACCAAGATGATGCGCGACGTCGGCCTCGTGAAGCAGAGCGAGCCGTTCCTGCGGCTGTTCAACCAGGGCCAGATCCTGGGTGCCGACGGCGAGCGGATGAGCAAGTCGCGGGGCAACGTCCAGGACCCGGATGACCTCGTCGCGCGGTACGGCGCCGACACGATCCGCCTCTTCCTGATGTTCATGGGCCCCTGGGACCAGGGCGGCCCGTGGAGCTCGACCGGGATCGGCGGCGTCCATCGCTTCCTCAACCGGGTCTGGACGCTGGCCCTGGACCCGGGCGGGCTCGAGGGCGGCGATCCCGATGCGGGCAAGCTGCCCGCCGGCGAGGATGGCCCGGCCGCCGAGCGATCGATCCGGATGGCCGCCCACCGGACGCTGCGGGTCGTCACCGACGAGTACGAGGGCTTCCGCTTCAACACGATGGTCGCCCACCTGATGGAGCTGGCCAACACGCTCTTCCGGTACCGCGGCACGGAAGTTGCCGGCGGCCCCGCCTGGAACGAGGCAATCCGGCTGCTCCTGCTGATGCTCGCGCCGGCCGCGCCTCACATCAGCGACGAGCTGTGGAGCCGCCTCGGGAGCGGGTCCGGGGCTGCCGGGACGTCGATCCACACCGAATCCTGGCCGGTCGTCGATGAGCTCGCGACTGCAACCGAGACGCGCGAGGTCCCGATCCAGGTCAATGGCAAGGTCCGCGACCGGGTCACCGTGCCCGTGGGGATCGAGCAGGCCGAGCTCGAACGGCTGGTCCTGGCTCGGCCGCGGGTGGCCGAGCTCCTCGGCGGCCGAACGCCAGACCGGGTGATCCATGCCGGCGGACGGCTGGTCAACCTCGTCGTCCGGGAGCCCTCAGCGACGACTAGCTAGGCGTCGCTGAGGGGGCTCTTCGAGGCAGACTCGCCGGCCCGAACCCGGGCCCGGTGGCGGGCGGCCTTGGCGCGGTTGCCGCAGCTGGCCATGTCGCACCAGCGCCGCTGGTGGGTCCGCGAGCTGTCGTAGAACACCCACCGGCAGCCGTCGTCCGCGCAGATCCGGGCCCGCTCCGCGTCGGCGCTGCCAACCGCGCGAACCAGGGGCTCCGCGAGCTCGGCAAGGGCGCAGTCGACCTCGTCGCCCGTGAAGCGGCTGGCGAGACGCAGCCGATGCCCGACGACGTCCTGGTTCGACTCGAGCTGGAGCACCGACTGGTGGCGCAGGACGCGGTTGACCTCGGCGACCGCGGATTCAGCCGCCGGCCGACCCTCGGCGCTTGCGTCCCATAGCTCCCGGAACGCGGACCGGGCGCGGGCCACCCGCTCGAGCACGGCCGGCGATTCGACGACCAGGGCGGCGTTCAGGCCGGTTCGCTCGTGCAACCAGTCGATCGCCTGGCGGGTTGTACCGAAGTCGTCGAAGTTGTGCCCTCGGGTCAGCCCGAAGGTGTTGACGAAGTCGATGCTCGTATCGAGATCGGCTCTGTCGGGTCTTGCTGAATCACTCATCGATAACCACTCTACAGCCCTTGACAGGTTACGCGCAAGGCCCTATTCTCCGAGTAACCAATAAAGGGCCTTAAAGAGGTTATGAAGGGAGCCCATCGATGGACGTGCAGTTCGTTCTTTCAGCCCTTGTCGGGGCCGTGCTTCTGCTGCTGCTCGGCATCGGCGCCGTGACCGTCGGGACCGACAGCCGGCCGGGATTCCTGGACGACCAGGGTCATCACAACTAGGACAGAAGGCAGACGCTGATGTGGCCGAACCAGTACCTGATCGAGTCTCGCCGCCTGACGAGCGAGCGAATTCTTGACGCCGATCGGGCAGCGCTTGCCCGCGAGGCAAGGCTGTACCGCGAAGCGCATCGCGGCGACGACCATGGGGCCCCGCGTCGAGCGGCCGCCCGCATGGCTCTGGCCGCGGCTCGGGGCTCGGTCCGCCTCGCCCGATTCCTCGACGAATGTGCGGTCAGCGATGGCGCCGGCGTGCAGTCCGAGGCGACTCCGCTAGGCTGACTGGAGAAACCGAGTCCGGTTACCTCCTGAGGTACGTGTTCGATGACTGATCCAGCGGCCGATACGACGCCGATCGCCTGGCGGGCGGTGACCTACCTGACCCCGATCGCCGCGGCCGACGGCCAGATCGTCGGCCAGGTCCGGGAGGTCCTCGGCTCGGATGCCGAGGACGTCTTCCACGGCATCCGGGTCGGCCTCGCCGCCGAGCCGCGCGACGTGATGCTCGGCTCCGAGCACGTCACGACGATGACTGCCGCGAAGGTCGAGACGGACCTCGCTTCGGCGGCTTTTGGCGCACTGCCGACCTACGCCGACGAGGCCACCTATCACCTCGCCTCGGTCGGCTGGCTGCGCAAGCACCTCGGCTGGAGCAAGGACTCGGGCAAGGACGAAGAGCCCGGCTGAGCTCGCCCGAACGGGCAGACTTTCGGGCAGAGTGGCCGGAGATCGATCGCCGGATTGTACGATCGGCCGGCGATGAGATCCCGGGCCACAACGGCCGTCCTTGCTCCGCGGTCGACCCCGGCTGCGACCGCCAACGGCAGCCGTTCGCCGGGCTCGCCGACGGTCCCCGACGCGCCCCTCGACCGCGAGATGCTCGTGGCGATCCAATCGACCGCCGGCAACCAGGCCGCGACCGACCTCGTCGAACAACGGGGCGCCTGGGTCACCCTCCAGCGGGCGCCCAAGGCGGTTGACCCGGCCGACCAGCCCGTGACCCCGGCCGACGGGATCGGTGGCTGGACCAAGGCGGACAAGCGCGGGGAGTCCTGGAACTCGGGCGAACGCGACATTGGCACCATCCGCCGGATCCCGATCGAGGGGCTCGACATCGGCAAGCAGTCCGAGGAGTCGGCCGGCAACGCGGCCCTGACCGAGGAGTCCGCCGCGGGACGGGCGATCCTGGTCGCGCCGCAAGGGATCGACCCGACCGTGCCGGTCGACGTGATGGTCCACTTTCACGGCTACACGGAGAAGGCCTATCGGCCGTACGCCGGCTGGCGCCAGAACAAGACCACCGGGGCGGTCCGAGACGTGGCCCTCGACCGGGTCGAGCAGCAGCTCCAGGCAGCCCAGGGGGAAAGCCAGCTGGTGGCGATCCTGGCCCAGGGCGGCACCCGCTCGGAGTTCGCTGAAGGCGGTGGCAAGTACGCCCTCGATCCCGCCGGCTACGCCCGGGCCGTGCTGGACAAGGCGACCGAGATCGGCGCCTGGGGGCCGAAAGCGCCTAACCCCGAGGTCGGCAAGACCATCCTGTCGGGACACAGCGGCGGCGCGCACACGATCAGGACTGCGCTCGAGGCCGAGCTGGTCAAGCCCAGGAAAGGCAAGAAGGGCCGGGCCAAGGCCAAGGGTCCGTCGGCCTTCGACGAG
The DNA here is from genome assembly GCA_025450915.1 of Candidatus Limnocylindrales bacterium. Lineage (GTDB taxonomy): Bacteria > Chloroflexota > Limnocylindria > Limnocylindrales > CSP1-4 > Palsa-1033. The sequence continues at coordinate 10,119 of JANWLH010000001.1, read as the reverse complement.
GTCGTCCTGTTCGACGCGATCACCACGTCTGACGAGCTCGGTGTCTTCAAGGAGTGGGTCGGCGCCCGGCTCGACGCCGACCTCGAGGCGCTCAGCGCGGCACCGACGCCGGACGCCAAGTCGTCGTACCTGGCGTCGAGCCCGCGCTTCCGCGGCTACTACGCCTCCTACAAGGTGTTCTACCTGGACCTCGACAAGTCGATCGGCGACTGGTTCACGAAGAACTATCGCGAGCTCGGGCCATTTGCCGAGGAGCTCTGGACGCACTACCAGGTCATCGACACGGGGATGACCGGGAGCGGCCACGAGTACGTCATGCGCGGATCGGCGCCTGGCAGCAAGAAGGGCGGGCGGGGCAACATCACCGATGCCATCGAGGCCCTTGGTTCGCCGACTGCCAAGAAGTCGATGGCCGAGACCCTCCAGTTGCCCGCGACCCAGGGATCCCCGACCCAGGGGCCCGCGGCGATCGGCGGCCCGGCGGCGGCATCGGCCCCGGGCGGCGGTGGTCCGGTCGCGGCCCCGAGCCCGGTCGAGACCCGCAAGCTCGGGAAGCACCTCGCGGGGTCGGTCGTCAAGACGAAGGCCGCGCCCGAGCCGGACCCGGCTCCGATGCCCGATGAACCCTCCGCGGCACCGCGCTCGACGGGCGATTTCATCGGCGATCTCGGCCGGACGACGCTGGAGCTGCTGCCCAAAGCTGAACGAGCGCGGTTCGAGGCGATCACCTGGGTCGACCTCGACTATCCGGGCGCGAAGATGCTCGTCAAGGACACGTCCGAGGAGAATCTGGCCCAGTGGCAGGCGAAACCCGAATATGTCCTCTTCAAGATCAAGGACCGCCACTACATCAAGGGTGCCCACCAGGCCCAGGCCCAGGCGCTCCTCGATGCCCTGATGACCGTCCGGCCGGGCGGCGGCGAGCGGCGGGCCAACACGTCGAAGACGGCGATCCTGACCCAGAAGCAGTTCGGCAAGGACCCGGTCGCCTACGACACCTACATCCGCAAGGAGCTCGAGGACGTCAGGACCGAGTCGGTCAAGATGAATCGGCACGCCGCAGGCCACTACTTCGAGATGAAGGAGGCCGCGAAGAAGGAAGGTGTCCGGCTGTCGATCGGCAACGCCTTTCGTGATCGCAAGGTCGCCGAGGCGAACGCCGCCCGGGTTGGGAACGCGAATGCCGTCGCGAGCTACTCGAGCCATTCGCTCGGCCTGGCCATGGACCTGAACCTGCGGGTGAAGGGCATGGCCAGGGCCAAGGAGGTCTCGACCGCGATGACCAACATCACCAGCCTGCTGGGCGCCCCGGCTTACAAGTGGATGTTCATGCGCGGGGCGAGCTTCGGCTTCTACCAGTACCGCAACGAACCCTGGCACTGGGAGTACAACCCCGAAGGGTTCCGACAGACGTTCTGGGCCGGGATGCCCGACCTTCAGCCCGCCCTCGAGGTCGAGCAGGCAACGACGTCGCGCAAGAAGAAGGCCCGTGCCTGACCAGGTGGTCCCCGAGACGAAGGGCATCACCGTCGAGCTGCTGGCAACCGTCGACCTCGGCCCCGAGATCGAAGGCATGTCCGGGCGCCGTCTCCGGACGCGGCGGTTCACCTTCGAGCCCGGGGCGGTCTTCGGCCCGATCCACGACCACAAGGGCAGGCCGGGCAGCGTGTACGTCCTCGAGGGCACGATCACCGACCATCGAGACGGGGTCGCCACGGATTACGGGCCGGGAGCTGGCTGGCCCGAGGATCGGAACACAACCCACTGGCTCGAGAACCGGGGCACGATTCCGGCGGTGGAGATCTCGGTCGATATCATCAGCCAGGACTGAAATACGGCCCTGCCACCCCCAAGACGGAGCGTGAATTGAGCAACGTCAAGATCGGCGCCCTGTGCTGGAACCAGTACGGCACCTGGCCTGATCTCCTGGCCGCCGGCCAGCGAGCGGATCGACTCGGCTACGACTCCCTGTGGACCTGGGACCACCTCTATCCGATCGTCGGCTCGGCCGACGGCCCGATCTTCGAGGGCTGGCTCACCCTGACCGCCTGGGCCGGCGTGACGAGCAAGGTCAGCCTCGGCCTGATGGTCGGTGCCAATACGTTCCGGGAGCCGACGCTCACGGCCAAGCTCGCGACGACCCTCGACCACATCAGCCACGGCCGGGCCATCCTCGGGATCGGTGCCGCCTGGTTCGAGACCGAGCACACGGCGTACGGCCTGCGCTACGGCGATGGCCCGCCCGAGCGCCTGCGCTGGCTTGGCGAGGCGCTGCCGGTGATGCGCGGGATGCTCGATGGCACGGCGCCGACGGCCAGCGGTCCGCGCTACGCCGCCCGGGCGACGCGCAACGACCCGCCGCCGGTCCAGCGGCACCTGCCGATCCTCATCGGCGGGGGCGGCGAGAAGGTGACCCTCAAGCTCGTTGCCCGCTATGCCGACCTGCACGACATGGGCGGCGACCTCGCGACCGTCAAGCGCAAGGACGACATCCTCCGCGAGCACTGCGCGGCGATCGGCCGCGACTTCGACTCCATCGAGCGCAGCCATGGCCTGGGCGTCGTGGTGATCCGGGATTCGCGTGACGAGGCGCGCCGGGTGGCGGCCGAGACGTTTGCCCACAACGGCAAGGCACGGATCTGGGAGAACCAACCGGTCGGAACCCCCGAGGACGTCGCGGCCCAGCTCGCCCCCTTCGTCGAGATCGGCCGCTGGCACCTGATCGCCGGGGTCCCCGCGCCATACGACGAGGAGACGATGACCCGGCTGATCACCGACGTGAAGCCACTCCTCGAGAAGTGACCGGTCCCGGGCCGCCCTCGGGAGTCGCCGCGGCCAGCCGCCCGGGTGGCCGCGTTGAGCTGTTCTGGGTCGGCGCCGGGCGGGGCCTGTTCCATGCCACCCTCAACGGCGGCGCCTGGTCGGCGCCGGAAGCCCTCGGCGGGGTCCTCGCGTCGGCGCCGGCGGTGACGGCGTGGGACGACGAGCCGATGGAGGTCTTTGCGATCTTCGACGACGGCGCGCTCTGGGATCGCTATTGGGACGGCACCACCTGGCATCCCTGGGAGTCACTGGGCGGCGATCTCGAGCCCGGATCCACCCCCGCCGCCACCTCGAACGGACCCGATCGGCTCGACGTGCTCGCTCGCGGGCGGGACGGGCGGACCTGGCACCGCTGGTGGAACGGGTCGGAGTGGGTGCCCTGGCAACCGGCGGCGGACCAATAAGCCGCAGCTAAGCGGGCCTGGCTACGGTCGGAACCACATCCACCGCGGATGGAAGTGCCCCCGCCGCGGTGGATGCCATCTCTCCCGCCATCAGCTGTCTTCGCCTCATCCCGCCGGGGAGAGGTCCGTGGATCGAACCACGTCACCATGGCGCGCCCTGGAGGATCCAGGCGAGGCGTCCAAGCCGCCCGAGGGCGTGCGCCCGGATCTCACGAGCCGCCGTCGAGCCCTCCTCGTGGCCGCCTGCCTCGGGCTGGCGATCGTCGTCGGCGGGACTACCGTTCTCATCGGCTCGAACGGATCGCCGGTTGTCAGCATCAGCGCGGCCGGGGGCGACAGCCCGTCGCTCGGGCCGGACGAGGCGGCCGGAGGCGTTGCGGCCGGAGGCGACGGTGGCGGCCCGGCCGGCCAAGCTCCGGACGGCTCGGCCGGGTCGGACGGGGCCGGATCGACCGACGCAGGCGCCGCGGGAGCGTCCGGGCCGGCGACCCTCGTCGTCGAAGTCGCGGGGGCGGTCGCGCGACCCGGCCTCTACCACCTGGCTGCCGGGTCCCGGGTCGCCGACGCGATCGCGGCCGCGGGCGGCTACGGTCCCCGGATCGACATCAGCCGGGCCACTGCGGAACTGAACCTGGCGGCCCGGATCGCCGACGGGGACAAGGTCATCGTCCCGTCGCGCGACGACCCGGTCGCGCAGGCCGGTGGCGGCGGGTCCCCAGCCAGCTCGGCCGGCCCGACGAAGGCGCCGGCCCGGACCGGGCCGGTCGACCTGAACACGGCCACGGCCGAAGAACTCGACGCGCTGCCCGGCATCGGCCCGGTGACCCTGGCGAAGATCATCGCGTCGCGCACCCAGGAGCGCTTCCGCGCAGTCTCCGACCTCCGGACCCGCAAGCTCGTCGGCGCGGCCGAATATGCCCAGATCGAGAAGCTGGTGACGGTCCGCTGAAGCCGATGCCGGACGGGCCCCGCGTTCCAAGGAGCGGTCGGCTGGCCATCGGCGCCGTGGTCGGGGCCCTCGCCTGGAGTGCCGGGACGGAGGTCGCGGTGCCGATCGGCCTCATGGCCCTCGCGACGGTCGTCACGACGGGCCCCGCCCTGATCGCCGGCCGGCGGGTCGGCGGGCATCGCCGGCTCCTCAGCGACCTACCGGCGATCGCCCTGGGGGTCCTGCTGATCCTCGGCCGTAGCGTCGCCGGTTCGGCCGCGTCTGTCAGCCTTGCGAAATCGGCGGACCTGGACGTCAGCTCAGGCGTCGAGGCCGCCGTCGTCAGCATCAGTCCGCCGAAGGGCGTCGAGCAGATTGCCCTGATCCGGCTCGTGGCCGGGGCGAGTGACGATGGCCCGCTCGTCGAGGCGCTCCTGCCGCGCTACCCGGAGATCGGGCCGGGCGATCGGATCGTCGTGCGCGGCTCGCTGAGACGGCCCGGTGACGACGATTTCGGCGCCTACCTGCGACGGCTGGGAGCCGCCGGCTCGTTGCGCTCCCCGACCCTCGCCGTGATCGCCGGACCGGATGGTCCGCAGGGATTCCTCGACGGGGTCCGGCGCGAATCGGCCGAGGCCCTGGCACGAGCCCTGCCCGAGCCCCAGGCGGGATTGGCCGACGGAATCCTCATCGGCCTGCGCGATCGGGTCAATCGCGACCTGGCGGCCGCGTTCACGACGGCCGGCGTCTCGCACATCGTGGCGATCTCGGGCTGGAACATCGCGATCGTTGCCGCAACGGTCACCGCCCTGCTCGGCAGTCGGGTCGGATCGAGGACACGCACGATCGTCACGCTCGCGGCGATCGCCGGCTACACCCTGGTCGCGGGGGCATCTCCGTCGGTCAACCGGGCCGCGGTGATGGCGGCGATCGGCCTGACTGCGCGGGCCGCCGGCCGGTCCAGTGCGGCCCTGGCCGCGCTCGGCTGGGCGGCACTGCTCCTGCTCCTCATCGATCCGGCAACCGTGGCCGATCCCGGTTTCGCCCTGTCCGGTCTGGCGACCGCCGGGCTGATCGCCTGGTCCGGACGGCTCACCAGCCGGCTGCGATCGATTCGCGGGCATGCTCTGCCCGGCTGGCTCGCCGAGAGCCTCGCGATCTCGATCGCGGCCGAAGCGGCCACGCTGCCGGTCGTCCTGCTCACCTTCGGCCGGTTGGCGATCGTCGCTCCGCTCGCCAACCTGGTCATCGTGCCGATCGTCCCACCGGCCATGGCCGCCGGCGCGCTGGCCCTCGGCGCCGGCTGGCTCGGTGCCGTGGGCGTGCCACCGCCGATCGTGACCATCCTGGGGCTGCCTGCCTGGGCCCTCCTCGGACTGATGGTGGCCCTGGTACGCCTGGCCGCGAGCCTGCCCTTCGCCAGCCTCGGCCTGGCTCCGCCGCTGAACGTCGTCGCTGCCGGGATCGCCGCGGGAGCAGCGCTCTTCGTTGCGGGTGGCAGCCAGCTTGGTGGTCGGATCCGCTCCCGGATGACCCGGCCGGCATGAGCCGCCGACAGGACCGGAAGCCGCGGTCATGGCGACCGGGACGCGCGATGACGGCCATCCTTGCCGGCCTCGTCCTCGCCCTGACCGTGGCCGGCGCGGGCCTCGAGGCCCGGCCCGACGGCCGGATCCATATCACGGTCCTCGACGTCGGACAGGGCGACGCGATCCTTGTCGAGGGCGATCGCGGTGCCCGGATGCTGATCGACGGTGGTCCCGATCCCGATCGCCTGATTCTCGAGCTCGATGCGCGCTTCCCGCCGTGGGACCGGCGGATCGACGTCCTGATCCTGAGCCATCCTCACGAGGACCATGCCGGCGGGCTGCCCAGGCTGATCGACAGCTACCGGATCGGCCGGGTCTTCGAGCCGGGAATGGTCGGGCCGGGTCCCGCGTATCACGCGTTCCGGGCGGACCTCGCCCTCGACGGCCGGACCCCCGAGCTCCTCTCGACCGGCGATCGGCTGCACCTCGACTCGATCGACCTCAAGGTCCTCTGGCCCGACCGGGACGCCGTGCCACGGGACCCACCCGATGGCGGGACGTCGATCAACAACGTCTCGATCGTCCTTCTCGGCGCGTTCGGCGAGCAGCGCTTCCTGCTCACCGGCGACATCGAGCAGGAGATCGACCCGATCCTGCTGTCGCGAGGCCTGCCCCGGGTGGATCTGCTCAAGGTCGCCCATCACGGCAGCCGGACCTCATCGACCGATGCCTTCCTCGACGCCGTCCGTCCGCGCGTCGCAATCGTGTCCGTCGGCGCCGTGAATCCATACGGGCATCCGGCGCCCGAGACGCTCGAGCGGGTCGAGGCGCGCGGCGCCCGGCTCTACCGGACCGATCGCAATGGAACCGTGGAGGCGACCCTCGACGGGCGGACGCTCGAGGTCGAGGCCGAGCACGGCGGTCCGGCCACGGCAACGGCGCCGGGTGGTGGCTACGGCCAACTCGCCGTCGCGCCCGGTCGATCCGCGCTCGGTGCCTTCCGGTGCGCGATCGTCACTCCGCAGCTCGCGGGTTCGCCGGCCGTTGCCCGGGACCCGCCGGCGGCGAGGGCGGCCACCGCAGCCGGCGAAGACGGCCTGTACCATCGAGTTGATGTCCATCCCGACCAGGGTCGAGGCGGCGGCACTGCTCCTCTCGATCGATCCGTCGCCGCGCGCCCTGCGCCACGCGCGGGCCGTCGCCGAGGTCGCGGGCTGGCTGGCCCTCCGGATCAACGCCCGGGGTATCCCCGTCAACCGGCCCGCCGTCGAGGCCGCAGCACTCCTGCACGACGTGGACAAGGTGCTGCGCAAGCGGCTGCCGCGCGATCACCCGATCCGCGCCCTCCCCCACGGTGACGGTAGTGCCGCCTGGCTCACCGAACAGGGCCACGCCGAGCTTGCCCGCCTCGTCGCCAACCACCCGGCCGGGCGGCTCGTCGACGAGGAGCGCTACAGGACCTGGTCGGCCTTCGCCGGCCGCGAGGAGCGGATCGTCGCCTATGCCGACAAGCGGGCCGCCCAGCGCCTCGCCCCGATGTCGGCCCGCTTCGCGGAATGGCAACGGCGCTACGGCAACGACCGCGGCTGGGGCGGCCCCGAACGGGGCCTGGCCTGGTCACGCGCCCAGCACCTGGAGGCGGACGTGTGCCGGGCCGCGGGCGTCGACCCCGCAGCGGTTCGCCGCCTGCGCTGGACGGGACGCGCCCTGGCGCTGGCCTGCATCTCTCGGCAGACGGAGAAGTCCGCATGAGCGGGACGCCGCCCGCGTCGCTGGGCTACTACTACGGGATCGACGACTACCAGCTCGAAGCGGCGGCGCTCGCGCTCGGCGAACGAGTCGCGGGTCCCGGCGGTCAGCCGCTTGGACGGTGGCGGGTGAAGGGCGCAATGACGACCGTGGAGGCGATCGGCGAGCGGATCGCGACGGGCTCAATGTTCGGGGGCGGAACTTTGGCGATCGTCCTCGAGCCGGCCCCACTGCTCCGGGCCAAGGCGACCCGTGATGCCCTCTTCGGCATCGTCAGCCTCGTCGCACCGGGCAATGCCCTGGCCTTCGTGGATCCGCTCGACGCGATGCCCACCGACCGCCGGCCGCTGGATGCCGGTCGGAGCGGGCTGCGCGATGCGGTCGCGGCTGCGGGCGGCGAGGTCCGGGCGATTCCGGCGCTCACCCAGGGCGGGCTGACCCGGTTCATCCACGACCGCGCCGCCGTGATCGGCCTGCGCCTCGGCAAGGGGGCGGCCGAGGAGCTGGCCCGGCGGATCGGCGGCTTCGTCGGCCAGGGCGACGCCGATCTCGGTGGTCTCGGCCAGCTCGCCGCGGGCGAGCTCGACAAGGCCGCCCTGTACCGGCTCGATGGCGAGCTGAGCGCCGAGGACGTGCGGGCGATCGTCCCCGAGATGGTCCCGAGCTCCCTGTGGGCGCTCTCCGACGCGGTCGGGATGCGCCGTCCAGATGCGGCGGCCCACCTCGAACGCGCCCTCGCCGTGACGGCCGAGCCGGTGATCGTGGTGCTCCTCCACCGCCGGATCCGGGAGCTCCTCGAGCTCGCCGATCGGATCGCGCAGGGCGCCAGCCTGGTGATCGCGGCCCGGGCAATGAAGCTCCACGAGTTTCGGGCACGCACCCTCGAGACGCAGGCACGACGTTGGTCGCCGGCCGAGCTGGAAGCCGCCCTGGTCGGTCTCCTCGAGCTCGACGCGACCGTCAAGGGCTCAGGCGCCGGTGGTTCGGGCGAGCACGCCCGTCAGCTGGGATTCACGCTGTGGCTGACGGAGTTCGTCGTCCGCGGCTGAACGCGCCGCGACGACAGGGCGCCTATTCGGCGCTCGACCAGGCCTGCTCCTGGACGACGAGGTCGCTCTCGATCGCGAAGACGCAGCGGCTCTCGCCAAGGTCGAGGAGCTCGATCAGGTCCGGGTCGATGTACAGCTGGCTGCAGTCCTCGCACAGCCCGGCGGGGATGCCGAAGCACAGCCGCTCGGTCTTGTCGGGCAGCCGGAACGTGGTGTCGAACCGGGTGATCACGAGCTTGTGATCGCATGTGGGGCAACGTTCGCGCAGGCGAGGCACGGATCCTGGACCTCTGATCGGGACACCCGTGGCGTCCGTGGGTTCAGATGCTCGCCCCAGGACGGATCAGCCGACATGACCCATCAGTACCCCTGACCGGGACCCGGCCTACTGCACGCGCAGGACGGCTTTGGCCTCCGACCAGTGCTTCTCGAGGCCGTAGTAGTCGCGCTCGGGGGGCGTGAAGATGTGCACGATCACGTCGCCGAAATCGACCAGGATCCAGTGCGAAGCGGGAAGGCCTTCCGTCCCGATCGGGCGAATCCCCTCGGCGCGCATCCCCCGGACGATCCCGTCGGCGATCGATTCGAGCTGGCGCTCCGAGCCGCCCGAGCAGATGACGAACGCATCCGCCAGCGTGGTCAGCCCCTCGAGGTCGAGCAGCAGGATGTCGGCGGCCTTCTTGTCCTCGGCCAGGGCGACGATCCGGCGGGCCATGTCGAGGCGCCCCGCGGCAGCGTCCTTGCGGGCCGGCCGGGGCCGTTTCGGGAGCCCGATGGTGTGCGGGACGGGCTCGACCGCGGGCGTGGCCGCGGATTTCGTCCTCGAGCGGGCGGCCGATCGCTTGGTGGGCTCGGCGGAATCGACCGGCGGGGCAGGGTCGGTCGTATTGGGCATCGGCGAGGCTTTCTTCACAGGGGCTCAGTGTAGAGGTGATGGGCCGCGATGTAGTCGGCGACGGCCGCCGGCACGAGGCCCACGATCGAGGTGCCGGCCCGGACCCGGTCGCGGATGACCGAGGCCGAGACATCGACCAGGGGCCCGTCGACGAAGTCGACTCGCCCGCGCCAGCCGGGCAGGGAGGCGTCCATCCAGGCCTCGTCAATTGGTCGCGCCCCGGCCCGCGGGACGACCGCCAGGCGGGCGAGGTCCAGGATCCGGCCGGGCTCGCGCCACGTCGGGAACCCGGCGAACGCCTCGGCCGACAGGACGAACTCGAGCGTGCGAGGCCGGCCCGATTCGCCGCCGGCCAGGGCGGCCAGCGTATCGACGGCGTACGAGGGACCGGGCCTCTCGAGCTCGATCATGCTCAGGCCCAGGCCGGGATCACCGCCGATTGCGAGGGCGACCATCGCCGCGCGATCCACGCCGGGCGTGATCCGCTGGCCCGGCTTGTGGGGCGGGATGCCCGCCGGGATGAACACGACCTGGTCGAGATCGAGCGAGGCCCGCACGGACCTGGCGATCGCCAGGTGGCCGTTGTGGATCGGATCGAAGGTCCCGCCGAGGAGTCCGAGCCGGCCGGCCGCTCCGGTCAAGCGTTCTCCCAGGGCTGGCGGTCCCATTCGAGCTCGATCCGCCCGATCCGGACGGTGTCGCCGGCCCGCACACCGCGCCGCCGGAGCTCGGTCTCGATCCC